>NZ_JBFALC010000108.1:0-20052 GCF_040656035.1 Streptomyces sp. NPDC050211
CCAAGCTGCGGGCATGCGTGCCGCCTGGGGCGGCACGGGTGGGCGCAGGCGGCACCCCGCAAGCGCCGGGCTGCGCGACCCACCCCCGCCCAGCCACCACGCCGGGTGCCATGTCGTCAGCGTCGGCTGGTCCGGCGGAGATGGTGGCGTACCGCCCGTTGCGCGACGGGCCCCAGTTCCTCCAACGCCCCGACAAGGAAGCCGAGTTGCTCCAGGGCGTCCAGCGCGGCGGTTGCCCCCGCCGTGTCCACCCCTTCGTACAGTTCGATGCCTACGAAGGACGCGGCGACCGCACGCGCCAGCCCCGCGGGGTCCGCGAACTCCCCGAAGGGTGTCGCCGGCAGGACGCGGGTGAGGACCTTCTCGATCTCGGCGATCCACAGGTCGAGCCCCGCCGCCGTGGCCGGGCCGAGGTTCTCGTGGGTCTGGGCGCCGGCGAGGAGCTGGCCGAGGAGGGCGACATGGCCTCCGGCGCGTTCCTGTTCGTGGATCTCCCGGCCGACGGTGAGAAGTTCGGAGAGGGACGTGACGGCGGCCAGGCGAGGGCGGTAGCGCGCCACTGTCCGCTCCGCGCCGTATCTGCATGCCGCTGCCAGCAACTCGTCCACCGAACCGAAGTGGTAGAAGACCAGCGCCTGATTGACCCCGGCCGCGGCCGCCACCGTGCGGGCCGAGGTCTTGGCGATGCCCTGCTCGGTGAGCGTCCGCAGCGCGCCCTCGAGGAGTTTGGTCTTGGTCTCGAGGGACTTCGCCGTCTCGGGGCTCATGCGCGGGACTCCTCGCGGACGGGGCGGAGACCGGGGCGTACACCGCATCGCTGTATGGCTGTGTACGTCGCCTTGAATGACCCCTCGTAGCCGAACAGCGGGCCGAAGTAACGGTTCACGACCTGGACTTGGATGCGGAAGCGGGCCGCGTCGTCGTCGTAGCTCTCCCGTACCTGCGCCGTCGCGCCGATCAGTTCGGGAACGCGTACGTCCACCGGGCCCTCCCGGAAGCGGTGTTCGCCGGAGCGGATCAGGAGCGAGCCGTCGGGCTCCGCGGTGAAGTGGAGGTCGGTCGCCAGGTGCTGGTGGGTGCCGAGGTAGTCGAGGATGCGGTCGCCCTTGGGGCTGAGCACCATCTGGGCGTCGAAACGGCGGGGGCGGCCGGGCAGGTCGAAGGTGCGCACGAAGGTCACCGTCTCACGGCCGTAGGAGTCCACGTAGGGGACGTTCTCGATGGTGAAGGGGACGTTCCGGCCGGTGCGCGGGACGAGGATGTTCCGGGTTGCGCCGAGGGTGAGGAAGGGTTTGAGCCAGGGGCCGCCGTGCCAGATGCGGTGCATGACGCCTTGGCCTGTGCACGCCTCGCCGGTTGAGAGGCCCACCGAAAAGCGGCGCTGCAGTTGGGGGTGGAGGCGGTCGAAGTCCTGGCCCATCACCGTGCGGAAGATCGACGTCATGACAGCTCCTTCAGCGTGCGCAGGACGCGCGGGGCACCCGCGCGCGTGGGTGGGGTGCGCAGGCAGCGGCGGGCGGCGGGCGTGCAGGCCAGGGGGGACTTGAGGAGGGCCGCGCAGATGGCGAGCGTCAGGAAGAGGGGGTAGACGAACGCCATCGTCGGCGCGAACGGGCCGAAGAGGGCGAGGGAGGAGGCCTTGAGCAGGGCCGTGGCGGCGAGCGTGAGGGTCAGGGCTCGTACGGCCATTTCCGCCAGCCAGTTCAGGAGCGCCCGCTCTGGCGTGATCCCCCGCTCCAGCCAGAGGCGGAGGCGGTCGAAGGACCATGCCGTCGCCCAGCCCATCAGGGGGCGGAGGATGAGGCGGTCGACAAGGGCGCCGAAGGCGCCCCAGCGGGGGCGGTAGTCGTAGCCGGTGAGGAAGCGGACTCCGTCGCCGTCGGGGACGTAGCGCCAATAACCGCTGCCCTCGGCGAGGAGGGAGAGGGGGTGCCGGGAGGCGAAGCGCAGGGCCGAGGTGCGGGTGCCGTCGGGGCGTTCCTTCTCGCCGGCCGAGATTCCGGTGCCGGCGATGGTGAGGAAGGGCAGCACGCGCGTGGCGTAGCGGAAGCGCTGGGGCTCGCCTTCGGTGCGCGGGAGGTAGTCGATCTCGGTGAAACGGAGGTCCCAGCGCTGGTGCTGGGAGGGCTCCTGGGTGCGGGTCCAGAGGTCGTCGAGGTCGGCGCGTATGAACGCCTCTATGTAGAGACCCATCGTTCTTCCCCCTCGTGGGCGCCTTTTTGAGCGACTGCTCAAACTGCTTGGGCAGGAGCGTAGCAGCTGTTTGAGCGATCGCTCAAACAGGTGGGACGAGAAAACCCCGGCCCTTGTCGGGCCGGGGTTCGCTGCTGGTGTGGGTGCCGGTTATTCGGCCAGGTGTCGCTCCACCGTCTCCACCTTGGAGGTGAGTCCGTCGGTCACTCCGGGGCGGATGTCCGCCTTGAGGACCAGGGACACGCGCGGGGCGCGCTGCTCCACCGCGGCGACCGCTCGCTTGACGACGTCCATGACCTCGTCCCAGCTGTCGCCCTCGATCGACGTGAACATCGCGTCCGTGCGGTGGGGCAGGCCCGACTCGCGGACCACGCGGACGGCCTCGGCGACGTACTCCCCCACGTCCTCGCCGACGCCCAGCGGCGTCACGGAGAAGGCGACGATCACGCGTTCACGATTCCTTCCTTGCGGGCGCGGGAGGCGATCACCGCGTTCTCGGCCTCGCGCTTGAGCTTGCGCTCGGCGAAGAAGCCGCCGGCCGGGAGGACGGAGAGGACGAAGTACAGGGCAGCGGTCTTCGGGGCCCACTTCGTGCGGTTCCAGGCGTCCGCCCAGAAGATCACGTACAGGATGAAGAGGACGCCGTGGATGATGCCCATCGGGCGGACGGCGTCGAATTCGGTGGTCCGCTTCAGCACCGAGCAGACGAGCAGGAGCAGGAACGACACCGCCTCGGGGACCGAGACGAGGCGGAGGCGGCGGAGGGCGGCGGCGGTCTTGAGGTCCACGGGTCACCTTCGGTGGGAGAGGCGTCGACTGCTTGTGAACAGGAGCACAAACGTCCTCCCATTGTGGCAAACGGCTGTGGGTGCGCGTGGCCGGGGGTGCGGCCCGCTCCGCCCCTAGGGGTGCGGTCAGGGTCGATCTCCACCCGTAGGGCCTGTTGGCGGACACCGGCTGCGGCTACCTTCGCACCGTGGCGATGTTCCGACTTCAAGGCAGCAAGGTGCTCGCCGTCGACATGACCGGGGACGCCGTGAAGGCGAAGAACGGCTCGATGGTCGCGTACGACGGGCAGATGGCCTTCAAGAAGCTGAGCGGCGGCGGTGAGGGCATCCGCGGGATGGTGACGCGGCGGATCACCGGGGAGCAGATGACGGTGATGGAGGTGAGGGGGCAGGGGACCTGTTGGTTCGCGGACCGGGCGTCCGAGATCAACCTCGTGAGTCTCCAGGGGGACAAGCTGTACGTGGAGTCGAGCAACCTGCTGGCGACCGACTCCGGGCTGCGGACGGGCACGTCCTTCACGGGGGTGCGCGGCGCCTCGCAGGGCAATGGGCTGTTCACCACGACCGTCGAGGGGCATGGCCAGGCGGCGATCATGTCCGACGGGCCGGCGGTGGTGCTGCGGGTGAGTCCGCAGTATCCGCTGAGCGTCGACCCGGGTGCCTATGTGGCGCATCAGGGGAATCTGCGGCAGTCGTTCCAGTCCGGTGTGACGTTCCGCACGTTCATGGGCGAGGGCGGCGGTGAGGCCTTCCAGATCCGCTTCGAGGGCGACGGGCTCGTGTATGTCCAGCCCAGTGAGCGGAACACCGTCGCGGGGGATGTGTGACATGGGCTTGCGTGAGATCAACTCCAGGATGGTCGAAGCGACCGTCATGCCCGGCCAGCGGCTGTTCAGCCAGCGCGGCGCCATGCTCGCCTACAAGGGCGAGGTGTCCTTCACGCCCAACATGGCCGGGGGCCAGGGCGGCATCATGTCGATGATCGGGCGCCGGGTCGCCAATGAGGACACCCCGCTGATGACCGTCGAGGGCAGCGGCACGGCGCTGTTCGGGCACGGCGGCCACCACGTCCAGGTGATCAACCTCTCCGGCGACACGCTGTGTGTGGAGGCGGACCGGCTGCTCGTCTTCGAGGGCACGCTTCAGCAGGGGACGATGTTCCTGGGGTCGCAGGGCGGCGTGATGGGCATGGTGCGGGGCCAGGTGTCGGGCCAGGGGCTGTTCACCACCACCCTCAAGGGGCAGGGCGCGGTCGCGGTGATGGCGCACGGCGGTGTCTTCGAGATACCGATCACCCCCCAGCGACCCGTCCATGTCGACCCGCAGGCGTACGTCGCCCACCACGGCGACGTGCGCAACAAGCTGTCGACCGCGCTGGGCTGGCGGGACATGGTGGGCCGTGGCTCAGGCGAGGCGTTCCAGCTGGAGCTGAGCGGCAACGGCGCGGTGTACGTCCAGGCCTCGGAGGAGAAGCTGTGACCTACGGAACCCCGGGCGTCGTCGTCCACGACCCGATGACCCTGCCCGCCGACGACAACGTGAACGCGTACACCTTCTGCGTGGAGCTCAAGGGCTCCCAGTGGTTCCTGCAGAAGGGGAAGATGATCGCCTACTACGGCTCGATCGACTTCAACGGCATCGGGCACGGCCGTTTGGACCGTCTTGTCCGTACGTCCTTTCATTCGCCTCTGCACGCAAGCGACTGGGTCGTGGCGGAGGGCTCGGGCAAGATGCTCCTCGCCGACCGGGCCTTCGACGTGAATCCGTACGACCTCGAGAACGGCAATCTGACCATTCGCTCGGGCAACCTCCTCGCTTTTCAGCCAAGTCTCGCGCTCAAGCAGTCGATCGTTCCGGGTTTTCTGACGCTGATCGGAACCGGCAAGTTCATAGCCGCATCTAACGGTCCGGTGGTGTTCATGGAACCGCCGATCCGGGTGGACCCGCAGGCGCTCGTCGGCTGGGCCGACTGCCCGTCGCCGTGCCATCACTACGACCACGGCTATATGACGGGCCTGATGGGCGGTCTACGTGCGATGACGGGCCTCGGTGGGGCCTCCGGAGAGGAGCATCAGTTCGAGTTCGTGGGTGCCGGTACGGTCCTGCTGCAATCCACCGAAACCCTGATGGCCGAGCAGGCCACGGGGGCGGTCCCGCAGCAGGCCGGCGTACCCGGTGGCCATGGGGGACACACAGGGCCCGGACAGCAACCGGGCGCACCGCGTCTTCCCGGACAGCTGGGGGACCTCCAGCGTCGCTTCGGGCTGTGAGCGGTAGTCTGCGGAGTGTGACGTCGAACGCGTGCACGCAGTCACACCACCCTCACTAGTTCGCCTTTCAACCTTTTAGGTAGACTTCATTCATGGAGACCGAGACGGCCACGCGCTGGCTGACCGATGCGGAGCAGTGCGCCTGGCGCACCCACCTGGAGGTCAACAGGCTGTTGACGTACCAGCTCGAGAAGGACCTGCAGCCGTTCGGCCTGACGATGAACGACTACGAGATCCTGGTGAATCTCTCCGAGTCGGAGGACGTACGGATGCGGATGAGCGACCTCGCGTCCGCCACCCTCCAGTCCAAGAGCCGCCTCTCACACCAGATCACCCGCATGGAGAACGCGGACCTGGTGCGGCGCGAGAACTGCGAGTCCGACCGCCGCGGGCTGTACGCGGTGCTGACCGAGCACGGCATGGAGACGATGAAGAAAGTCGCGCCCCATCATGTGGCGTCTGTGCGGAGGCACTTCATCGATCTGCTGTCCCCCGAGGCACTGACCGAGCTCGACAAGGCGCTGAAGCCGATCGCGGAGCACCTGCGCGGGCAGCGAGGGCGCCCCTGACGGCCTGATCAGGCAAGCGGCAGGCGGAGTGCGAACAGGGCTCCGCCTGCCGGTGCGTCCCGCACCGTGAGCGTGCCGCCGTGGCGTACGGCGACGTCCCGGGCGATGGCGAGGCCCAGCCCCGCGCCGCCGTCGTCACGGCTGCGGGCGGCGTCCAGCCGTACGAACCGCTCGAAGATCCGCTCCCGGTCGGCCTCCGGCACCCCCTCGCCGTCGTCGGCGACCTCGGCCACCGCCCGGTCGCCGTCCCGCCGCACGGCCACGGTGACCGCCGATCTGGCGTGCCGCTGCGCGTTGTCCAGCAGATTGGCCAGCACTCGCCCCAATTGCCCGCGTGATCCGGCCACTTCCACCGCACCCGGGACCTCGACCGTCACGCCCGCCCGGCCCGCGGCCTCTTCCCGGGCCAGCGCGGCGAGGTCCACCCGTGTGTCGGCCGGCCCCTCCCCCGCGTCCAGCCGGGCCAGCAGCAGCAGGTCGGCGGCCAGGTGCTGCAGTCGTACGGTGTCGGCGACCGCCCCGTCCAGGTCCAGCAACTCCGGGTGGGCGGCGGCCACTTCCAGCTGGGTGCGCAGCGACGCGATGGGGCTGCGCAGCTCGTGGGAGGCGTCGGCGACGAACCGCCGCTGGCGCTCCACGGAGGTCTCCAGGGCGGCCAGCGTCTCGTTCGTCGTCCGGGCGAGCCGGGCCACCTCGTCGTGCGTGTCCGGCACCGGCACGCGGCGTGCCAGGTCCTCGGAGGCGGTGATCGCGGCCATCTCGCCGCGGATGCCCTCGACCGGGCGCAGCGCGCGCCGGGTGACCAGCCAGGTCACGCCCGCGACGACGCCGAGCAGCAACGGGAAGCCGATCAGCATGACGGTCAGCGCGGTGTTGACGGCGCTCTGCTCGGCGGACAGCGGGGCGCCCGCGTAGACGGTCAGCGCGCCCTTGCCCGGGACCTCAACATGGACCTCGGCGAACCGGTAGTCGGCCGTCTCCCCCTCGATGGTCGCGGAACCGTCGTGGAACTTGGCGTGCCGGCCGATCTCACCGGGTTCCAGGGACTGGTCGTCGGAGTCGTCGTCATCGTCATCGTCGTCACCCGCCACCGGGCTGCCCCCCGGCGTCTGCGGCCGTACCGCGTCCGTGCCCGTCCCGCTGATCCGCTCCAGCTTCTCGCTGGCCGCGACGAGCCTGCCGTCCGCGTCGACGACCTGGACCGGCTGGTCGTCGTCCAGGGAGAGCTGGTCGTACGCCCTCCCGGCCGCGAGGTCGGCGGCCACCTCCCGCGCGGTCCGCTCGGCCTGTGTGCCCGCCTCGCCGACGAGGTTGGACCGCAGGGACAGCAGGACGGCGGCACCGGCCGCGAGCAGCGCCACGGCGACGACGAGGGTGGCGCCGAGCGTCGCCCGGGAGCGTACGGAGCCGAAGAGCCGTCGTCTCACGCCGTCTCCAGCCGGTAACCGGCGCCGCGCACCGTCCGAATGAGCCCGGCGCGCAGCTTGCGCCGCAGGGTGCTGACGTACACCTCGACGATGTTCGGGTCGCCCTCGTACGCGAAGTCCCAGACGTGCTCCAGGATCTCGGCCTTGGACACCACTTCGCCGGCCCGCAGCACGAGCTGCTCCAGCACCGCGAACTCCTTGGCGGTCAGGGCGACTTCGTCCTCGGCCAGGAAGACCCGGCGGGCGGCGGTGTCGACCTTCAGCTCGCCGTGGACGTGCACGGGCGAGGCCCCGGCGCCCTGCCGTCGCCGCATCAGTGCCTTGATCCGGGCGACCAGGACGACGTACGAGAACGGCTTGGTGAGGTAGTCGTCCGCGCCCGTGTCGAGGCCCTCCGCCTCGTCGTACTCCCCGTCCTTCGCGGTGAGCATCAGGATCGGCACGTCGTGGCCGGCGGCGCGCAGGGCGGCGCAGACGCGGTAGCCGTTGAGGCCGGGGAGCATGATGTCGAGGATCACCAGGTCGTACGTTCCCTCGGTCGCCCGGTGCAGGCCTTCGCGGCCGTCGTGCACGACGTCCACGGCGTAGCCCTCGGCCGTCAGGCCCTTGGCGAGCGACAGGGCGAGCCGCTTTTCGTCCTCCACGATCAACAGGCGCATGCGTACAGCGTGACAAAGCCAAGCTGAAGATCTCTTCAGGCGGCTTCAGGTTCCCCTCAGCGTCGGTCAGCCAGATTGATTCCCGTCGAACACGAACGACTCGGGAGGAATCCTCATGAAGCGCAACATCGTGATCGCCGCCGTCACGGCCGCCGCACTGATCGGAGGCGGTACGGCCACGGCACTCGCGGTCACGGGGGACGACGACGCGCCTGCGCGGCAGAAGGACGCGACGGTGACGCGGGACGACTCCGCGCCGCGCGTCGAGTCCGGCACCGTGACCGCCGCCGACGCGATCGCCGCCGCCCTCAAGGAAGCCCCGGGCACCGCGGTCTCCGCCGAACTGGACGACGACCGTGACGACGACGGGGATGACGGCGCGGCCGAATGGAAGGTCAGCGTCCTCGCCGACGACAACACCTGGCACCAGGTCCGCATCGACCCGGCCAACAGCAACGTCCTCGGCTCCCACACCGGGCGCGAGGACGATGACGACGACACCGCCGACGTACGCGCCGCCCTCAAGGGCACCTCCGTGACCGCCGCACAGGCCGCCGAGGCCGCCGCCGCCAAGGGAACGGTGACAGACGTGGACCTCGATGACGACGGCCGCGCCAAGGCCTGGGACGTCAACACGGGCTCGGGCAAGGACGACCGCGACTGGCGCGTCGACCTGAAGACCGGCAAGGTCACGGCGGACTCGGACGACGACGGCGATGACGACCGGAACGGCCGGGCGGACGACGGCCGCGACGACGACCGTCACGACAAGTCGGACCGTGCCGACGACGACCACGACGACGACTGACGAACGCTTGGCCGTCGTCGGCTGCGGGCCCGTCGTGGCTGGTCGCGCAGTTCCCCGCGCCCCTTCGGGGCGCTGCTCCGGCCGTCCGCTGATGGCGCTGCCTGCGGAGCGATCGTCAGCCCGCTGTGATCCCCGCCACCAGCTCGTCCGCCGCCCCATACGGGTCCAGCTCCCCCGCGACGATCCGCTCCGCCAGCGCGCTCAGCCGGCGGTCGCCGTGGAGGTCGCCGATGCGTTCGCGCAGGGCGGTGACGGCGATGGTCTCGACCTCGCGGGAGGCGCGGGCGAGGCGGCGCTCGGCGAGGACGCCGTGCTCCTCCATCCAGGCGCGGTGCTTCTCGAGCGCTTCGAGGACCTCGTCGATGCCCTCGGCACGAGAGGCGACCGTCTTGACGATCGGGGGGCGCCAGTCGCCCGGGCCCCGGGATTCGCCGAGGCCCAGCATGTGGTTGAGCTCGCGGGCGGTCGCGTCGGCGCCGTCGCGGTCGGCCTTGTTGACGACGTACACATCGCCGATCTCCAGGATTCCGGCCTTGGCGGCCTGGATGCCGTCGCCCATGCCGGGGGCGAGGAGGACCACGCTGGTGTCCGCCTGCGAGGCGATCTCGACCTCCGACTGGCCGACGCCGACGGTCTCGACCAGGATCACGTCGCAGCCGGCCGCGTCCAGTACGCGGATCGCCTGCGGCGCGGACCACGCGAGGCCGCCCAGGTGGCCGCGCGTCGCCATGGAGCGGATGTAGACGCCGGGGTCGGAGGCGTGCTCCGACATACGGACGCGGTCGCCGAGCAGAGCGCCGCCGGAGAACGGTGAGGACGGGTCGACGGCGAGCACGCCGACCCGCTTGCCCTGCTTGCGATACGCCGTGACGAGTGCCGACGTCGATGTCGACTTGCCGACACCCGGTGAGCCGGTGAGGCCGACGACGTACGCGTTGCCCGTCAACGGGGCCAGCGCCGTCATGACCTCACGGAGCTGCGGGGACGCCCCCTCCACCAGGGAGATCAGCCGGGCCACGGCCCGCGGCCGGCCTTCTCTGGCCTGGGCCACCAGCGTGGAGACGTCCTGCATCACAGCTCCGTTCAGCTCGCCTACGTAAACGACATCAGGCCTTGGGTACCCGCACGATGAGCGCGTCACCCTGCCCGCCGCCGCCGCACAGCGCGGCCGCGCCGACGCCGCCGCCCCGGCGCTTCAGCTCCAGCGCCAGGTGCAGCACGAGGCGGGCGCCCGACATGCCGATCGGGTGGCCCAGGGCAATCGCGCCCCCATTGACGTTCACCCTTTCGCTGGACACTCCGAGGTCCTTCATTGACTGGACGGCGACCGCCGCGAACGCCTCGTTGATCTCGATGAGGTCGAGGTCCGCGACCTCCAGGCCCTCCTTCTTCAGGGCGTGCAGGATCGCGTTCGACGGCTGCGACTGGAGAGAGTTGTCCGGACCGGCCACATTGCCGTGGGCGCCGATCTCGGCGATCCACTCGAGGCCCAGCTCCTGCGCCTTGGCCTTGCTCATCACGACCACGGCCGCCGCACCGTCGGAGATCTGCGAGGCCGAACCCGCGGTGATCGTGCCGTCCTTGGCGAACGCCGGGCGCAGCTTGCCCAGCGACTCGGCCGTCGTCTCGGCGCGGATGCCCTCGTCCTTGCTGAAGACGACGGGCTCGCCCTTGCGCTGCGGGATCTCGACCGGGGTGATCTCCGCCTCGAAGACGCCGTTCTTCTGGGCGGCCGCGGCGCGCTGGTGGGACAGGGCGGCGATCTCGTCCTGCTCGGGGCGCGCGATGCCCAGCTTTGTGTTGTGCTTCTCGGTCGACTGGCCCATGGGGACGTTCTCCCACGGGTCGGTCAGGCCGTCGTACGCCATGGCGTCGAGCATCTCGATCGCCCCGTACTTGTATCCCTCGCGGGACTTCGGGAGCAGATGGGGGGCGTTGGTCATGGACTCCTGGCCGCCGGCCACGATCACGTCGAACTCGCCGGCGCGGATCAGCTGATCCGCGAGCGCGATCGCGTCGAGGCCCGACAGGCACACCTTGTTGACGGTGAGCGCCGGGACGTTCATCGGAATGCCCGCCTTGACCGCGGCCTGGCGTGCCGGGATCTGCCCTGCCCCGGCCTGGAGCACCTGGCCCATGATCACGTACTGCACCTGGTCGCCACCGATCCCCGCACGGTCGAGGGCGGCCTTGATCGCGAAGCCGCCTAGATCGGCCCCGGAGAACGACTTGAGCGAGCCGAGCAACCGACCCATCGGAGTGCGGGCACCCGCGACGATGACGGATGTCGTGGTGTTCGTTCCAGACATGAGGTGCGATCCCCTTTCAGCTGCACAGCTGAGGAGTGAACGAGGGTTTACTTCGAATGTACTGAGCGGTAGTCCACCGCGTCATCCGGCAGTCGGTGTGATCGCGCGCACGTTGCGTAACCGCTGCCGTAGCGCTGCACTGACTTCATGCTGACGCGAATCGACCACATCGGGATCGCCTGCTTCGACCTCGACAAGACCGTCGAGTTCTATCGGGCCACTTATGGCTTCGAGGTGTTCCACTCCGAGATCAACGAGGAGCAGGGCGTACGCGAGGCCATGCTCAAGATCAACGATACGTCCGACGGCGGGGCGTCCTACCTCCAGCTCCTGGAGCCCATCCGCGAGGACTCCACCGTCGCGAAGTGGCTGGCGAAGAACGGGGAGGGCGTCCACCACATCGCCTTCGGCACGGCGGACGTGGACGCCGATGCCGCGGACATCAAGGACAAGGGCGTACGCGTGCTCTACGAAGAGCCCCGACGCGGCTCCATGGGGTCACGGATCACGTTCCTGCACCCGAAGGATTGCCATGGCGTCCTGACAGAACTGGTCACTTCGGCGCCTGTTGAGTCACCTGAGCACTGACCCCCGTACATATGGGCCGGTAGGGTTGGGGGCGGTCGCCGCTCAACCCTGTGGTGACCGCTGGCCGGGGTCCGGGTTTCGGGGGGCGAGCGTCGGGGCGGCAGCCCGTGCTCAGCCGTTGATCTGACACCATTCCCCGGGGGCCCCGTTCGGCGGATGGACGGTGCTCGTTTGGAGAGACTTGCGACCAGGGGACGGATGGGACCGCGCAGTGCGGGGCTACGAAAGCCAGGAGCGAGAGCCGGCGGCTGACGTCGACCACCTCTCTCGGTTCGAGGCCGAGATGGATCGGCTGAAGACCGAGCGTGAAAAGGCGATCCAGCACGCCGAGGACCTCGGCTACCAGGTCGAGGTGCTGCGCGCCAAGCTGCACGAGGCGCGGCGCACCCTCATGTCCCGGCCCGCCTACGAGGGCGGCGACATCGGCTACCAGGCCGAGCAGTTGCTGCGCAACGCCCAGATGCAGGCCGACCAGCTGCGGCTGGACGCCGAGCGGGAGATGAGCCAGGCCCGGGCGCAGACCCAGCGGATCCTCCAGGAGCACGCCGAGCAGGCCGCCCGGCTCCAGGCGGAGTTGCACCAGGAGGCGGTCACCCGCCGCCAGCAGCTCGACCAGGAGCTGGCCGAGCGCCGGCAGACCGTCGAGTCGCACGTCAACGAGAACGTGGCATGGGCCGAGCAGCTGCGCGCCCGCAGCGAGCAGCAGGCCCGCCGGCTCCTCGAGGAGTCCCGTGCGGAGGCCGAGAAGGCCATGGCCACCGCGCGCGCCGAGGCCGAGCGGCTCACCGCCGAGGCCCGGCAGCGGCTGACCAGCGAGGCCGAGACGGCCCGTGCGGAGGCCGAGCAGTTGCTGCGCCGTGCCCGCGCGGACGCCGAGCGGCTGCTGAACGCGGCGTCCACTCAGGCCCAGGAGGCCACGGACCACGCCGAGCAGCTGCGCAGTTCCACGACGAACGAGTCGGAGTCGGCCCGCCGCCAGGCCACCGAGATGAGCCGGGCCGCCGAGCAGCGGATGGCGGAGGCCGAGAAGGCGCTGCGCACGGCGCAGGCCGAGGCCGAGAAGGTGCTCACCGAGGCCAAGGAGGCCGCCGCCAAGGCCCTCTCCAGCGCCGAGGCCGCCAATGAGCAGCGCACGCGTACGGCGAAGGAGCAGGTCGCCCGGCTGGTCAGCGAGGCCACCAAGGAGGCCGAGGCCACCAAGACGGACGCCGAGCAGATCGTCTCGGACGCCCGTGCCGAGGCCGAGCGGATCGTCGAGGAGGCCGCCGAGAAGGCCCGCACGCTCACCGCCGAGGAGAGCGCGACCCAGCTGTCGAAGGCGGCCAAGACCGCCGAGGACGTCCTCAACAAGGCGCAGGAGGACGCGCAGAACACCACCAAGGCGGCTGCCGAGGAGGCCGAGCGGATTCGCCGCGAGGCGGAGGCCGAGGCCGACCGGCTGCGCGCCGAGGCGCATGACATCGCCGAGCAGCTCAAGGGCTCGGCGAAGGACGACACCAAGGAGTACCGCGCCAAGACGGTCGAGCTGCAGGAGGAGGCCCGCCGGCTGCGCGGCGAGGCCGAGCAGCTGCGCGCCGACGCGGTCGCCGAGGGCGAGAAGATCCGCGCGGAGGCCCGCAAGGAGGCCGTCCAGCAGATCGAGGAGGCGGCCAAGACCGCCGAGGAGCTGCTCTCCAAGGCGAAGGCGGACGCCGACGAGCTGCGCCAGACCGCCCAGTCGGACAGCGAGAAGGTCCGTACGGAGGCGATCGAGCGGGCGACGACGCTGCGCCGCCAGGCCGAGGAGACCCTGCAGCGCACCCGCCAGGAGGCCGAGCGGCACCGCGAGGAGGTCGTCGAGCAGGCCGAGGGCATCAAGGCGGACGCCGAGCGGGCCTCGCGTGAGCTGCGCGAGGAGACCGAGCGCGCCATAGAGGCCCGCCGTGCCGAGGCCGCCGAGGGACTGACCCGGCTGCACACGGAGGCCGAGGAGCGGCTCGCGGCGGCCGAGCAGGCGCTGGCCGACGCCCGCGACGAGGCCGCGCGGATCCGTCGCGAGGCCGCTGAGGAGACGGAGCGGCTGCGCTCCGAGGCCGCCGAGCGGATCCGTACGCTCCAGGCGCAGGCCGAGGCAGAGGCCGAGCGGCTGCGGGACGAGGCCGCGTCGGACGCGTCCGCCTCCCGCGCCGAGGGCGAGGCCATCGCCGTACGCCTGCGGTCGGAGGCCGCGGCGGAGGCCGAGCGGCTGAAGTCGGAGGCCCAGGACACCGCCGACCGGGTCCGCGCGGAGGCTCAGGCCGCCGCCGAGCGGCTCGGCACGGAGGCCACGGAGACGCTGGCCGCCGCCCAGGAGGAGGCCGCCCGGCGCCGCCGCGAGGCCGAGGAACTCCTCGGCTCCGCGCGCCAGGAGGCGGACCAGGAGCGGCAGCGGGCCCGCGAGCAGAGCGAGGAGCTGCTGGCCTCCGCGCGCAACCGCGTGGAGGAGGCGCAGACCGAGGCGCTCCGGCTGATCGAGGAGGCCGACCGGCGCGCCACCGAGATGGTGTCGGCGGCCGAGCAACACGCCCAGCAGGTACGGGACTCGGTCGTCGGGCTGCACGAGCAGGCCCAGGAGGAGATCACCGGGCTGCGCTCCGCCGCCGAGCACGCGGCGGACCGTACCCGGCGCGAGGCGCAGGAGGAGGCCGACCGGGTTCGCTCGGACGCCTACGCCGAGCGGGAGCGGGCCAGCGAGGACGCGGGCCGTATCCGGCGCGAGGCGGCCGAGGAGACGGAGGCCGCCAAGTCCCTGGCGGAGCGCACCGTTTCGGAGGCGATCGCCGAGTCGGAGCGGCTGCGTTCGGACGCGGCCGAGCATGCCCAGCGGCTGCGCACGGAGGCGTCGGACCTCACCGCGCAGGCCGAGCAGGACGCCTCGCGCACCCGGGCGGACGCCCGCGAGGACGCCAACCGCATCCGGTCGGACGCGGCGACGCAGGCGGACACCCTCATCACCGAGGCGCGGTCCGAGGCGGAGCGGCTGGCCACGGAGACGGCCGCGGAGGCCGAGCAGCGGTTGTCGGACGCGACCAGCGACGCGGAGCGGCTGCGCGCGGAGGCCGCCGAGACCGTCGGCGCGGCCCAGCAGCACGCCGAGCGAGTCCGGGCCGAGTCGGCGCGGGTCAAGGCGGAGGCCGAAGCGGAGGCGGAGCGGCTGGTGTCGTCGGCGCGCGAGGAGGCCGACCGCACCCTCGACGAGGCCCGCAAGGAGTCCAACAAGCGGCGCTCCGAGGCCGCCGAGCAGGTCGACAAGCTCATCACGGAGACCACGGCCGAGGCGGACAAGCTGCTCACCGAGGCGCAGCAGCAGGCGCACAAGACGACGGCCGAGGCGGAGGCGCAGGCCGACACGATGGTCGGCGCGGCCCGCAGCGAGGCCGACCGGCTGGTGTCCGAGGCGACCGTCGAGGGCAACGCGATGGTGGAGAAGGCCCGTACGGACGCGGACGAGTTGCTCGTCGGCGCCCGCCGGGACGCCACCGCGATCCGGGAGCGCGCCGAGGAGCTGCGCGACCGCATCACGACGGAGATCGAGGAACTGCACGAGCGGGCCCGCCGTGAGTCGGCCGAGACGATGAAGTCGGCGGGCGACCGCTGCGACGCGCTCATCAAGGCCGCCGAGGAACAGCTCGCCAAGGCGCAGGCGAAGGCCAAGGAACTGGTCTCGGAGGCCAACTCCGAGGCGGGCAAGGTCCGTATCGCCGCGGTCAAGAAAGCCGAGGGGCTGCTCAAGGAGGCCGAGCAGAAGAAGGCGACGCTCGTCAGGGAGGCCGAGGAGCTCAAGGCCGAGGCGATCCGCGAGGCGAAGCGCACGGTCGAGGAGGGCAAGCGCGAGCTGGAGACGCTGGTGCGGCGCCGCGAGGACATCAATGCCGAGATCTCCCGCGTGCAGGACGTCCTGGAGGCGCTCGAGTCCTTCGAAGCGCCGTCCGCGGGCAAGGATGGCGCAGTCAAGGCGGGTGCGACGGTCGGCGCCCCCCGATCGGGTGGCAAGTCGCCGGAGGGCTAGCGCAGTCGAGGAGTTTCGGTGTCTTCTGGGGCCTTTGACCAAGTCTTTGGCAAGCCGTCTGACGGTTAGCCACCCAAAAGGGGTGTCATTCTCCAGATCAAACACGCATCCGCTCGATGACACACCGCTTCGGCCCCTAGGATTCCCCCTATCACCTCACCGGTCTCTTTCGACAGGAACCCCATGAGCGACACTTCCCCCTACGGCTTCGAGCTTGTGCGGCGTGGGTACGACCGCGCTCAGGTGGACGAACGGATCTCCAAGCTCGTCTCCGACCGTGACAGCGCTCTCGCCCGCATCACCGCTCTGGAAAAGCGCATCGAGGAGCTCCACCTCGAAACGCAGAACGCCCAGGCTCAGGTGAACGACGCCGAGCCGTCGTACGCCGGCCTCGGCGCGCGCGTCGAGAAGATCCTTCGCCTCGCCGAGGAAGAGGCCAAGGATCTGCGCGAGGAGGCCCGCCGCGCCGCCGAGCAGCACCGCGAACTCGCCGAGTCGTCGGCCCAGCAGGTCCGCAACGACGCAGAATCGTTCGCTGCGGAGCGCAAGGCCAAGGCTGAGGACGAAGGCGTCCGGATCGTCGAGAAGGCCAAGAGCGACTCCGCCCAGCTGCGTGCCGAGGCGCAGAAGGACGCACAGTCCAAGCGCGAGGAGGCGGACGCCCTCTTCGAGGAGACCCGCGCCAAGGCCGCGCAGGCCGCCGCCGACTTCGAGACGAACCTCGCCAAGCGCCGCGAGCAGTCCGAGCGCGACCTGGCCTCGCGTCAGGCCAAGGCCGAGAAGCGCCTCGCCGAGATCGAGCACCGCGCGGAGCAGCTGCGCCTGGAGGCGGAGAAGCTGCGCACGGACGCCGAGCGCCGCGCCCGCCAGACGGTGGAGACGGCTCAGCGCCAGGCCGAGGACATCGTGGCCGACGCCAACGCCAAGGCCGACCGCATCCGTTCGGAATCCGAGCGCGAGCTGGCCGCCCTCACCAACCGCCGCGACTCCATCAACGCACAGCTGACCAACGTGCGCGAGATGCTGGCGACCCTCACGGGCGCCGCGGTGGCCGCGACCGGCGCCCCAGCGGCGGAGGACGAGCCGATCTCCCGCGGGGTTCCGGCTCAGCAGACCCGGTAAGCGAGTGAGTTAGTAGCGAGTGAGTTAGTACGACCGAGGCCCGCATCCCCTGGGCAGGGGATGCGGGTCTTCGTCGTCCCCGGCAGCCCCATGGCACCCGTACGCCGCTTTGTGGGTGACGGCTTTGGCGATTGTTGCCACAGCCGTCGGCCTCGGTTTGCCAGTCCGGGTGGCATCCGCCGAACGCCCGATTTAGCGTTGCCGCATGATTGAGCTCGAGGGGCTGACCAAGCGGTACGGCGAGAAGGTGGCGGTCAACAACCTCACCTTCGCCGTCAGACCGGGAATCGTCACGGGGTTCCTCGGGCCGAACGGTGCGGGCAAGTCCACCACCATGCGGATGATTCTCGGGCTCGACCACCCCACCGCCGGCGACGTCCGCATCGACGGCAAGCACTACGACCAGCTGAAGGACCCGCTGACGTACATCGGCGCCCTGCTGGAGGCGAAGGCCTGGCACGGCGGGCGCAGCGCCTACAACCACCTGCTGTGCCTCGCGCAGAGCAACGGCATTCCGAGCAGCCGGGTGCGGGAGGTGCTGGAGACGGTCGGACTGACGGCGGTCGCGCGGAAGAAGACCAAGGGCTTCTCGATGGGCATGGGCCAGCGGCTCGGCATCGCGGGCGCGCTCCTCGGCGACCCGCGGATCCTGATGTTCGACGAGCCGGTCAACGGTCTCGACCCCGAGGGCATCCACTGGATCCGCAACCTCATGAAGTCGCTGGCCGCACAGGGCCGTACGGTCTTCGTCTCCTCGCACCTGATGAGCGAGATGGCGCTGACCGCGGACCACCTCGTCGTCATCGGCCAGGGCCGGCTGCTCGCCGACACCACCATGGCCGACTTCATCGCGCGCAACTCGCGGTCGTACGTCCGGATCCGCACCCCGCAGCGCGAGCGGCTGCTCGATGTGCTGCACGGAGCCGGGGTCACCGTCGTGGAGACCGGCAACGGAACCCTCGAGGTCGACGGCAGCAAGTCCGAGCGGATCGGCGAGCTGGCCGCGCAGCACCAGATCGTGCTGCATGAGCTGAGCCCGCAGCAGGCCTCGCTGGAGGAGGCGTTCATGCAGCTGACCGCCGAATCGGTGGAATACCACGCACACTCCGAGGCCCCCCGGCAAGAACCGTGGGGCAACGGTTGGAACAGGGAGGCCTGAGCATGGCGGCGACCCAGGTCATCCGCTCCGAGTGGACGAAGATCCGCTCCGTCGCGTCCACCGTCTGGACGCTCTCCCTCGCCGTGGTGGTCACCATCGGCCTCGGCATCCTGATCTCGGCCCTGTCGAAGAGCGAGTTCGACAACATGAGCCGGCAGGACCAGCTCTCCTTCGACCCGACCTTCATCAGCTTCGCGGGGATGAGCCTCGGTCAGCTGGCGATGATCGTGTTCGGCGTGCTCGTCGTCTCGAACGAGTACAGCACCGGCATGATCCGCAGCTCGCTGGCCGCGGTGCCGCAGCGCGGCACCTTCCTGGTCAGCAAGATCGCGGTCGCCACGGGCCTCTGCCTGGCCGTCGGCCTCGTCACCAGCTTCGTCACGTTCTTCCTGGGGCAGGCGATGCTCGGCGACCTCAAGGCCTCCATCGGCGACCCGGGCGTGCTGCGCGCGGTCATCGGCGGCGGGGTCTACATGACCCTCATCGCGATGTTCTCGATGGGCGTCGCCGCGATGCTGCGCTCACCGATGCTGTCGCTGGGCATCCTGATGCCGTTCTTCTTCCTGATCTCCAACATCCTCGGCAATGTCTCGGCGACGAAGAAGATCGGCCAGTACCTGCCCGACCAGGCCGGCAGCAAGATCATGCAGGTGGTCACGCCGGTCGACGACGACGCCCCGTACGGCCCCTGGGGCGGGCTCGCGATCATGGCGCTGTGGGTGGTCGTGGCGCTTGTGGGCGGTTATGTACTGCTGAAGAAACGGGACGCCTGAACCTTACGGTTTTGCTTCATCTTGAAGGGAACCGTCAGTGCCCGGATATCCTCCTAACCCTTACGGGGGGCGTGTGCCCCGCTGTCCTGAACCTTTTTGATGGGTGCGGAGCATGATCGAGGCAGTCGGCCTGACCAAGCGCTACGGCGACAAGACCGCTGTGTACAACCTTTCCTTCCAGGTGCGGCCCGGGGCCGTCACCGGCTTCCTCGGGCCGAACGGCTCGGGCAAGTCGACGACGATGCGGATGATCCTCGGCCTGGACAACCCCACCTCGGGGCAGGTGACGATCGGCGGCTACCCCTATCGCAAGCTGCCCAACGCCCCCCGCCAGGTCGGCGCGCTGCTCGACGCCAAGGCCGTGCACGGCGGCCGGGCCGCCCGCAACCACCTGCTCTGCCTCGCCCAGCTCTCCGGCATCCCGGCCCGCCGCGTGGACGAGGTGCTCGGCGTGGTCGGTCTGCAGGACGTGGCCAGGAAGCGCTCCAAGGGCTTCTCCCTCGGCATGGGCCAGCGCCTCGGCATCGCCGCCGCGCTGCTCGGTGACCCCCAGGTGCTGCTGTTCGACGAGCCGGTCAACGGCCTCGACCCCGAGGGCATCCTCTGGGTGCGCAACCTGATGAAGTCGCTCGCGGCGGAGGGCCGTACGGTCTTCGTCTCCTCGCACCTGATGAGCGAGATGGCGGTGACCGCCGACCACCTCATCGTGATCGGCCGCGGGCAGCTGCTCGCCGACATGCGCATCACGGACTTCATCTCGGCGAACTCCGCCGACTTCGCGCGCGTGCGCACCCCCGACACCGAGCCGCAGCTGCGCGAGAAGCTGACCACCGCGATCACCGAGGCGGGCGGGCACGTCCTGCCCGAGCAGGACGGCGCGCTGCGGGTGACCGGGCTGCCGCTGGCCCGCATCAGCGACATCGCGCACGAGTCGGACGTACGCCTGTGGGAGCTGTCGCCGCACCAGGCCTCGCTGGAGGAGGCGTACATGCGGATGACGCAGGGCGCCGTCGACTACCGCTCGACGGTCGACCAGAAGGAGGGGCTGATGCAGCCCCTGCCGCCCGGCACGCAGCCGCCGATGCCGGTACCGGGCCAGGGCCAGCCCGGCTGGTACGCCCCGCCGCCGCCCCAGCAGGGCGGGCAGCCGTTCGCCCCGCCGACCGCGCAGGGACAGGGCATGTACGGCGCTCCTGCCGCGCCCGGAGCCGCCCCCGGCGCGGGACAGCCCAACCCGTACGCCCAGCCCGCGCCGCCGGCTCAGCAGCCCGCGTCCGCGCAGTCGACGCCCGCACCCCAGCAGCCCGCTGCCGCACCCCCCCCGGCCACGCCCCCCCCCGCCCCGGCCCCCGCGCCCCCC
>NZ_JBFALC010000109.1:0-18064 GCF_040656035.1 Streptomyces sp. NPDC050211
GCCCCGTGAACGTCTCCACCCACACCCGCTCAGCGCGTAAGACCCCGGCCATACAGAAGAGATGCCCAGCTCAGAGCCTTGTGCAACACCCTTTAGTCGATCTCACACCCACTCGAACCAGCGATAGCACCACACCTGTTGCGCTGGCTACGCATCTGGGATGCCGCCGATGAGCTGCATCGTTCAGCTCGGCCCCCCAGAGAAGCCGTGGTCGATGATGAACCCGGTCTCGATCAGGCGATGCCCGAATGTCGCGGGAGTGAAGCCGTACCCTGCCGACCCCAGGTCCCGGGCAACGACCTGCCGCACCGGGTCGGGGTCCGTGGCGTGGCCCCTCTGCGGGTCCTCGATTGGCAGGGGCGCCACGATCAGACGCCAGCGTCCATCCTGCACGTCCACGACGGCGCGGTGCGGTCCGGTGGTGTCATGTTTTCTCCAGAGGTTGGCTGTCACCAAAGGCTGAGGGGGCGGCCCGCTGCGATCGCCGCCCGAATATGTGCTGTGATCTCCGCTTCCGGCTCCCCGCGTTCCTGGCCGGCCCGGATGGCGGCGCCGATCGCACGGGAGCGTCCGGCGGGGCCGCGAAGGTCGGAGAGGGGGCTGCCCGGATCTCTGCGGCGGGCCAGCCATTCGGCCCGGTTCTCCGCCGCTGTGCCCAATCGGAGGTGCGTGGGCTGCTGGCAGGAGTGGTTGTCGCAGGTGTGGCAGACGGTCGGGCTGTCGGTCCCCCACCCGAGGCGAGGGATGACGCCGTGCGCGAGCTGATACCCGTACAGGTGGCCCGGCACCGTGCCCCGTCGAGTCCTTCCCGGCCGCGAGGCCGCCCTGAAGCTGGCGTGGCCAGTGCTGGAGATCCCGCCGAGGAAGAACCAGCAGTCCTCAGCGGAGTCGGTGCGGTAGACCTTGGCCCAGTAACGCGCTCGAACAGACTCGTCGGTCAGCCAGCCAGCCCACTCAATCGCCGGTATGCGTACGGGTGTTGGTTCACCGATAAGGGCAAGTTGTTCGTCAACGGGAGCGGGCCCGGACCCGTTCACCGCTGAGAGTGGGAAGAGTCCGGGCCCGAAGTCGTTCTCAGGCGGCATCAGCCCGGCCGTCGTCCGGCGCGGAGACCGGGGCCTGGACGGTGGAGGCCGGCGGGGACAGGGTTGAAGCCTCTCCCCGAGACCTAGAGGCCCGGCGGGAGCGCGGCGGGCGTTCAGCACGGGCGCGCAGCGCCTCGATGATCTCCTTGGCGCGGGCGGCGGTAACAGGCTTCGCCTCACGCTCCAGTTCCTCAGCCGGCACACCCAGCAGATCCGCGACCAGGTCCGCGTCATTGTCGAACAGCCGCAAGACCACCGCCGCAGCCTCACGCGCCGCGACATCAGCCTCGTCCTTCGCCTGTGCCGCCTTCACTGCGGCCTCGCGCGTGGCCAGCACATTCGCCGCGGCCATCTCCCGCGTCTTCGCTTGGAGCGCTTCGACAGCGCGAACCCGCCGCCGCAGCTCTGCCGCGCTCACCGATCCTGCCGGAGTCGTGCTCACCCGAGCCCCCAGTCCTGTTCGAAATCGCTGCTCATCGCGCGCACCGTAGGCACAGGTCCGCGGACATCTCGAACCACGGCCCCTCGGCGTCCTGTGGATACCGGCATTCCTTGCTGGTCTAGGTGTACTGCCCAGGCAGGTTGGTCGAGTTTGTGCTCTCACACCGTCTGAATCGGGTGACGGGTGAAGGCCTCCGGTTGTGGAGTGGAGCTGTCGAGGAACCGCTCCGCCAACCAGGAGGCCTTCGTGTCTCACGCTAACGCCGCTTTGACGCCCCGCGCCCGTCTGCGCCTGGCGCGTCTGATTGTCGAGGACGGATGGCCGGTAGCCCGCGCCGCCGAGCGCTACGACGTGTCCTGGCCCACCGCCAAACGGTGGGCCGACCGTTACGCCGCGTCCGGATCGGCCGCCATGTGTGACCGGTCCTCACGGCCTCACCGCAGCCCGGCCCGAACCACACCGCCGCAGGTCCGCAGGATCGTCCATCTGCGCTGGAAGCAACGGCTGGGCCCGGTCCAGATCGCCGGGCGGCTGGGCATGCCTGCCTCGACCGTCCACGCGGTCCTGACCCGGTGCCGGATCAACCGGCTGTCCCACATCGACCGCGTCACCGGCGAGCCGGTCCGCCGCTATGAACACGACCGCCCGGGCGCGATGCTCCACATCGACGTCAAGAAGCTCGGGAACGTCCCCGACGGTGGCGGCTGGCGCTACGTCGGACGCGTCCAGGGCCGCAGGAACCGGGCCGCGACACCGGACAGGCCCCGCAACAAATACCGCGGACCGCTGCTGGGAACCGCGTTCGTCCACACCGTCATCGACGACCACTCCCGAGTCGCGTACGCCGAGATCCGCGATGACGAGACGGCCGCCACCGCAGCCGACGTCCTGCGCGGTGCGGTCGGCTGGTTCGCCGTCCGCGGGGTGAGGGTCGAGCGCGTCCTCACCGACAACGGCTCGGCCTACCGCTCCCGCCACTGGTCCCGGACCTGCCACGAGCTCGGGATCACGCCGAAGAAGACCCGGCCCTACCGGCCACAGACCAATGGCAAGGTCGAACGCTTCCACCGCACCCTCGCCGACGGCTGGGCCCTGGGACGCTTCTACGCCAGCGAATCAGCCCGCCGCAAAGCCCTGCCAGCCTGGCTCCATCACTACAATCACCACCGCCCCCACACCGCGACCGGCGGCAAACCACCCATCACCAGGTTGACCAACGTCCCTGGGCAGTACAGCTAGGCCACGTCGATGCCCAGTTCGGTATCCGGCCGACAGAAGCCGCAGGGTTCGATGTTCGGGTCGGTGAGTGCAGCCCGCGCCTCGTCGTGCCTGATCCGGTACGGAGTGCCCGAGATCATCGTGCAGTCGTTGAGGTGGATCACTGCTGGTTCAGGCCCTGTGGGGGTCCGCTTCTCCTGGACCACGAACCCGACTCGGGGCTGTGCCTGGGCCAGAGCGGAAAGCCCCTTCGCTCCCTACTGGCCGAATCGGACGTCTCGGGTGTCCTAGGGATGTGGCCTCAGCTTGGGTCAGTGCAGTCTGCACCGCTTTCCGCTGGAGCAGTAGATAGGTGCCGACTGTCTTGCTGTCCGCGAGCTGCTCGTCCAGGTACGCGGCGACGGCAGCATTGTCTGAGAGCTGCTTGTCCAGGTGCGCGAGGATCGCCCGGAGCCGGCGGGGGTCAGGTGGCAGCTCGGACATGGTGTGCACCGTGCAGCGCTGCCCAGCCAGCCGACCGCTGCCCCTGCCAGTACGGGTGAAACAGCACCACCGAGGACAGGTGGATCAGGCGCCTTCGGTGCGCGGTGCGCTGGCACGCAGCGAGCTGCTGGTACGTGGCGTGCCACTCCTCCTGCGCCTGGGCCAGGTCATCGGGAATCTGTCGCATAACTTGATTAGAGTACTTGTTCGATTTGGTGCGCCACTCAGCTACAGCCGAGCATCCAAAGCGGCTGTGACTGAGCGCCTCAACTGGCCATTGAGTGCTTCAGTTAGCCACGTGGGCACTCAGTGCCTCAGACAGGTGGATGCGTCGGATTTGTTCGGGGTCTAGTCCTCGGTCGTGGAGGTTGATGATCTGGTCGCGCCAGGCGATGTTGGTGGCAGCGCCGATGTAGTCACCTTCTAAGGTGCTGGTCGGCGATCTCTCGCGCCTGGGTGAGCGCGGAGTCTGCTCGCCTCAGGCTTGCGATGGATACGACGATGGCGGCCAAGGCCCCGGTCAGTTGGCCGGGGCCTGTTCTCTCCGCTTCGGTCACACCGTGCCTCCTTGCGGCAGGAGCTGACGAGTGGGACCTTCCGTTGAGGCGTCGCCTCTCGGCTGATCGACGGACATTGCTGAGAGCTGGGCGGCCGACGCGCCGGTGAGCGCGATTGTCCACCCGGACCGGGCGGCCTACAGTCGCGTCCTCTCCCTCTCCTCAACGCCTCCTGGACCGCCCGTCCTCAAACGAAAGGGCCCCGAGATCGGATTGGTGAAAGACGCCAAGTACGGACTGGAGGCGAGAGGCTCGGAGTGCACCGCGGTTGCCGCTCTCCACTCCTCGAGGATCGCACTCCGGCTGTCCAAGTAAAGCAACTGCTGCGCCACCCAGAACCCCCCTTTGGTGACGGCGAAACCGGCCAGGGAGAGGATCAGACCCCACAGCCTGCTTCCGTCCAAGAGATCCGGCAGCCGAGACCATGGCGAGGAGGCTGGATCGGCGAGGCGTACGTGCGCCCACCGCGCGAGCGCCGCCATGGAGCCGACCACCACCACGAACACCACGACCATGGCCACGCGCAGCGCCACCAGGCCCCGCGCGACATGGGTGGCGACGGTGCCCGGGCGGTTACCCATGGCCAGGGCCGTTTCCCGCTGTGTGTAGCCCAGGGCGTGGGTCCGGTAGACAGCCTCGCGCTGTTGCGGGGACAGACGGGCCAGCGCACCCCCCAGCACTACGCGGTCGCTCACCTGCCGGCCGACGTCGAGCACCGGGGCGGCGTCGGCCCGGTCGCCTGTGGACGCGGTCTCTGCCTCCCTCCGGCGAAACTCCCGCTGCACGGCTGCCCGCACTTGATTGCGTAGCACCTTGTACAGGTAGGCCCGGGGGTCGCGGATCGTGTCCCGATCGGCCTGCTCCAGCACGCTGGCGAACGCGGTCTGCACCAGGTCCTCCGCGGCCACGGCGGACTCCGGCACTCCCCGACAGGCCAGCAGGCGCCGCGCCAGGCGGACCATGCGCTCGTACTCGTGGACGAAGATACGGCACAACACCGCGTCGACCCGGTCCGCCAGATTCACCCCCCTGTCAGCCACGCTCTCGCCCCCCTTCCAACTCCTCTCTAGCCTGCCCGCCCTGGGCGCGGATCAGCTTGGCGCGCCCCTGCGCCCTGGTCCAGTAGGCCAAGCTGTCCACCAGCCGGGCGACACTGGGCACCAGGATCACGAGCACCAGCACCACGATCGCGGTGATCTCCACGGGGTTCTCCTCCCTCCCTTGCTGCGGCCTGTGCGCTCCCGACTTCCTGGGGCGAGCGGCCGTCCAAACACAGGAGAGAGACGGGGCGGCGATTCTCTTGACCCTGTCCTTCAAGATCTTTCCCGGGACCCTCGCCTAGTGCTGTGGCCAGCACGGACGCCTTGGTCAAGAAGGGGCCGGCTACACCGACTTCCTTGTCGCGCAGCGCGCGCAAACCGGCGGGCAGGTCGGGAGCTGGAACGAGTACCGGCCGTGCATGTTGATGTGGTGCCGAACGAACAGAGAGAGGCGGGCTAAGTCCTCGTCGCGGTTGTCGAAGCCGTGGCCAACTGTGATGCTCAACTGGCCAAGTGGGACGCTCAGTCACAGCGGCATGGGCGTCGTCCCTGCTCGGGTGCTGACCGGGCGGCGGAGAAGGGTACGTCGGGCGGCGACTGGTCCTTGGGACGACGAGAGCCAGGCCCGGGCCGCAGGGAGCGGCCCGGGCCTGGCGGTTGCCTGAGAGTGGGTCAGTGGTGGGCGAAGACCCGAATCACCCAGTCAATGATGCTGCGAGCAGTGCCCGCACAGATGCCCCTCAGTGCCTGGCCCATGAGATAAGGACCGGCGAGTTCGGGGGTGTGTGCACGCTGCGCAGGTTTACGGACGCGCGTACGGTTGGCCATGGGTCCCCTTTCGCAGGTGTGATCCGACGGCCCGCCGGTGTGGTTTAGACGCCTCCAGCGGGCCGTCTTCATGCCATCACGGTCTCGCTCCCTGCTCCGGAAGTTGGCATCATGAGGTATCAAGCGGGACTTGACGGCACTTCAGGGGGGTTGATGCCTAATCACCGGCGCGCTGTCGACCGCGCACACCCGCTGGGCGCGTTCGCTCTGCGACTGCGCCGTCTCCAAGCTGATGCCATCGCCCGTGCTGGCAACAGCGAAGAAGCACGGTTGCTCAGCCCGGACAAGATCGCGGCGACGTCACCATGGAGGACCAGCCGCACCGCGATCTTCGCCGCCTTGAACGGGACTCGCCTGGTTTCCACCGACACGCTTTGTGCCCTCGTGGTTGCCTGGGATCCACGGTCCCGGAACGCCATCGGCGAGTGGTTGATGGCGCGAGATGACGTTGAACAGCGACTCATCGAGCACCAAGGGGGCACCCCCACGAGGACTAAGGCCATCATGCGGCCAGCTGGAGAAACTCGTGGAGTCCCAGCGGCGGTGACAGCGTTCCATGAGGCGCTGCGCAAGGTGCTTGACGACGCGGGCCGGCCCACACTCGCGGAGTTGTATCGCAGGACCGAAATCCCAAGGTCCACGCTGAGTTCATGGTTTGCCGGAGATGCCGTGCCGCGATATGACCGGCTGCAACTCCTGCTGCTCGGCTTGGGTGTAGCAGATGACACGGGCACCGTGATGCGGCTGCGGGAGCTGCACCGAGCGGCGGTGGCAGAGATTGATGTACGGAGGGGGACAAGGAGGGGCATCTGATGCGCCCGGCTACACCACTCGGCGGGGCGCCATCCAGGCCGCAGGTGCTGGCCGCAGAAGAAGGCATGCCTCCGGCGGGTCCTACTCGGAGGGGGAGGGGGCTGGTCGTGCTGCTGCCCCGCCGTCGTGGTTGCGGAGAGAAGGCGGGGTTCCCTCCTCGATCGGCCGTCCCAGCTTCGCGCACCGCGCCGCAGGGGTGTGAAGTCGTTCGTCCGGGTCCGGAACTTTCCTCGTACCTCAGAAAGTCCCGGCTTCCGGGCGCTCCACTCCGCACCCCTGCACCACGGCACGCCGGGCAGTGCCGTCCGACCGAGGAGGGAACCCCGCCCGGGCCTGTTGTGGCCGGGCCCGGCCGAGTGGGTGCGGGCCGGTGGCACGGGAAAAGGGCAGGTCAGAGCGTGTATCCGGGTTGACTCAACCCCTAAAACGTGGTTTAATTAGTGGTGTCGGAAAGGGAGGGCAACCCCCGACCGGCACCGGTAGGCCGACCGGCCGCCGACAACCTCTCTCACCAGGAGAACGCACGTGAGCACCACGAAGGCCCCCGCGAAGCTCGAAACCATCCGCGCCCTGCTCGCTAAGGCGGAGGACCCCCGTACGCCGGAGTCGGAGGCGGAGTTGGCCCGGAAGCGGGCGTTCGAGATGATGGCGAAGTACGGCGTCGAGCAGGCGATGCTCAACGACGCCAACCCGGCCAGCGACGCCCCGACGGACCGTCAGATCGTTCTGGACAACCCGTGGGCGATGGAGCGGGTCCGCCTCATCAACCGCATCGCGCTCGCTCTCGGTTGCCAGCTCATCCACCTTGGCCGAGACGGCAGCGGCCCGGCCCGTCGAGTGCACATCTTCGGGTACGCGAGCGACCTGCAGCGCGTCGAACTGCTCTACACCTCCCTTCTCCTTCAGATGAACAGCGGCCTGGCCGCTCAGTCGGTCCCTGCGGGACAGGGGGCGCGCGCCTGGCGTCGCTCCTGGCTCCTCGGCTTCATCAACCGGGTGGGCGACCGCATCGAGGAGGCCGAGCGCGGCGCACGCGAAGAGGCCAGGGGTGAGACCACCGCCACCGGCCGCAGCGCCGCCCTCGTGCTCGCGGACCGCAAGGCCGTCGTTTCGCGCAACTACCAGCAGGCGTACCCGCGTTCGCGGAAGGGTGGCACCACGACCATGACCGGCAACGGGTACGGAGCCGGATGGATGGCGGGAAGCCGCGCCGACATCGGCGGTAAGCGGATCGGCCGCACCACGGCCGGGTCCATCTCCGCGTAGCCCCATTGAGGCCGGGGGCGGCCGTCCGCCGCCCCCGGCCACATCGAACGCGTCGGCCTCTATCAGGGTGACCACCTCTGGCAGCCCGGCCGGATGGGCGCCACTGCCCCGTGCACCGTGCTGTACGCGTGGGAGCGGGGCGTGCGCGCCGCCCGGCCGCACTGGTCCGTACGCGGTGAACCGTGGGACATCTTCCAGCGCGCCCTATTCGACTCCCTTGTGGTGCTCAGCAACCACATCAACGGTCGCCCCGTGTCCGGCGTCCGGTGGCGAAAGCTGAAGCTCACGGAGGACGCCTACCGGCGCACCCTGCTGTGGTGCTGGGGGGACGAGCCCGAGCGGACCACCGCCGAGGCCGCCGCGATGATCCGCGCCGCCGCAGCCCTGCACCCGAGTGACGGCGATCACAGCATCCCCGGTTACCCCACCATCAAGAACATGGTTTAATTAATGGTGCCGGAAGGGGGAGGGCAACCCCCCGACCGACACCTTCACCGGGCCGAACAGCCCGACGAACTCTCGCCAGAAAGAGAAGAACCGATGACCAACGTCAAGACCCAGGCCGGCGTCCAGACTGCCCCTGCCCCGTGGCCGACCCTCACGGTCGCCGAACTCGCCGCGCACCCCGGCAACGTCCGCGACATCGAGATCCCGACCGATCTGCTGGCCGACGTGAAGGACAACGGCGTCGTGGAGCCGCTGTACGTCGTGCGCACCCACGGCGACGTGCCGCAGATCATCGACGGGTTCCAGCGGCTCGCCGTCGCCGTCGCCGCAGGGCTGGAGACCGTGCCAGTCACGCCCCGCCCCGTCATCCGGATCGACGCGCTCACCCCGCACCCGAAGAACGCCCGCGAAGACCTCGACATCAACGCGCCGTTCGTGGAATCGCTCCGCGCCGAAGGCTGCCGCATCCCCGTCAAGATCCAGCGACTGGACGGCGGAGTCCTCCAGGTCAACGACGGAAACCGCCGCTACCACGCAGCGACGGACGCGGGCCTTACCCACCTGCCGTACGAGTGGGACGACGACGACCGCGACGCGGCCGGGCAGTTCCTCGACATGATCACGACCGCCCAGCACCGCAAGAGCCTCACCACGTCCGAGATGAACCAGGCCATGTTCAGCGCGGCCGAAGCGGGCGCGCAGGTCGGCCGCATCGCCAAGGCCGCAGGCGTGCGGCAGAAGGACGTGAAGACGCTGGTCAAGGTCCGGTCGGACGAGAAGCTGAGCGCCGCCGTCACGGGCGCGAGCAGCTATGAGTGGACGTTCGAGCACCTGGCCGCCCTTACCGAGTTTGCCGACGACCCCGAAGCGCTCGCCGCGATCACCGAGGCCGCCGCTGAGGACGACGCCGACGCCGGAGACGTCGACTGGGCCATTGCCATCGAGCGGACCAAGCGCGACAAGCGGACCAAGGCCGAGACGCACCGCGCGGAGCTGGAGGCTGCCGGGCAGAAGATCCGAGACGCCGAGGAGCTGTCCGAGCGCGCGATGCCCGTGTGGCGACTGCGCGGCATCAGCACCGAGGAGCACGCCGAGTGCAAGGGGCTTGTGTGGGTGTTCGACGAGCGGCGGGGGGACCGGTACGAGCCCTACTGCTCCGCCCCCGGCCTGTACGGGCACACGGTGCCCGAGGGGGTCAGCGCCAGCGGCGGCACGAAGACCACCGCCGAGAAGGAAGCCGAGCGCGCCGCCCGCGCCGCCGTCAAGAAGGGGAACATCGACTGGGACGCGGCCGAGGCCCTGCGCCGGAAGTGGATCACGGACCTGATCAAGCGGCGCAACCTCCCGAAGGCCACCACCAACACCCTGATCGGGCACGTCAATAACGCTCTGCTGAACGGCAGTTGGGGAATCTCCGACGACCTGAACAAGGAGGGCACCACCGAGATCCTGGCCGGTTTCCTGGGTCTGAACACCGAGCAGGCCAAGGACCGGGGCAGCTTCGCCGGGCATGTCGCCAAGGACCCGCGCCGGGCCCCGCAGCTCCAGTTCGCGGCCATCGCCGCCGTCCGGGAGAAGTGCGCGAACCGCTCGGCGTGGCGGACGGACAGCCAGCACGCCCCGTGGACGCGGAAGCCCACCGGCCGCTGGTTCCAGGTGCTCGCGTCCCTGGGGTACCCGCTCACGCTCATTGAGCAGTCGGTCATGGACGGGGAGCCCTACGACCCGGCGAAGAAGAAGCCCCGCGCCGCGATCACGTCCGGCAGCGAGCCGGAGGCCGAGCAGGAGCCCGGCACCGACGAGGAGGCGAGCGAGCCGGAGGCCGAGGAGGCCGACGAACCGGCGAGCGACGACGAAGCCGCCGCCTAACTACCTCAGCCGCCCGACGCCGGGGGCGGGAACCCTCCCGCCCCCGGTCATCCAAGGAGCCCCACAGTGACCCGTACAGCTCTGTTCGAGACCCACGCCGACAATCACGGTTGCGGATGTGTCCCCGCCCCCGCCGAGCCCGACCCCGGCACCACTGCCGACATCATGCAGGCCCGCGCCATCGCGTCCGGTCTCGCGGAGTTCGGCATCGGGCCCGCCCGCTGGTCCGCCGCCTACGACCACCAGGCCGCCGCCGTCGTCCTGCGCGTGGACACCCCGCGCGGACTGTACGCGCTCGCCATCCCGGCCCCCGGCCAGCCGTTCCCCGTCCGTCACCGGGGCGAGCGCATCGGCGCGCTTGACTGCCGCCGCACGTACGGCACGGCCGACAGCTACACCGCCGCCCTGTTCGCCGCGTTCCTGCGCGACCGCGCCGCACTCGACATCCCCGGCCGCGATGCTTGCCCCACACCCCAGAACATGGTTTAATTAATGGTGTCGGAGGGGGAGGGCAACACCCCCTCCGACCCACACCCCGGCCGTACGCGGAGGGCAACCCGCCCGGCCGGGCGCTCGATTCCTCTCTCACCAGCAGGAGCACCCACGATGACCAGCGCAGCCATGCGTTTTTCCATCCCCGCCACGGCCGAGTCCCGCGTCCGTCAGCTTGTCGAGGCCACCAACGCCCGTGCCGCCGTCCACCGCCTCAGCGCGTACGCGCTCGACATCTCCGCGCCCTTCCTGGCGGACTACCACGACACCGATGGCCGCCTGATCGGCAAGCGCCCCACCGTCACCGTGACGATCTCCGGTGACATCCCCCGTCACCACGGCTGGACCGTCATCGCCCGCCTGGACCACGACGAGGAGGGCGAGACGATCACCAGCCTGTTCCCCGGTCTGCCCGAGCAGGACGCCGAGGCCGCGCGCCAGTACCGCGCCATCGAAAACTTCTGCCACGGGTGCGCTGTCGCCCGCCACCGCACCGCCACCTACCTCGCGCGCCACGAGAACGGCGAGATGCGGCAGTTGGGCACGACGTGCGTCGAGCCGTACACCGGTCTGCCGATCAAGGGCCTTGAGGCCCTGTGGAGGTTCGGCACGCTGAAGGACTCCGATTGGGACGGCGACGAGGGCGGCATCCCGGCCGATCTCCGCGTCCCGGTGGCCGAGGTGCTGCGGGTGACCGCCGCCATCGTGAAGGCCGAAGGCCGGTTCTACAGCCGGTCCGAGCAGTGGAAGAACACCCAGCCGACCGCCGACGGCGTCGAGGCGTATTTCTTCGACCGCAAGGCCCCGATGGAGTGGCGGGCCGCGCTCGATGCCGACCCCGACGCGCCGACCACCGCCGCCGCTGTCCGGGCATGGGCCATCCAGGGATACGGCAGCCTCTCCGACTACCACCACAAGGTGGGCCAGCTGGCGAAGGGCGAAACGGTCGACCCCCGCCACCTGCCGACGCTGGTGTCCGCCATCGCGGGTTGGTACCGCGACCAGGAGAAGGAAGCCACCGAGCGGGCCGCCCAGAACAGCAAGCCGCAGGGCACCGTGGGCGAGCGCATCACCACGACCGCCACCGTCACCACGGTGATCGAGCTGGAGGGCCGGACGTACGGGTACCACACCCAGCGCCGACGACTGGTGAAGTTCCAGGATGGCGACGGGAACGTGTTCGTCTGGTTCAGCTCAGCCGCCGAGGTCCCCGACCAGGGCGACGAGGTCGAGCTGACCGGCACGGTCAAGGACCACAGCATCTACGGCGAGACCGCGCAGACCGTACTTACCCGGTGCCGCGTGGCCGAGCGCGAACCGGTCGCCGCGTAGCAGCAGCCCCGGCCGGGCGGGAGCCACCGCCCGGCCGGACCCCCGGCCGCCGGGCCGTGGGGCGGGCGGCATCGAGCCACCCACCCCACGCTCCGCCCACCGCCGACCGAGCTGGCCCGCGTCGGCGGCCGGCCCCGCTCACCTGCCCCCGTACAAAGGGCGTCCCTCCGGGACGGCTCAGCCTGGCCCGGCTCGCAGCCGGCCGGAACGTCCGGGCCGCGGGCGGCCCTCCCGCCCCGTCCGGACGCCAGGCCGAAGGGCGTGCCCTGCGGGCACGACGGCACTGTCCGTCGCGCTCCGCGCGACCACGGGCGGCAACCCCGCGAGGGGGCACGGCATGCCCCGACCGCACCACCGAGACACCCCCGAGGAACACCCCATGCCCGAGAACGCGTGCGCCGCCCACCGCCAGGTTGCCCCGGCAGGAGACCCGTCTCCGCGGACGTGCCTCCAGGTCGCCAGGCATGCGGCGATCCTCGCCGTCACCGCAGCCGACGACGCCATGACCGCCGTGTGCCGCAGCAGATCCGGTGCCGCCGCCCGTCTGGAGGCGGTCATGCACGCGGCCCACAAGGAAGCCGTCGAGGCCGAGGGGTACGCCGACCGTGCGGAGCGGTACGCCGACGACCGCGACATGCCAGGCAGTGCGCTGTTGTACTGCGCCCGAGAGGCCGTCGACCATGCCGTTCGTGCCCAGTTGGCCGCCGGAGTCGAGACGACGGCCGCCGACCTGCGGGCCGAGCTGGAGCGGACCTTGACAGCCGCTGAGTACGCCGAGCAGGAGAGCGCCCGTCGCAGGGAGGAAGCCCAGCAGGAAGCCAAGGAACGGGCCACGACCGGAATGGACCGTGAGAACCGGGACCGGGCAGCGATGAACCGGCACCTCGCGGAGGGGCACGTCGCCGAACTCGGCTGGACGGCCGGGCACGTCCGTGTGATGGAGGCGGCCGAGACCGGCCGCCTGTACTGGAGAGACGGGCGGGCCCGGCAGGCGGCGCGACACGGCGTGTGGGGCGGTGGCCGCCGGATCAGCCGCGAGCGGACACAGGCGCTGTTCGCCGCCCGGTTCCTCGTCGCCGTCCGGCAGGACGACGGCACCCGTGTGCTGGCCCCCAGCCCGATGGGCCAGATCGCCCTAGAACTCGCCCGACTGCACCCGGCCGGACTACACGCCAGCGACCAGGCCGCCTACGAGTCGCGGTTCGCCCAGGTACGCCGACGGTACAAGCGCCGCGACGACCAGAAGGCCGCAGCCCGCTGTCTGCCGCCGCTCGACTCCAGCGCACAGCGGTTGTACCGGCGGCCGGTCACGCTTGCTGAACAGGAGGCGCGAGCCGAGCGCGAAGCCGCCGACCGATGGGAGGACGAGGGAGGCCACTGCCCCGACGCGGGCACTCCTCGCCCAGGAACCGCCCCCGTCGAGAGCACACCCGCCCCGATCAGCCGCCCCGTGCACCGACACCGGGTCGTGCAGCCCACCTTGTGGTGATGTCAGGCCGCCAGCGGTCCTCCCTCGGCGGTCAAGGGCGCGGCCCCGTTAGGGCGGCGCTCTCGTGAAGGACGTGCCCTGCGGGCACGGCTGCACCTGTCCTGTCTCGCGCAATCGAGTCCTGTTCTCACCGAACCGAGTCGTCTCTTGCTTCTGCGTCAACTCCTCAGTCTCGAAGCTGAGTTTCGGGGAGGACCTGGATGTGCTTGGTCACCTCATCAAGCGCATCCCTGGCTAATCCGAGAAACGCATTCCGCTCGGCTACGAATCTCATGCCGGCCTCGTGCACGTTGTCGGCCCCGTTGGGGTGGCTGTCAGCCGCGACTGCTTCCGCGTACTCCCGAACGTCTTGGACGAGGGAAGACAACTGATCGACGAGGTTGTGGGCCGCTTCCGCGACGGTTTCGGGGCCCTCCAGCACCACCACCAGTCCCGCGCTCTCGGCATTCTTGAACTTCAGCCTGATCGCGGCGATCCGCGTCTCGTCGAGCGGGACTGGAGCGTGCCCGGAGCGCAACGCACGGAAGAAGGCTTGGTTGTCCCGGTCAGCGTTGCCCAGCTCTTCGAGGAATGAGAGATAGGCAGCTTGCCGGCGTTCACGGCGCCATCGCTGATGCTCGACCCGCAGGTCATTTAGCTGTACCCGGTCCTGTGATCTTTCTCTGCGCTGTTCCGTACGAGCTGCGATGAAGGCCGTGAGGGCGGCCCCCATGACGGTTCCCAGCACGCCCACGGCCGATACGAGGATGGCGGTCATATCTGCGTTCTTCCCTGAGGGGGTGCGCGCGTACGCCGACATGGATTCGCCCCACCGGACCGAGTCCACGCGTCTCACCCAATCCAGGCCAGGCTGGTCAGCGCCTTATGGACGTCTGCCTTCGTTGAGACGAGACAGCACCGCCCGTCGCGCTCTGCGCGGTCGCTGGTGAAGTCGGCCCGGGGCGCGGTACCGGTCTTTCGACCGGCCCGTTTCCCCGGGCCGACTTCACCACACGCCCCCGGGGGTCGCCTGTGACTCGCAGCGATAGACGGCAAGCCCTCTCGCCGGTGCCGCAGGTCAGAAGACCGGACTCATTCACGGTTGGCCACTTTGCTCAGCGATAGTTGGCCAGCCGGGCTTCGGAAGGCCAACGCGATAGCTTCCCACCCACGCCAGTCGGTGGGACGTGGCCCCGGCCCTGGCGGCCGGCGGTAGTGGCGAGTCGGGACCGGTCCCGAGTGTTGGTGGCTAAGTTGAGTGGGTCCGGCGGACGGGTATCGGCTTTCCCGCACGGCCAAGTGGCGTGGCGGGTACGCCGTGCCGGTGTGGTGATCGGGGCTTCGTGGGTCGGGAGAGGGCAAATGTCCGAGGATGACACGCGGCTGCGGCAGAAGGCTGCGAAGCTCACGCGAAAAGCCGAGGCGTCCTGGGCGGCTTACGAGGCAGCCGGGTTCACGCGCAGAGCTGACGCGACCAGCTACCTGCGCGCGACGGCGCGGGCCGAGACCGCGTTGTTCCGTGTCGTCCGCGCCGCCCCGGACGACCCCGCCCCCCGCTTCAAATACGGGGAGATCACGAACCTCCATTCGTGGGTGTTTGCGGTCCACACCACCGGACGCCTGATGGCCGCAGGTTCGGTCCAACTGGCCCGTGGCGCGTTGTGGGCGTTCGACCGGCCCGAGCTCAACGATCTCGACCCATCGCGGATCGCGCAGTTAGTGGAGGAGCCGTCAGTCGAGACCGAGTTCACCTCGGTGGGAGGCGGGAGCGGGCTTGTGCGCGGGGAGAGCCGTGTCGCGGCGGCCGCAGACGTGCGGGTCACCCTTGCCGATCGGCTGGCGAGGTTCCGGCCTCGCCCGCCCGGGGACGCGCTGACTCCCGAGGCTCTCGACGCGTACTTTCGCGCCGACAACAAGGTCCACATGGGCGATGAGGCAATGGTCTGGAGATGCCAGCTCACGTCATGCCGAGGCCGGGACGCTGCGGGCGAGGCCCGAATCCTGCTGACGGAGGCGGCGCAGATATACCGGGTTCTCGAAGCCGTGGGCAACCGTTTCGGACCCGACGACGCGGAGCAGGCCGAGCAGCGGCGCGAGGCGGTGCTGAAGAAACTCCCGCTCGACTTGAGGTGAGAGAGTCTGTTTGGCAGAGGCCCTCACGGCGGCCAACTAGGACTGCGAATGGCCATCTACCGCTGCTGTCCTGTGCCATCCAATGGTGAGCGTGTGCCATCGATTCCTGAGTGGTCAGGACGGCGTCGGCTGGATGTTGAGAGGTCACGAGGTGGTGGCGGGGGCCTCCCAGGTCACGCGGCCGTTGATCTGCGCTGTGCCGGAGATGTCTGACGGCAGGTCCGCTACCAGGGTGCCCTCACGTTGCTCCCCGGCTGCCATGCTGCCGTAGGCGCACGGGATGGAATCGCCGGTGGGCGCGCATGGGGCGTCCGCTGCGGAGACGTGCAGTGTGGGTGTGATCTTGTGGGTCAGTACAACCTTGTCGACGTCCTCGTCGCCGGTGTTGGTCAGCGTCCAGTGCCAGGTGATCCTGTCTGCGCTTTCGGAGATCTCAGGTGGCGAGTAGACGACCTCGATCTTCCCGGCCGCCGATGCGGTGGGCGCGTTGACTACGCCAAAGCCGGCGAGTGCGGTGGCCGTGAGGGCGAAGGCGAGAATCCTGGAGCGCATGGAGCCTGCTTTCGTTGAGGGGCGCACCGGAGCCGATGCAGGGCGATCTCGTAACTCTCGAAGCACTGCTGCCGGAACGCAGTTTCACCCGTTCGGGCACGAACCCGCCCTGGCTGATGAAACTTCGGTGGCACGAAGCACGCGGTCACCAATCTTCGATGACAATGCTCAGCCTTCGGCGACGCAGGACAGCTGCGAGTGTCCCGTGCCATCGATTCCTAATGCCGTTTGTCAAGCCACAGGGCACGCGCGAAGTAACGGGCCGGGGATTGTCAGAGGTGCCCGGTACGGTCAGTCCATCAGACTGGGGAGGGCTCATGGCGACCAAGTGGAGCTTGACGATCGACTGCGCGTACCCGGCCAAGCTGGCCAAGTTCTGGGCGCTGGCATTGGGCTATGTGGAGAAGCCCGCGCCCGCAGGGTTCGGGAGCTGGGAGGAGTGGTTCGCGCACCATGGCGTTCCGGAGGACGAGTGGGATGACGGGGCGTATCTCTCGGATCCGGACGGCGTAGGCCCCACCTTGTCCTTCTTGAAGGTGCCGGAGCCGAAGTTGATGAAGAACCGGTTGCACCTCGACGTGCAAGTAGGTGGCGGCCGTGAAACACCGTGGGAGATCCGCTGGCCGCGTGTGGTCGAGGCGGTCGAGCGGTTGACCACGGCGGGTGCGACTGTGGTCCGCGAGGACGAGCTGCAGGGCAGGCCGGATCACGTGGTGATGGCAGACCCTGAAGGTAACGAGTTCTGCCTGGTCTGACTGAACGCGCCAGATCGGCCGTCCGACGCGGAACGTGTCGCGTCGGTTCCTACGCGGCAGCCCTTGCCGGCGGAGCTGGCTCGTAGCACCGTCCGTCACGTAGGAGGGCCCATAGGACGTTGACCCGGCGTCGAGCGAGGGCGAGGACGGCCTGGGTGTGGCGCTTGCCCTCAGCTCGTTTGCGGTCGTAGAACCTGCGCGACTCCTCGCACTTACGGATGCTGAACAACGCTGAGGTGTAGAAGACGCGTTGGAGGCGGCGGCTGTATCGCTGCGGGCGCTTCAGATTCCCGCTGATCTTCCCGGAGTCACGGGGCACCGGGGCGACGCCGCCGAAGCCGGCGAGGCGGTCGGGGGTGCCGAAGGCGGTCATGTCGCCGCCGGTGGCGGCCAGGAATTCGGCACCGAGGATGATTCCCAGGCCGGGCAGGCTGGTGATCACCTCGAAGTGGTGATGGTCGCGAAACCGGGCCTCGATGAGCTTGTCGACCTCGGCGACCTGCTGGTTGAGGGTCATCACCTCCTTCGCCAGCGTGTGCACCATCTCGGCGGTCAGCTTCTCGCCGGGCAGGCTGGTGTGCTGGCGTTCGGCGGCTTCGATGGCCGTCTCGGCGAGCTTGTCGGCGCGGACGACATGGCGATTGCGCAGCCAGGTCTCCAGCCGCTTGGCACCGAGTCGTCGGATGGCTGCCGGGGTCTGGTAGCCGGTCACCAGAGTGAGCGGGCCGGTGTGTGTAAGGTCCAGCGCGCGCTCCAGGCCGGGGAAGATGCCGGAGAACTGGGTGCGGAGGCGGTTAACGGTGCGGGTGCGGTCGGCGACCAGGTCCATGCGACGACCGGTGAGGATCTTCAGGTCGATGACCGTCTCGTCGCTGGCGCGTAAAGGGTGCAGGTCACGTCGGATGCGGACTTGGTCGGCGATGATGGCGGCGTCCTTGGCGTCGCTCTTGCCTTCGCCGCGGTAGCTCTCGGAGGCGCGGTGGATGGCCCGGCCGGAGATGTAGTGCACCGTCTGGTCGTGGTTGAGGAGGACCGTGATGGCGAGGGCGGCGCCGCCGTCGGCCAGGTCGATGCCCCAGGACGCCTCGTCGCCCAAGGCCAGGACGTCGGCGAGGAGTTCGAGGAGTTCGGGTTCGTCGTTGGCGACGCGTCGTGACAGCAGCCTGCGGCCGCTCTCGTCGATCGCGACGGTCGGGTAGCCGGAGCCCCTTGCGAGGCTCCGGCCCCCTCAGAACCGTGCATGCCGCTCGTCGCGGCACACGGCTCAAGCGGGCCGCGGGGGCC
>NZ_JBFALC010000110.1:0-16953 GCF_040656035.1 Streptomyces sp. NPDC050211
GGACCCTCAGCAAGTCCTATCGTTGCAGGTCAAGGGCACTTTCCGTGTTTCTGATCAGCGCTTGGACAGCCCACCTCGTGAAAGCGCGAGGTTAGTACGGCTGAAGGGGTTGGACTATCCGTTGTGTTCTTCGAGCTCGGTCGCCAGCGTCTGTTGGGTGGCCGCCCACGACGCCAGGAGCGCTAAATTGTCAGCGGTCGGTGTGCCCGCGGGTGCGGTGTAGACGTTGAAGTGCAGGCCGGGTTCGGCGGGCAGTTCCAGGGACTCGACGTCCAAGTCGAGCTGGCCCACGATCGGATGGCGCACACGCTTGCGGCCGGAACGGTGCAGCCGCACGTCCTGAGATGCCCACCGCTGCCGAAATACCTCACTGCGCGTTGACAGTTCGCCGACCAGGGCGATCAGCTCCTCGTCGTGCGGATTGCGGCCGGCTTCCATGCGTAGCTTCGCGGCCACGGCACCGGCAATTTGGTCGTAGTCGACAAAGAAATCTCTGGCCGCCTCGGGGTTTAGATAGACGAACCGTGCTGTGTTCGCGGGCCGTCGCGGGTCGGCCAGCACCGGTGAATACAGCGCGCGAGCGAGTTGATTCATGGCGAGCACGTCATAACGGCCGTTACCGATCCAGGCCGGCGCATCGGAGATCGCGTCGAGCACCTGCTGCAGCGTCGAGCGCACCGTCACGGCAGGCCTACGCCGGCGTGGGCCGCTGGGCGCCTTGGAATGGCGCGCGAGGTGGAACAGGTGGTCGCGCTCGGCCTCGTCGAGTTGCAAGGCAGAGGCCAACGCGTCGAGCACGCCATCGGAGGCACCGGCGAGGCTGCCGCGCTCCATGCGCACGTAATAGTCGACCGATACCCCCGCCAGTAGCGCTACCTCCTCGCGGCGCAGACCTTTGACCCGACGGTTGCTGCCGTAAGCGGGCAGGCCCGCCTGGTCGGGTGCGATGCGGGCGCGACGCGAGCTGAGAAACTCCCGGATCTCGGTGCGTAGATCCATCGTGGCCATCCCCTCACCATAAGCCCGTCCCGCGGTCTAAGGAGTGCCCGTTGCGGTCGTCGCAACGCCGCCGTCTACCGGGATGATGGTGCCCGTGAGGTAGGACCCAGCCCGGCTGGCGAGAAGCACGGCGATACCCGCCATGTCGTCGTCGCGGCCGAGCCGGCGCAGAGGGGCCGCCGCCGCGATCGTGTCGCCGATGGCATCGAGCGTGGACGCCATCATCTGCGACGGGAACACTCCCGGTGCTACCGCGTTCACCGTGACGTGCTGTGGGCCCAGCTCTCTGGCAAGCACTCTGGTGAGTTGATGGAGAGCCGCTTTGCTGCTGGCGTACGAGTAGTTGGGCGACTGGGCGACGTGGATGGCCGCGATACTGCCGATGTTAATGATCCGCGCGGGATCATCGGCGGTGCCCGCCTTGCGAAGTGCGGGGAGCAGCGCCTGCACCAGCCAGAACGGCGACTTGAGGTTGAGGTCGATCACTGCGTCCCAGGCCTCGTCCGGGAACGTCGCCAGCGGCTCGCGCCACATCGCTCCCGCGTTGTTGACAAGGATGTCCAGGCGTTCCGAGTCGACCGTGACAAGATCAGCGAGGCGCTGACACTCGTCGTGCCTGGACAGGTCGGCGGGGATTGCTTGAACGTCGCCGAATTCGGACAGTAGATGCTGTGCCTCCGCGCACGTGTCTGCCTTGCGTGAGCTGATGACGACGCGGGCGCCCGCCTGGAGAAGGCCGCGCGCTATCATCATCCCAATTCCCTTGGTGCCGCCAGTGACAAGGGCGTACTTCCCACTCAGATCGAAAAGTTCTGTGTGAGTGGTGAATTGGCTGTCCGCCATTGGTCTCCGTTCCTTCTGTCGTGGAAGAATGCGCCGACACGGTCGCGTATTCGGGGCAGCTGAATTGAACTGATGGGGGTAAAGCTGCAGTGCGTGTCCATGGAGTGTTGTCGGCGCTTTCGACTCAGCCAGGTTGACAGGCGCTTTGGACGTCTGGGAGACCCTGGTGATACAGGTACTGTGAGAGCCCCCCTTGATTCCCGGTTGATTGTTTCGGGGTCGTGCAGGCCGTGTTGGGGCTGAGTTGCGGGTTCGGGCATGGGGTGGCCGCTGGTCTGCCCAGCTCTTCCACTTTGTCCACAGGTCTCGGGCCCCTTCGGGCAGGTCGGTGAGGGAGCGTCAGAGGGTCGGCGGTGCATGCACCGTGCTGAACAGCTGGGTGAAGTCCTCGCTCCAGGGCCGGCGTTCGGGCAGGTGCAGGGTGAGGCGGCGGGCGGAGCGGGCCAGGCGGGCGGGCACGTTGATCAGGCGGTCACGGATGGTGGCGGTGGTCGCCCTGGCATGGAACGCGAAGGCCAGGGCGCCGGCAGCGCGGGTCAGGTTGTGTGCCAGGGCCGCCAGGGCGAGCCACGCGGCATTGGCCTGGAAATGACGGGACGGCGCGTGGGCGAAGCCGCTGTTCTTCGATGCCGCCGCCCGCACCCTGGGCGCCGCGCCACGGCAGAACCGCGATTTGGTTGCATGCCACGTCCCGGACCCTCTCGGCCGGTGGCCCGGGGCCCGGGCTACTCCTGCCAGCTCGCTGTCGCGGTGGCGCGCAGTTGCCACTGCTTCACACCCGGACCGTTCGGTTCCCACCGGTCGCAGAACTGCCGCAGCGTCTCGCATCTGGCCAGCATGGCGACCCTGCGGGCCGGCCAGGGCGGCACCTGCCCGTCGTAGGCCCGGAAGAAGTGGCCGAGTACATCGCGGTACTCGGGGTGGTGCATCCGCACGATCCACTCACACCAGGCCAGGTCCTCAACCGGATCCCCGAGATGCGCGAATTCCCAGTCGACCACTGCGGTGATCTCGACAGTACCGGGATCCAGCAGCACGTTGTGGGGGCCGAAGTCACCGTGCACGAGCACTTTGCCCGCTCTGGGCGCGCCCACTGTCAGCACGCTCGGTGCAGTTGCGTGGATATGGCGCAGCAGCTTCCCGCAGTTGGCCAGGACCTCCACAGGGTGCCCGGCGTCCAGGAGTTCCTGGCCGGGTACACCCGCCACGAAGCCGAGCGTGAGGGTGGTCGCGGTCGCTGCGCGCACCGGCGGCACGGGCAACCGGCCTTGAAGCCGGGTCAACAGCGTGTGTTCGCGATGGAGTCTGAGTTCGACATCAGGACCCTCATAGGTCTTCTCCACGATGGCGTCGTCGCCGACGGTGCGGTTGGTGTAGCCGTGCTTCAGCGGACGCATCCGTCGATCATCGGACACAGGCAGCACCCTGGGCACCCCAGTCGAATGTAGAAGAACCGCTCTCCGTTCCCGGGTTCTGGTGGGCGGCGCCAACCGGCCGTCTCGGCAACCTCCCTCGACTGCGGCGCGCGTGAGGGGACGCGGGCAGTGGCGTGTGCGCTGATATGCGCGTGGCGTGTGCGGGGTGGCTGACGGTGTGTGATGCAGAACACGGTCCGGATGCGGAGGAGTGTTCGCTGCCTACCTCGGGCGGGTTACGGCTGGCCAGAGGGCTACAGAGGGTGACTAGCGGTGCTTGTTGAAGGTTGCACAGCGCTCCATCCCGGGGACGCTGCGTGCCTTTCTCAAGGGGACGTGAGTGTTCCGCCCCGCAAATCGCTTAGGTAGGGGACAGGCCCAACGGCCTGTCGGCGTCTGGTAGTTGGCGCCGGGTCCCTGATGACCTCGATGGAGAGGATCTTTGCTCATGTCCCCTGCCGACAGGAGCCTCGCGTGAGTTACGACGACGCCCGGGAGGGCGCCTCGCCGGCGGACTACGGCGTGGGGCTGTCGCAGTCCATGTTCGTGCCGTTGGAGCTGCCGCTGGACTTCGAGGCCTTCTATCTAGGCCACCAGGAGCCCTTCCACGCGTATGCGGAGGTCCACTTCGGTACCCGGGCAGCCGCGGAAGAGGTCATACACGAGGTCTTCCTGGAGATCCACGCCGGATGGTCGCAGCTGCTGAGCGCCGGCAACCTCGAGCAGGGCGCGTGGGCGATCGTACGGCGGGCCGTGCACGACCGCCTCGAGTTGGAGGGGCGGGCGCCGGCGTTCGTCATCAACGGCCCCATCGCCCAGGCCCTGGACAAGGCGCTGGCCACCGCCCGGGACAAGCTGCAGAAGATGGAGTCCGCCAGCGGCCTGTACGAGGCGATCGCCGAACTGCCGGACCGTCAGTTCGAAGTGATCGTGCTCCGCTACGTCCTGGGCTACCCCACCTCCAAAGTCGCCTGGTACGTCGGTATCGACGAACGCACCGTCGGCCACCACCTGCGCCGCGCCAAGGAGCGCCTGCGCATCAAGCTGGGCCTGCCCGCCCAGCGAAGGAAGCCCAAGCCCACGGGAGAAGGAGCATGACCGCCACCATCGAAACCCTCCTGGCCGACGCCCGGCTCCCGGTCTCCGCGCCGCGGACGTTCGACGTCGCCGCCGGCCTGCGCCGCCTGGCCGCCGACGCCTCCCGCCGCACCCCCACCACCGAGGTCACCCGCGCCGCCCAGGCCGGCCAGCGCCTCGGGGTGGTGTGCCGGTGGGTGCTCAACGAGCCCGACGCCCCCTCGCACGTCGCAAAGATCGCCGAAGGGCCGGACCAGGGGCCGCTGTCGGAGGAGGAACTCGACGTCGACGGCGCGCTCGTCTTCGGCTGCCTGCTCTACCTGACCACGCATCCGGAATCCGCGCAGTTCTGGTGGCAGCTCGCCGCCGGCGCCGGCAGCCGCGCCGCCGCCTACTGCCTGCACCTGCACCACCTGTCCCTGGGCGAATCACGGCGGGCCTGGCACTGGCTGCACCAGCTCACCCACTCCATGGCCGACACCACCCCGCCCGACGCCGCCTTCCTCGAGGGACTGGAGATCTTCGCCCGGTACGTGCGCGACAACGGCTCCCGCGCCCTCGCCCCCACGCGCCGCCTGGAGGGTGAAGTCGACCGGCTCGCCGCGCGCACACCCGGCTCCGGTGTGATCGTCGCCCGCCCCGACCGCCAACTGGTCGCACGGCTGGAGGAGTTCACCGCAGGCCGCTGAACAGCGCCGACGCGGAGGCCGACCTCGTCTACTGGACCGGCCGCAGCCGGCCCCGCCGCCCTGTGCGGCGGGGGACAGTACCGCGAGATCGCGAAAACTGGCTGTCAGGCTGGGAATTCTGTCCCGATCCCAGTCGTGATTTCCCCCGCCTGTAGCCCGGCCGGTCGCCGGGCTACAGCGAGGCCACCGTCAGCCGCTCATTCACTGGCTTCCGACCGTGAACACGACGATGGGGAGCCCTCACCGGCCACCGGTTCCGAGGCCACCGGCCGGGCGGACTCCCCGTCACGACGCCATCCAGAAAGGGACGTCTCCCATGGACCCTAGCCCTCGTATGCCCCGGACGGGCCCCGAACGGTTGTCTGCCGCACGGAAGTGGATCGCACGCCGCCGGCGGATCGCCCTCTCCCACCTGCTGCGCGGCGCCTGCTACGGCGCCGGTACGGGGCTGATCGGCCTCGCCTTCGTGTGGGTGGAACGCCTGCTGTGAGCGACAGATGGCCCACGTCCGGGGGCGCCGCGACAGCCGAAGCCGCCGGACGTGGAGCCCTGCGGCGCTGGACCATGCGCCACCGCAACGAAGCCGCAGCCCGCGAACTCGCCTGGGAGGTCGCCGCGAGCATGGCCTACCCCGCTCAGGCCAATAGGCCTTTCGGCAGTACGGCCGGACAGGATGTGCTGACCAGCTTGGCAGCAGACGGCACACCAACCCTGCACCCCATCACAGACAACGCTTTGAACTGCGAAGAGAGGATGTGAAATAGCTCTGAAGAAGTGGCACTCTTACGTGCGTTGGCGTGGCGGCACGTTGCAGTTGGTGCCGCGCTGGCATTACTGGCGGGGGTAGGCACCGCCGCGACGGCCCCCACACCGCTCGCGTCCGGGCTGGGGACTTCCCCGGCAGCCGCGGCAGCAGCAGGGCCTCAGGACCTGGCGGCCACCGCCGCCGGGGTGAGCGGCCGGTGTCCGGCAAGACCCCGTCGGCCGACCCCCGTGTGTGTCAGCCGGTCAGGGGCTGCCACCGTTCTTCCTGCGCGGGTTCGAGTCTGCTGCCCCACACCAGCGCCCCACCGACCAGGCCCGGCTTGTCCCGCGTGGCAAGGTCCGGGGCCTCAAGCATGTCGGCGACGTCTTCCAGGTAGGTGAACAGCGTGTCGAGCTCGTCGCCGGGGCCTTCGTTGTAGCGGGACCAGCGGCCCAGGTAGCCGGTCGCTCCGTCCAGGTACAGGCCCGAGGTACGGTCCACCGCGCCGTGCGAGACGACCGGAATCCAGGTGGGCTTCCACACAGTGATCCGGTCGTGTTCGGGGCGGAGGGCGTTGAGGGTGTTCTGGTGGGCCTGTGAGTCCATCTGCTGCCGGTAGAAGGCAGCTACATGAGGGCCTGGTTGCCGGGGAGGAATCCCGCACTGCTGACCCCGTTGTCGCCAGCGGTCAGAAGCCACAGAGCGCGCAGGTCGGCGGGTATCTGGACGCCGAGGTCCTCTTCCAGGGCGGTGATGGTGGCGGGGCTTGCGCCGGCGCGGAGCGCAGCATGGGAGTCGGGGGCGTTGTGCTGGAGCCAGCCGGTGATGCGCTGCCAAGCGTCGGCGATCTCCCGTCCGGTGACCTGGTCTGCGGCAGGATCGGCATGCTGCCCCTGCTCCTCATCCTGGTCCTGGGCGACCGCAGGCTCGACGGTAGGCGCCGGGTTCACGTACCGGATCTCGATACGGTCAGGCTCACGGAGGTAGCCGACAGCCAGCGCGGGGCAGTCCTCGAACACGTCGCCGTCAACCAGCACGGTGAGGACGCCGGGCAGACCCGAAGACTGGCCCATGTCCGGGTCGTCGGCCAACTGGCCGGCCAAGACCTTCAGGGCGTAAGGAACACCGGCCCCGAGCTGGGTGGCGGTGTCACGCACTTGCCGGGGGATCTCGACGATCACAGCCTGCAGCTCCTTGCTGTCGGTTGGAAGGCAGTGCCCCTCACACCGTAGGACGCTCGCGCTCACCGGTGGGTCGTGCGGGCATGCTCTCGGTCGAACGCCTGGCCGCCGCTGGGCCAGGCACTGGCCGTTGGCAGTCGGCTTCAACCATGTCGACCCGCCGTCCGGACACGGGCAAGGCCCACCTACTGGCCCAGCAGGCGCACTCCCGGTAGCCCGCCCCGCGTTCGGACCGCGGCCTGCCCTTCCGACGTCGCCGGGGACAACACGGCTGATGCGGAGGACCTGCTGACCAGCTGGACAGCCGAACTCATCAGCTGCGTATCCCGAGTTCAGGGTGATCGTTTCCCGGCCGGCGCGTGTGCGGGGTGGCGCTCGGCCAGCGGTGCCGTCGACGGGGCGAATTCCGTTCGCGGTGGCCCGGGGTGGCGGGGTTATAGTCGTGCTGGCGGTTCCCGGCCGCCTCTGGGTCCGCGGGCAGAGCTGCAAGCTCACCGGTTTCATACAAAGGTCATTGGCAGATCTTTCCAGCCCGATGCCGCGGACCCGCGGGCGTCGAGGAAGGACTGCCTTGTCCCTTCAGCCACGCCCTCTCTCCGACCGGCCCAGCCTCCGATATCTGAAGCTCGAGGCGAAACGCCGCCTCGCCGTAGGGAGTTCGACACACACGTCGATGCGACAGGCCCGGAGAGCCAAGCCCTGACGCAGCTGCGATGGGTCATGTCCCGTTTCTCGGCGGCAGACGCCCCGGAATGGACGGCCCCCAACGAGGACGAGCTGCGCCAGCACTCGACGATCAATACCTGAGCCTTGTGCCGCCGGACTGGGTGACCCGCCTGTTCAGTACGGTGGCCCCGCAACTACGCGAGGGCCTCGCCGACGTGCGAGCTGAGCCGCTGCGCCTGCGTGCGCGTCTCGCCGACCTCCGCCTCGAAGCGGCGACCGAAACCGAAGCGCCGTACCGGCTGCGCACCCTGCGGTTGTATCCGTTGGAGACACAGGCCAAGGACCCGCGTGTGGCGGCACCGGCGACGCACACCGTTGGCACGGTGCCCGAGGAGTCGGCCGCGGTGGCCGCGGAGCCGTTCGCCGAGCTGGGGCTGGTCGGTTTCACCGTGGCCGGAGCGGGTGGTGACGGCTCGGTGTGGGCGACCGCACGGGGCTGGGCGAGCCTCGATCGCGATGAGGTGCTGCTGCCCGAGCACCGGTTTCCCGCGTCCTCGGTCACCAAGCTGGTCACCGCGACCGCCGTCCTGCGGCTGGCCGCGGACGGGCGAGTTCGGCTCGACGAGCCCGCGAACGCGTACCTGCACACGATCCGGCTCGCCGATGACGCCGTCACCGTACGGGAGCTGCTGTCCCATACGGGCGGCGTCGACATTCCCGCGCCCGCGTCGCTGTTTGCCGACCGTGTCCCCGACCTGGTCTCGGTCATGGGGTCGGTCGCGGCGTGCGGCGGGCAGCGCGGCACGTTCGGCTACGGCCACGGTGGGTACGCGATGCTCGGCCAACTCATCGCCGACGTCACCGAGTTGCCCTACCCGCAGGCCGTGACGCGCATGGTCCTCGACCCGCTCGGCATGGCCGGGTCCTCGTTCCCCACGAGCCCGCCCGCAACCGGGGCGGCCACCGGCTACCGCCTGTCCGGGGAGGGCGTCTTCCAGCCCGTGCCGGCCCAGGTCTGCACGCTGCCCGCGGCGGGTGGCCTGTGGACCACCGCGCTCGACCTGGTCCGCTTCGGTCTCGGGTGGTCGTCGCTGCTGCCCGACACGCTCGCCCGCGAGGCACTTTCGCCGCAGGTCGAACGGGACGACTTCGGTGGCCAGGCGGGCCTCGGCTGGATGCTCATGCAGCCCAGGGACGTCGCCGGACACCCCGGCTCCGGCTTCAGCGCATCTCTGATCATCAGTCCGAGCACCGGCCGGCCCTGGGTCGTCCTCACCAACCGGCAGGTTTTGGCGGAACCCGTCAACGAGCGCCTGGCCCTCCCGATCGCCTGAGCAGTCCGCGCGGAGGGCGAGCGCCGTTGGCCCTCCGCGACGGACTAGGTCCTGTCCCTCGGATCACGAACGAAGCCAGATGAGAAGCCATAGCGGGTGGCCACGGCCCTGAACTGCTTCAGTTTGCCGATGGCCCGCTACACAGTGCTGCGATCTTTGTACCGTTCCGCGTCGAAGCCCGGCGGCCGTCCGCTGCCTGAACCCCGTTGAAGGCAGGCGGCCTTGTGGTCCCGCTTTTCTGGGATCGCGTGCCGGATACCGCGTTTGCGGAGGTAGGCGCGGATCTTGCGGTTGCTGTATGCCTTGTCGGCGCTCAGCTGTCCGGCCTGCGACGGTGGTGGCCGCGTCCCGCGCGCGGGACATGGATCTTGTCCATGACCGGCTCGAACTGCGTGCAGTCCGCCCGTTGTCTTGGCGTGATCAGCAAAGACAGCGGGCGGCAGTGGCCTTCCGCGGCAATGCGCATCTTGGTGGTCAGTCCGCCGCGTGACCGGCCGAGGGCTTCGCCCGGGGCACCGCCCCTTCCAGGAGACCGTGCCGCATCATGCTGGCCGACGGTCGCCATCCTGGCCATCGGCGGCCCCCATTGAAAGGCTTGGCGCGGGGCGGTGGGGTTTGAGGTGCTCCTGCGGCGTGCGGGTGAGCGCGCGTAACGGTGGAGTCGACGTTGATGTTCCAGTCGATGCCGTCTTCGGTGTCGGCGGCGGACTGGACGTACCGCAGGAGCCTCTCCCAGGTGCTGTCGGCAAACACAGCAAGTGCCGCCTGCGGACGGTCTTGCACGGGCCGATGTGTTCGGGCGGTTCCCGCCACTGCACTCCGGTGCCCAGCCGGTGAATGATCCCGGTGATCACCTGCCGGTGATCACACCACCGGCCGCAGCGGTTGTTGCTCACTGGCAGCAGCGGCTCGAGCACTGCCCACTCGCCGTCCGTCAGACCCCCCGACTCTACATGGCCAGCCCCACGATCTCCCTGCTCGCAGTGATACGGCTATTCGATGACCGCGGTGGCTTCGACCTCGACCAGGAGGTCCGGTTCCCCCAGTGCCGCAACGCCCAGCAGGGTGATCGGTTTGACCGGATCGATCCCGAGCTTCGCTGCAGCCCGGCCCACGCCCTCACCCAGCAGCGGCATCTTCTCGGGACTCCAGTCGACGACGTAGATGGTCAGCTTCGCCACGTCATCGAAGGAGCCGCCGATGCCGGCCAAAGCGGTGGCGACATTGAGATAGCACTGCTCGATCTGAGCGGCGAAGTCTCCGTCGCCCACAGGCCGGCCGTCGGCGTCGCGGGCGACCTGCCCTGCCAGGAACACCAGCTTCGATCCGGTGGCGACCGACAGCTGCCGGTATACCTCGGGCTTCGGCAACCCCTCGGGATTGATCAGGGTCACGGACATGAACGGCCTCTTCCTCTTGGCGTCAAGGGCAGCAAGATCAGCAACCATGAAAGCATAGCGGTGCTATGTATTGTGGAGCCATGGCGAGGACGAAAGATCCAGCAGTCCGCTCCCTGCTGGTCGACCGGGCCGCACACATGCTGCGGACGAGGCAACCGGTCACACTCCGCACTCTGGTCGCCGGAACCGGCGTGTCAACGATGGCGGTCTACACCTACTTCGGTGGTATGGACGGCCTGTGGAAGGCATTGCGGCAAGAAGGCTTCACACGCCTGGCCGCCCAACTCGCAGCCGTCAAAATGTCTGCGGACCCGGTACGAGACCTCGCTGCCCTGGGCGCCGCCTACCTGGCCAACGCCTTGGAGAACCCCGATCTCTACCGCGTCATGTTCGACACGGGCTTCGACCTCGAAGACACCAACGCCGCGGACGAGACCCTTGACCGCCTCGTCCGCGCCATCGACCGGGCCAAGACGAACAGCCGCTTCCGTGACGAGGTCGACCCGCTGGAACTGGCAACGCAAAGCTGGACCATTGGCCACGGACTCGCCTCACTCGTCGCCACAGGCCCACTGCCGCACCAGGCACTCACCCACGGCGTGCCCATGCTGACCGCACTGTTCACCAGCGCAGGAGACCAACCCGGCCGATGTCGCCAGTCGGTCGAGCGTGGCTGGGGACGGATAGTCCCAGCCGCGCCCAGTTCTCGTGATCGGAGCGACATGCCCTAGGGCGCGCGTTCCGAGGAGGGAGGTCTGATCCCAGGGGCCGGCCCTGGCACCGCCGCAGATCGAGTTCGCGACGACGATCGCCGTACGCCGGGTCGCCGCGCGGGAGACGATGCTCCTGAATGCGGTGGAGTGCCTGGAGCCACGGGAACGCTTCCAGACCGTTGCGATTTCCACCAAGGAATCTTCGGGTACGTACGTCAGCACCCACCGGGACGGCTGGCAGGTGACGGTCGCCGGGCTCGTCCGCTCCGGGTGCCAGCACCAACTCGCCCGCGGGCGCCACATCCTGTGGCGTTGGCCGAGTTGGATGGTTGGAAGGAGCGGCTGGCGCGGGGGAGACCCGGTGGCGCCAAGCCATGTATCAACCTCCGAAGCCGCCACAGCGCCGTCATCGAACGCGGCAGAACCCAGTAGCCGGCCGAACCCGCCGTGGCAGCCCGCGCGCCACCGCAGGCACCTCCGGGGATGATGAGCCGGACACCCTACAAGGCTGCTCGCCGGAGCGCCTGATGCCTGAGCTGCCACACGCCCTCAAGTCGCGACAGCGTCGTTTGGGGCTGCTGTCGCAGGAAGGCTTCACGCCGGGCCGTGAGCGTGGCGCGCAGGCCGCTCTCGGCATCGCAGCGCCGGTCCGACATGGCGGCCGCGCGCTGTTCGCGGTCGACCGAGGCGGGGCTCATTCCCTGGGCGGCCTTGCCCTGGAGCGAATGGATCAAGGCCGCGGGGGTCTGCGCCCTGCGTCCGTCCCCGGCCATGCATCGCTGCCATCGGCCGAGCGCCGCTTGGTAGTGCCCGTCGGAGGCCAGGTCGCTGGTGAAGAGCTGATTCACGTCCTGTGGCACGAGGATGTCTTCGAAAGCGGCGCGGACACTGCCGTACAGCCGAGCCCATGTCTGGGCGGTGCAGCCGCCGTTGACGTAGGAACCCTTCATGCCGCTGGGCAGTGTCAGGGGGGCCAGTTGGTCGGCCGGCCCATTGAGGGCGGTGACGTAGCGGTCGCGTTCGCGGGCGGGCAGGGAACGCACGTACTGGTCCTGCGCGGGTGTGCCCGAGGCTCCGTCGCCCGACTTCGGGGTCACCCCATAGCCAGGCGGTGAGCCGGTTCCGAGCACGTCGGCCGTGGTGATCCCGGCCGACGGCTCAGGTCCGGCGCTCGTGATCAGGTAGCGCAGGCCGAGCTTGCGCATGCACTGCTGATCCAGCACCTGTTGGGCTTGGAAGATCCGCCAGCGGTGTCGCAGCGTGGTGGCGTCGCTGGTGAGGACAGCCGCCGCGCGCTGCAGAGTGCGCGCGGAAGGTGCCGCGGGGTCCGGCCGGGAAGCCGGGCCCGCGGCGCATCCGGCGACCCAGATCAGGACTGCGGCCAACGCCATCGCGGAGAGCACGGTTGCCGTCCGTCGCGAAGGGGGGTTCATGATCAGCCTGCCGGTTGTCTGCCAGTCGGATGGGGGCGGATCAGCAGGGCGCCCAGTAGTTGCTGCTGATCTGGTCGTTGATGACCGTCCACGTTCCGTCCCAGACCCTGCCGGTGAGGTTGCCGTACCAGCCCCTGGGGATGCAGTCGGACAGGCCCCTGTAGTCGGTGTGTTCATAGACATGGACGCCCAGTCCGGTCGTGCCGTGGTTGTAGGCCGAGGAGGCGCAGTCGTTCCAGGTGCCGCTCGGGCACGCGGTCTGGCGGAATGCCGTCCATGTGCGGTTGTTTCCGGTGACCTTGCCCAGGGGGCCGCCGTAGTTGATGTCGTCCCAGAAGCAGAAGTTCGTGGAAGGACAGTCGCGCAGCCCCAGCGGCGACACCGTGGACGAGGCCGGTGACGAGTACCACTCGGGGTTGGCGTGTGCGGCGCCGGGCAGTGCGGTCACCGTGAGGGCGGCAACCCCCACGGCCGCCAGAGCGGTGGCGATTTTGGTCCTGATCACTGGTTCTCCTTGGCTGTGTTGTGGTACCGGTCGTGGCTGTCGGCAGTGGCGGGCAAAGGCGCTGGCTGCGGGCGCACTCGGCTTCGGCGACGGCCTTGGGTAATGCCTGCCGCCGCCCGTAGCTACGACCGTGGCACCACAGGTTGGTTGTGCCGGCGGTCGCCTTTGCAGGTACCGGGCGCGTGATCCGTATCGATGTCAGCAGGCCCGTCGTTCATGCGGTGTGGCCGATGCCCCACGATGCGGAGTGCGTGTGTACTGGAACCTTGCGAGAACCTTGTTTCGCCGGTCAGTGTGGGTCGGCCGGCGGAACGGTCGCAGACCGGTGCATTCCTGCCAACAGCGCACCATCCGGCGGGGAGTGCGCTGCATCGCGCACAACTCATCGCGACGCGTGCACCCGATGCGCGCCAGTGTGCCGTCAGCACCGCTGTCCGGCGCGCATGGCGCGAGGCGGTATCCGGCGCGGCGGCTCTACGATCGGGTCCGATGTGGCGCACCCGCGTGGGAGGGATACGAGCCCTCCTCCTCGGCAATCGTCTCTCCCTACGACATCACGGCACGCTGCCGTAGTAACTCCTCGCGGGGCACGGGAAGTACAGCAGCCGCGGCTGGCCGCCCGCTTCGCGGATGAGCTGCTTCCACTCGTCGCGTTCCTTCCGGGCCCACAACCCGTGATCAAGGGCGGCGGATCCCCCGGCGGCCAGCAGGGCGACCAGCTCGTTGCGGACCTCCGCGACGACCGAGGCCTCCAGCGCAACGTAGTCCCGCTGGGGGTAGTCGACGCCGTAGCGGCCGTAGCGGCCGTAGCGGCCGTAGCGGGCGTACACGCGCTCGTTCACGGACAACCGGGTCACCCCGGTCGGCTCCAGGCGGCGCTTCGCGTACGTCGTCCTGCCCGAGCGGGTCAGTCCGACCAGCAGGCACATGACCGGTTCCTACGTCCGGCTCGATCCGGCTTCCGGGGTGGGCGCCCCCTTCACCTGTGGCTCTCCTTCGCCGCGGCGATCCTCTGCCCGGCCTGCCACTCTCCGCCCCCGCCGCGCGGCTCAACGCCGCGCCTCACTCCCTGGAGCACCTGCCGTGGATCGTAGAACGAGCGGAACTCGTCGTACTCCTGGGGTGTGCGGTCTGCCGGGACAGCGCACGATCGGGACTCGCTGGCTGACCAGCGAGAATCGTCGTCTCCTGGTTGCCGATTCCCCGTTGTCACCACCAGCGCGCGGCCCCGCGGATACGTCCGGCGGCTGCTCGCGCGCGGGTTCGGTACGCCGGCCGGCCTCTCAGGAGGCGGGTCGGAAGAAGAACCGATGGGTGGACGGCTCCCCTTCGCGCTCGGAAAGCTGGCAATCTGTCGGGGCGTAGAGGCCGGCGGAGTCGCTGTCGGTGTGCGGCCGGGAGGGGCGCGTGGGGGAGTGGGAGCTGCGGCGTTCGTTGCCGAGGCTGGCGAGGGAGGCCGGGCTCGGTGAGCTACGGCGGGTGCATCACGAGCGTCTGCACGTTCTGGTGCTGGTGATCGGCAAGCTCGGTTTCGACTGGGTGACGGTGTTGTTCCTGATAGAGGCCCTGTCCCTGCTGGACGTGGACCCGGGCGCCAGGCCCGTAGCGGTATTCATCTGGCTGGTGGGTTCGTGGGGCGGCCTGATGTATTGGCTGCTGGTCCGGGGCGGGAGACGGTGGTTCGCGGTAGGCGATGGCGGTCTCTTGGTGGGGACGGGAGGAACGGAGACGATCGCCGTCCCATGGGGCGCCGTGGAGGAGGTCGCCCCGGTGCAGGGTGGCGGGGCCTTGTACAGGTCGTGGCGGCTCTGCTGGCTCGACGGTGGCAAGCAGCGATACGTGACGTTCCGTACCGTGACCGCCCGAGCAGCACTGGTCGAGGCCATCGAGCTCCGGGAGCCCAAACCGACGCCGCCTGCTCACCGCCTTTTCACCGGTGCGGGACTGGGGGCAGTGGCCTGCGTCGTGGCGTGGGCACTCGCGCTGTCGCCCCTCGGCGACGTCGTCATGGTCAGTCGGCCCTACTATCTGCGGGATTTCGAGCGCCTGTGCGGCAACTCCGGTGCCTCGTATGCCAAGGCAGCCCCCTACAGCGCGCGCGATCCGCATCCGACGGTGCTGTTCGATGAGGAACACGGGGCCGACCCGGTGGTCACGTCCGCGGGCAAGGCCTCCAGTGAGCCAGACCCGGATGATGTCCAACTGGTGGCGTGCAGCCGACTCGTCCGACGCCAGCTCGACTTGATCTGTACGTACGAAGGGGGTGACTCGACGTTGACCTTCTATCGCGCCCGCTACCGCATCGACATATATGAAGCGCGTACTGGCCGCAAGGTCAGCGGGCAGACCGTGGACGCCGACGACACCCTGAACTGTCCGATCTGGATGAGCACAGGCAAACGCGGCCGCGAGGAGGACGTATCTGCTCCGACCCGTGAGGAATACCAGGGCATCGTCGACGACGTGGCCGTGACGTCGGAGTCTGCGCGGACGGCACCTGCGAGATCGCGGTAACCGGGGAAGGGAACGGATGGGAACGGTGACGCGGCGAGGCGTCGCCATGGGCAGGGCCGCGGTCGCGGTCGCCGTGCCACTGCGCCGGACACGCCGCCTACATCATCAACGCCGGCAGGAAGCGGGTCATCGCCGGCGCTACTGCTGAGTCTTGTGGACGCCGGAGCCGCACAGTCGGTAGCCGACCGGGTCCGCGCGGGGTGCCGCGGTTCAATGACGGAGCCGCCATTTCCGCCCAGACCATGGTCCTGGCCACCGGGGTCTCCTACCGGCAGCGGGCGGCGCAGGGTCTGGAGGCGCTGCCGGGATGTGGCGTCTTCTACGGCTCCGCCAGGGACTGCCGATCCATGGACAAACCTTCCTCTCCCGCCCCTGCGCGGGCGCCCCTACGGTCGAGGCCGCGGGCGCTCACCGGCCCGCCGCAACGAAGGAGCGAGACCCCATGAAGATGACCGGCAACACGATCCTGATCACCGGCGGAACCTCGGGCATCGGGCTCGGCCTGGCCCTGCGCCTGCACGAGGCCGGCAACAAGGTGGTCGTCGCCGGCCGGCGCAAGGAACTCCTCGACGAGATCACGGCCGAGCACCCGGGCATCGACGCGCTCGTCCTCGATGTCGCGGACCCCGACTCGATCGCCCGGGCCCGTGAGTCCGTGGCGGCGAGCCACCCGGGGTTGAACGTCCTGGTCAACAACGCCGGCATCATGCTGCTGGAGAACCTCCTCGACCCGGCCGGACTCCAGGTCGCCGAGGACCACGTCACGGTCAACCTGCTCGGCACGATCCGGATGACGTACGCCTTCCTGCCGCTGCTGGCGGGCAAGGACGACGCGGTCGTCATGAACGTCACCTCAGCGCTGGCGTTCGTCCCGTTCCAGAGCACCCCGACCTACAGCGCGACCAAGGCCGCGCTGCACTCCTTCTCCGAGAGCCTGCGCATCCAACTCGCCGGTAATGACGCCGGCGTCCAGGTGATCGAGGTGGTCCCGCCGGGCGTGCGCACGACGCTGCTGGGCCAGCTGGACAGCGACCAGTCCATGCCGTTGGACGACTTCCTCACCGAGACCCTCGACCTGCTGCGCGAGAAGCCCGACGCGAAGGAGCTTGTCGTCGAGCGCGCCAGGTTCATCCGCGACGCGGAGGCCAACGGCTCCTACGACGACGTGCTCGCCATGATCAGCGGCAGCTGACCGACGCGAAACACAGAGACGAAGACGACGAGGACGAAGACGTAGACACCGTCGAAACAGCACGCGGGCGGGACTTGTCGGGTCACATCACGGGCGAACGCGAGCTGGACCGCCCCTCGGAGAGGTCCTCACCGAAGGCGTAGAACGGTAAAGAAGCGTCTTCGGCTTCGCTCGTCGTTGGACTCGGCGACAGGCTCCGTCCTGAGTGCCGACGGGCACGCGAGCGCCCGTCCGACACGACGAGCAT
>NZ_JBFALC010000111.1:0-16949 GCF_040656035.1 Streptomyces sp. NPDC050211
GCATTGATCACTCGCCGAGGTTGACGTATCTCCCTTCTGTCATCCGCTCATGCGGAGAGGCTTTGCAGGTCGCACCAGTGGTGGTGGGTCTTGCCGCTGTCGATACCGGCCCAGATCCGGTTCATGGCGCTCCAGACGTCGTGCGGGGCGGTTGGTGCCACGGACGACCTCGCCGGCATGGCCTTACGCAGCGATCTTGCTCGCACTTCCCAATCTGGCGGCCGGGTCGTCGTGGGGCGCCGGGCGGCCAAGCCACCGCAGCCACGGACGGCAGCCAACTAAAAGCCACACTCGACACCCCTGGGCGGCCCAACCCTACGAATGGCTCGACCATCCCGTCCCAGGAACGTAAGGCCAACTATCTCTGAGCAGAATGTCCAACCACCCTTGAGCGCAGGCTGCTCACCAGCGGACTTTCCAGCGTCTCCGGCCACCTAGGTTGAGCTGCGAGGACTGGATTGAGTGAGACGGAGAGTCTGCTCAACGGTGGTGCCATACGAGCGTGTAGCGCCAGAACAGCCGACGGCGCAGTCGTGCGCCGGGCAGCACCGCTTGAGCCTCGCGGACGATGTCGGGAAAGCTCATGTCCGCTGGTCGCGTCAAGGCGGTCATCGAGACCGGACGAGGTGCTGTGTGGCCCTTGTTCTTGAGCCAGCCCGTGGCGGCGTTGAGTGGGATGGCTGCGGCTCCGAGCAGGTGGTCGCTGGGAGTCGTCGGGCGCGACAGCCCAAGAATCACAAGGGTTCCTCCGGGTGTCAGGTGCTGGCGGAAGGCGGTGAGGGCGTCGGTGAACGGCAGGTGGTGGATCGTTGCGACGCATGTGATGACGTCGTAGGAGCCGGCGGGGATTCCCGTCAGCGCGTCTGCGGTCGTGAAGGTGACGGCGGTTGCCGGAGAGGTCAGGTCCTGGGCCCGGGAGGTGATCTTCGGGTCGGAGTCGATGCCGTGCACCTTGTTGGCGCGCGTGGCCAAGAGCCTGGCCAGGACGCCACTGCCGGAGCCGACGTCCAGGGCACTGTCGAACCACCGGGGGAGCTGCCGCAGGATCCACGGGTGGTAGTGGGCGTTGTGGTCCCACGGGTGGGCGGCATTGAACTGGTCAAGCGCCCGCAGGACGCGGTGCGGCAGTGTCGTCATGCCGTCACTCCATCAAGACCCTGGTGCCTGCGTCACCTCAATGTCCAAAGGACTGGGTTCCCTGAGCAAATGCCTAGCCTTGGATGAGCACGGTCAGGTACATCCGCTTGTAGGTGACCGTTGTCTGCCACTCCGGCTCGTGGAACGGGACCCACGCCGCCATCACCGCCCGGTCCTCGGTCGGCCCGTTGAAGCAGCACCACAGCTCGCCCCGGTGTCAGCCGCCCCCGGCGCGCACCTCGATGTCACCCGAGTTCGTTCCGGCTACGCCAACGGCCCGAGAGCGACATCCGCCCCGCACTCGGAACAAGGCACAGCGCCGGGGCGGCGCAGTACCTCAAGCGCGGCAGATACATCCAGCTCTTGAGCTTCCGGGGCTGCCTCTTCGCAGTCCCAGACGTGCACGACGTACGAGGCGGGACGGCCGCCGGCGGCCGGAGTCCGCTGGATCTTCCACGCCCACCGGTCGGCCGCCTGAGCTGTCGGCTCCTCGCGGCGCAGCGGGTAGGTGGGGACGGCGTCGTACCGGACGCCGTCGATAGGGCGTGCCTGGCCAGGGGTGAGCCAAACCCGGTATTCACGTGGTTCGACGGTCTCAGTGTCGGGGTCGTCGGCCCACATCGGCAGCGCCACCCAATACATCCACCCGGCCTTGGCGAACTGCCCTCGCGCGTGTAGCCGACCCCGGAGTTCCTGCCCATCGGGCAGGATCACCCGAACCTCTGGGGGTGGCCGTTCAGCGGAAGGCATGCGGACCCACTAGCTCTCGGACCGGTGACCGCCGTCCGATTCCGTCGCGATGAGGCGCCCCTGCTCCCACGCTATGAGCAGGCGTTCGTTCCCGTCAGCGTCGTCGGTCAGCCGGATGACGACGTACTCGCCGCTGCCGTAGAGCCCAACCCAGTCCCGCCAGGTTCGACGGGCGGTCGCACCGTCAGCCCACTGTCCGGTGACTGCCGGACCGTCGGCACCGAACTGGAGGCGGACCAGGTGTGTCACGGCAGCCGTACCAGGGCACGGGCCTGGCGGCGCAGTTCCACTCGCGCGCCGGGCAACCGGCCGGGGCCGGACCAGTACGGATGAAACAGCAGCTGACCAGACAGAGCGTGTAGCCGGCGGCGCAGCGCGGTGGTGTGCACCGGGCGCGGCGCGGCGAGCGCCGCGTAGGTGCGCTGCCAGTCCGCCTGGAGCTGGATCAGGTCGGAGGGGAAGGGGGCGTGCTCCATGCAAGCTATTAGGCCACATGTTCGATTTTCTGGCCAAGTTACTCCGCGTGCCCGTGACGTCAGTTTGTGACTGAGTGCTCCAGTTGGCCACTGAGCGCGATAGTTGGCCGTACTGAGCGCCGCAGTTCGCCGCACGCGATGCTTCAGAGGACCGAACGAACCCCGAGTGCGTTCCTGGTGCCTTCCCTCGAAACTGGGGATGGGCCGTAGCGGCCCGGAACGGCCGCCAGCGAAGATGCCCGCTATGGTCACCGACAAGGACCTCGCTCCCGCACATCCGACGCACTCGACGGCCTTGGCGTTCGGTGCGGGAGCGGCCATCGGCGTGCTGGGCGGGATGATCGGCTTGGGTGGCGCGGAGTTCCGGCTGCCGCTGCTGATCAGCCTGTTCGGATTCGCGGCGCTGTCGGCTGTCATCCTGAACAAGGCGATGAGCCTGGTCGTCGTGATCACCGCTCTCCCTGCCAGGCTGGCCGCTGTGTCCTTCACGGACCTGGGCGCCCACTGGACAGTTGCGATCAACCTGTTGGCCGGGAGCCTGCTGGGAGCGTGGGTGGGCGCCTCGTGGGCCGTGCGGATGCGCTCGGCCACTCTCTGCAAGGTCCTCGCACTCCTGATGGTCGGCATGGCCGCCGCGCTCGTGCTCACCCACACCACCTCACTGGGATCACTCGCTCTGCCGGGCGCGGTGCAGGCGGCGGCCGGCGTGGCCGCCGGGTTCGGCATCGGGGTCGTCGCAGCCATCATGGGTGTGGCGGGTGGCGAGCTGCTGATCCCTACGATCGTTCTGCTGTACGGCGTCGACATCAAGATCGCAGGAAGTCTGTCCCTGCTGGTGTCCCTGCCCACCATGCTCGTCGCGTTCGCCCGCTACAGCCGCGACGGCAGCTTCGCCGTCCTTGGCGCCAACCTGCGTTTCACCGCGCTCATGGCCGCAGGTTCGATCATTGGGGCACTGCTCGGCGGACTCCTCCTCGGCGTGATCCCCGACGTGGCCCTCATCCCCGTGCTTGCCATCATCTTGCTGATCTCAGCGGTCAAGGTAGCCCGCCATGCCACCCCGACCGCATGACCGCTCAGCCTGGCCACTGAGTGTGCTGCCTGTCCAAGCGGTGCACAGGGGTGGCACCGCTTGCTCTTGCTGCGGACGCCCGCCGGTGCGCACGACCACTGGCCCAGCCCTCACCTTCTCGAACGAGTGATGATCGGTGTCCGCGGTGCCCCGGAGTGGCATGGATCAGGCGATTCCGGCGAAGGGAGCACTGCTGTGGGAATGTTCGAGAATCCTTCTCAGGCGCTTGGCCAGGTCCGCGATGGAGCGCATACCGCCCTCGGCGGCGGCGTGAGATACAAGATCGTCACCGCAAAGGGCACACGCAGGGTCGAGGCGAAGGCCCCGGACGGGTACTTCGTCACGGGTGGCGGCTGGTACGGCGAGGACCTCGGGTACAGCCCAGGCGCCAAGGGCAGTTACCCGTCTTCGGACGGGAAGGGCTGGACGGTGGAAAGCCTGGCCTCATTGGACAAACCGGCCCCAGGCCCAACGGGCCCAGCGGATCCGAGGGGCAAACGGACTTCATCAGATGTGGAGTTCACCGTGTATGCGGTGTGCGTCCAGGGGGAACGCGCGACGGACTAACGCGACATGCGGGCCCAGGAGTTCAGCCTCGACAGGGTACTCCTGGCCTTCTCGGTGGGCAGGTGGGAGGAGTTGCTCCTCCAGACCGATACCGGAAGTTCGGCGTTCAGGCGCGTGGCCAACACTGATGCTCGGAGTGGCCAACCAGCGTGCTCAGTCACAGCAGCTGTGACTGAGCGCCTTACCTGGCCACTGGGTGGTTCGGTTGCCACTGAGAATGTGCGCCCGGTCAGGGAGCGTCTGACGTCTCCTTGAGGCGCCCGTCGTTGAAGCGCGTCCATCGGGTGTCGTCTTGGTCGGTGAAAGAGAAGGTGATGGGCACGGCGCTCACGCTGCCGTCCGCCAGCCCCAGGCGCTCCACGTCGTCGACGCGCTCGATTGGGTAACGGATACCTGTCTCGGCCGGGATCATGTTGCTCAGTGGAATCACGGCACCGCCCTCTCGGGGCAGGTGGACCACATAAATCGGACCGTCACTCTTGTTTTCGATGACGTACTCCACCGTTCTGACAGAGGTGCCCGGCATGTATCCCTCCTTTGGGACAGCATGGCCGTGTACGCGGCGCGCCTGGGCGCGGCGTTGTCGGATCCGGTCTTGCCACCACAGGTGCAAGCCGAGTAGCAACGCCCCCACGGTGCCAACCGCAGCAAAGGCCGTCGAATAGGCGCTCAGCCAGTCTGCCGACGTGGGACCACTGTCGACGGGAACTCCGGGCATGGACGCACGATAGGCGCGGCCACCTCTGCCAGCCGGGACGCCCGCCGCTGCGAACGGGCATGCGGACGGGCTCTCACCCTTTCCGCCTACCAGGCCGTTCATTGCCTGCCGAGGAACACTTCGACCGGGCCAGGCCGAGTGGCCAACTGGGATGCTCAGCCGGCCAAGTAGGAGGCTCAGTCACAGGTGTGACTGAGCGCGCCAGTTGGCCAGTGAGCGCCTCAGTTGGCCGCCTCGTGCTCAGTTGCGCATCGATGCCAAGAGAGCGGGATACGGCGTTACTCCGCGCCTTCGAACAGTTCGCGCGGGCGGAGGAGTTCGCGGCCACGCTGCGGGAAGGGCTTCTTCAGGCCGCAGCTGTCTTCCGTTGCCGGGGGAACAGGGCCGGGACCGGTCCCGAAGGATCGGTGATAGATGCGTGTCATGACGTTCATACGGTTGCTCCTGGCCCGGCTGCGATCGAAGCGGGCGGTGCTTGGTCTCGGCCACCGCTGGGCTGAGTCCGGCAAGCTGAGTCTGGCCAGAGCCGCATTCCAACGGGTGCTGCAATCCCGGGACCCTTACCTTGCACGCAATGCCGCGTTGCAGCTGTGGGCCGTGCACGCCCAGCTCGGTGACTTGCGGCGATCACATCAGATGTATCAGGAAGCCCTCCGCTTCCAGGCAGCTGACAAGAAGGAGTCGCTTGGACGGGCCGCCATCAGCATCGGCAGCGCGCTCGGAGCGAATTACTCCTTCGCTGACGTTCCGGTACCCCGGGTGACAGAGAAGATCTATCCACTCATGATTCGGTCGGCCGACGAGGAGGTGTCAGCGGCCGCCGCGATCGGGTTCGGAATGATGCAGTGGGAACTGGCGAACAAGCTCTATGACAGGACCCGCTCCGACCAGGTGGCGGAGTCGTTCCAAATCGCCTTCGACACCCGGCATCCCGAATATGCCCCCACCGCAGCCCACTGGCTCGCGTTCTTCTACGATCAGATCGGCAAACCCGGACGGGGCCGTTCCGCCCTGCAGTGGCTTGTTGATTCGGGAGACCCCGAATACGCCGACGAAGCTGCTCACAGCCTTGAGCGTCTCGAACAGGGCTAGCCCTGGAGAGCGGCACTCCCAGCACAGCGGCCGAACCCGGCATCGTGCCAGACTTCATCAGAACCGACATCAGAACCATGAATGCGTCGCTACTCTGCGGCCAACTGTGATGCTCAAAGTGGCCAGCTGGCGGGTTGTGACCGCGCCTCCGTGACGGCTACGGCCGAGTCGCTGCGAGCCGCTTTCCTCGTCCAGGCAGGCCCTGGACGCTGTCAGCAGCGGCGGGTCTGGTAAGGCACGGGGGTGGGTTGCGGTTCGGGCGGTGTCGGGCACCGGCGCAAGGCGACGAGGAGGGTCAGCGCGATTCCGCCTGCCACCACGAAGAGCGTGGTGCTGATCCCGTCGGCGGTGGCGATTCGAAGCTGTTCACCGGAGAGGCCATCGAGGTCGGCAGTCGCTACCAGAACGAGGATGGCGAGGCCCACAGCGGCGCCCGCGCCTGAGCCGGTGGAGGCAACGCCGGAGGCGATGCCTTGTTGTCGGTCGGAGATTCCGGTGGCGGCGGCGATGAACATGGTGGTGAAGACCACCCCGTCGCCGACGCCGAGCGCCACGAGGCCGGGGATGAGTTCGATGTAGGTGCCGTTCGGCGAGATCGCGAGGCCGAGTGCGACCGCCCCGAGCGCACCGACGGCGAGGGCTGCGGCCAACGTGCGCCTGAGCCCGAACCGCGTCACGAGCTGGCCTGCGGTTGTCGAACCGGCCACCACCACTGCCGTGGGGATGAGGAAGCCGACGCCGGTCTGCAAAGCGTCGTAGCCCAGAACCTCCTGGAAGTAGATGGACAGGAAGTAGAGCACGGAGCCGAAGGTCGCCATGAACATGAACGCGATGACGACGCCGGTGATCAGGTTCGGGTTGGACAGCAGCCGGGGTGGCATGAGCGGGTCGTGGCTGCGCCGCTCGATGGTGACGAAAGCTCCCACCAGCAGGAGCCCCGCTACTGCGCTGACCAGGATGCCCGGCGAGAGCCAGCCCAATCCGGGGCCTTGCACGAGGGCGAACACGATGAGTGTGACACCGAGAGTGACGCTCAGCGCACCGGGTAGGTCGAACGTGCGGCCTTTCTCGCGTGCGCCGTCCCGGGGGATCACTACGAACGCAAGCAGCAGCGCAGGGCCGGCCAGGGCGACGTTGACGAGGAAGACCGCTTCCCAGCCGAACGCCTGTGTCAGAAGACCGCCGAGCAGCACGCCGATGACGAGTCCTGCCGCGCCTGCCCCTCCCCAGATGCCCAGTGCACGGTTGCGGGCGCGGCCTTCGACGAAGGTGGTGTTGATGAGTGCCAGGGTGGTGGGGAAGACGAGGGCTCCGCCGAGACCTTGGAATGCGCGGGCGGCGAGGAGCATTCCGGGGCCGGTCGCGAGTGCTCCCGCGAGCGCCGTCGCGGCATAGAGTGCCAGGCCGGTGGCCAGGATGCGGCGTCGCCCGATCAGGTCGGCAGCACGCCCGCCGAACAGCAGGAAGCCGGCCGAGGCAACTGCATAGGCACTGATGACCGACTGGAGCGTCCGCGCGGAATAGCCGAGGTCGCGTGCGATGTCGGGGAGTGCCACGACCACGATGTACTGGTCGAGCGAAACGATCAGCATGGCGAAGGACAGGAGCGCCAGCATCGCTGTCTCACGGTTCCAACCAAGGCTGCCGGGCGCAGATGATGGCTCTGTGGGTCGCACGGCAGCACTCCTGATGATCGGTCAAAGTCTGCGCTTACGGCCTGCCGGGAGATCTGATTCGGGGCGGGCGGGCCTCACCGAGAAGGACGGTTGCCAAGTCGCTTACAGCTCGCCCTCAATCCCGTCAACGACCCACGCTCGCCGGCGGCTACAGGTTCGATCTCTTGCGCGCCACCGGTGCACACCGGGGCGGTAGCGCCGTCGGCTCCGGGCAGCCACATCCCGGCATACCGGGGCGCGGCCGCGGCGCCGCGCCCGGCGGCAGCCACCCTCACGCGGCGGCCGCGCAGCAGACCGTGCCCGTCGCCCACCCCCTACGACACCGCGGAGATCACCCGCCATCGCACCTCGGCACTCTGCCACGGGCCGACGGACAGCAGGATCGATCCGCTGCGCCACATCGGGTAGCACGCTAGTTGGTTGTGACCGCGCTGACGTGAGTCCTCGTGCCAATTACGTAGCGCGGAGCCGTCAATGTCCGTAGTCATCACGCAACCGCGGCCACAACCAGCTGGCGTGCTCAGTCACACCAGATGTGACTTAGCACGCTAATTGACCATTGAGCGCGACAGTTGGCCGACTTGACGAGCCACTCCCACCGGGTTGATCGTTCCTGCGGTGAAAGCTGGCGCCCACCTGGGTGAGGACCCGGTCGGTCGTGCTGCGAATTGCAGTCCGCTGCGGCTACACCCGGTGTGTGATCAAGAACCTGCTGCGCGCTCTGTCCGCGCTCGCCCTGTCCGTCCTTCCGCTGGCCGCCCACACCTCCGTCCATGCGCAACCGGCTGGCCGGCCCGCCCCGGTCAGCCCGGCTGCCGTGGCCTCGAAGGTGGTCGCCCCGTTCGCAGGGACGGATGTTCCGCTGTTTCAGGCGCTGGCCTGGATCGGGGAGGCTGAGGAACCGGAACCGCGGACCGGCTACAGGCGCGCAGAGTTCAAGCACTGGAACAAGGGGCTGAACGCCACCGACGGCTGTGATACCCGCAGGGAGGTCATCCTTGCCGAGGCGAAGTTGGCTCCGGAAGTCGGGCCGAAGTGCGCGCTGACAGGCGGGCGGTGGTGGTCGGAGTACGACCAGGTGTGGATCACTGAAGCGGCTGCGCTCGACGTCGACCACATGGTCCCGCTCGCCGAGGCGTGGGATTCCGGGGCGGATACCTGGACGGCGACGCGGCGTGAGGCGTACGCCAACGACCAGGGCACGCCGAACAGCCTGATCGCGGTCTCCGGCACGTCCAACCGGTCCAAGGCGGACAAGGACCCGGCGGACTGGCGGCCCGTGCCGGCGTACCGGTGCACGTATGCCGCGGAATGGGTGGCGGCCAAGCTCCGCTGGAGGCTGACGGCGGACGTCGCCGAGCGGGACGCGTTGAACCGCCTCGCTGAGACATGCCCGACCACCACCGTCACCTACAAGCAGGTCCCCTAGCCACGCCGACGTCGTACCGCGCCTGAGCACGCGAGCGGCCAACTGAGCCGATGGGATCGGCAGCAGCAGGGCGGGATCAGCCGTTGCCTACTTCCCGCGCCACGCGCTCCAGCCGGCGCCGATGGCTCTCCCACCATCCCTGATCGCCTGGCGGCAGGTTGTCGTTGCCCTTCAAATACCCGACGCTTCCATCGATGAGCTCTCGCACGATGTCGGCATGGCCAGCGTGACGCTGAGTATCAGAGATCACGCGCACCAGGATGTGGTGCAGCGTCACCTCTCGCCGTTTCTCGGGCCACCACGGGACGTGACCGATCGCGTCAAGTGTCAGCGTCGCGATCGTGCTGTTGGAGTGCTCCCACGCCTGGTGATACAGCCCAACGATGTCTTCGCGTGACTCGTCTGCAGTGGCCCACATGTCCGAGTTGAGTTCTGCGTCCTCCGTATACCACCAGGTCGGCGGCTCCTCGTCGAAGAACGGCCGCCCGAATGTGTCACCGAAGTACCCCAACTCCACGCTGGCGATGTGTTTGACCAGCCCTAACAGGTTCGTGCCCGTCGGAGTCAGCGGGCGGCGGATGTCGTACTCCGAGAGCCCATCGAGCTTCCACAACAGGGCGTCACGCCCGTCCTGCAGGTATCGGAGAAGGTCCGCTTTCGGATTCGCTTCGATCATGCGGGGCAGTCTTCCACCCAGCACTGACAGCCGGGCTCCACAGGACAACACGGACGCCGCTCCAGATGAGTGCCTCGCGACACCGAAGGCCCCCGAGGCGGTTGGCTAACAGCACTCCGTCTGACGACTGAGGACCGGCCCCCAACCGCCACTGAGCACAGGGTGGCCAACTGAAGCGCACACTGGCCAACTGAAGCGCTAAGTCACACAGTTGTTGTCCTGTGCCATCGATTCCTAATGCCGTTCGTCAAGCCGCGGGGTATGCGCGAGGCGGCGGCAAGGATGTGTCGGAGGTGCGCGGTACAGTCCGTTCCTCCGACTGGGGAGGGCTCATGGCGACCAAGTGGAGCTTGACGATCGACTGCGCGTACCCGGCGAAGCTGGCCGCGTTCTGGGCGCTGGCGCTGGGCTATGCGGAGAAGCCAGCGCCCGCAGGGTTCGGAAGCTGGGAGGAGTGGTTCTCGCATCATGAGGTTCCGGAGGACGAGTGGGATGACGGGGCGTACCTCTCGGATCCGGACGGCGCAGGCCCCACCTTGTCTTTCTTGAAGGTGCCGGAGCCGAAGGTGGTGAAGAACCGGCTGCACATTGACGTGCAAGTCGGTGGCGGCCGTGAAACACCGTGGGAGGTGCGCTGGCCGCGCGTGGTCGAGGCGGTGGAGCGGTTGACTGCTGCGGGCGCGACCGTGGTCCGCGAGGACGAGTTGCAGGGCAGGCCGGATCACGTGGTGATGGCAGACCCGGAAGGTAACGAGTTTTGCTTGGTCTGAAGGGGGCCGTCAGACTGACTGGCCCGCGTGCAGCGGGTCGCGTTCTTTCCTACGCGGCAGCCCTTGCCGGCGGAGCTGGCTCGTAGCACCGGCCGTCACGCAGGAGGGCCCACAGGACATTGACGCGCCGACGAGCGAGGGCCAGAACGGCCTGGGTATGGCGCTTTCCTTCGGCGCGTTTGCGATCGTAGAAACGACGGGATTCCTCGCAGTGGCGGATGCTGAACAATGCCGAGGTGTAGAAGACCCGTTGGAGTCGGCGGTTGTATCGCTGCGGGCGCCGCAGGTTCCCGCTGATCTTGCCCGAGTCGCGCGGGACCGGAGCGACACTTCCGAAGCCGGCGAGGCGGTCGGGAGTGCCGAAGACGTTCATGTCGCCGCCGGTGGCCGCCAGGAACTCTGCGCCGAGGATGGTGCCCAGGCCCGGCATGCTGGTGATCACTTCGAAGGTGTGGTGGTCGCGAAACCGGGCCTCGATGAGCTTGTCCAGCTCAGCGACCTGCTGGTTGAGGGCCATCACCTCCTTCGCCAGTGTGTGCACCAGCTGCGCGGTCAGCTTCTCGCCGGGCAGGCTGGTGTGCTGGCGCTCGGCGGCCTCTACGGCCGTCTCAGCGAGGTGGCCGGCCCTGCGGACCTTGCGGTTGCGCAGCCAGGTCTCCAGCCGCTTGGCGCCGAGCCTGCGTATAGCAGCCGAAGTCTGGTAGCCGGTCAAGAGGGTGAGCGGGCCCGTGTTGGTGAGGTCCAGCGCACACTCCAGGCCGGGGAAGATGCCGGTGAGCTGGGCGCGGAGGCGGTTGACCGTGCGGGTGCGGTCGGCGACGAGGTCCATGCGACGGCCGGTGAGGATCTTGAGGTCGATGGCGGTCTCGTCACCGGCGCGTAAAGGGTGCAGGTCCCGTCGGACGCGAACCTGGTCGGCGATGACCGCTGCGTCCTTAGCATCGGTCTTGCCCTCACCGCGGTAGCTTTCGGAAGCACGGTGGATGGTTCGGCCGGAGATGTAGTGGACGGGCTGGTCGTGGTTGAGGAGGATCGCGATGGCCAGGGCGGCTCCGCCGTCTGCCAGGTCGATGCCCCAGCTCACCTCGTCGCCCAGGGCCAGGACAGCGGCGAGGAGTTCGAGCAGCTCGGTCTCGTCATTGGCGACGCGTCGGGACAGCAGCCGACGGCCGCTCTCATCGATCGCGACACAGTGGTGGTGGGTCTTGCCTGCGTCGATGCCAGCCCAGATCGCGGCCAAGTTGTGCCTCCGTGCGGTGTACTGCTGGTGCCTCCCGACGGACGACCTCGCTGTCGATTCCCTACGGAGCGATCATTCGCAATTCCTAATTGGCAGCCGAGTCGTCGTGGGGCGCCGGGCGGCCAATCGATGCCAGCCACAAGCGGCAGAAGGTTGAAATCCACACCCGACGCCCCTGGGTGGGCCAACCATACGAAGGGTTCGCCCGGTCCCGAAGAAGAAGGTAGGGAAGGTTGAGCGCGTGCCATCGAACCTTGACCGACGATCGCTTGTGTCATCGAAGATTGGTCGCGCCGGTCAGGGGCTGGCCTTGAAGAAGCCGGTCGGCTGCGTGCTTCGGGATCGGCTGTGAGGGTTAAGCGCCCACGAACAAAAGCACGCTGCTGACCTGGCACGATGCCTGCATGGAAACTGGTTTCCCGTGGGGGTCTACACCGACTGTCGATCTTCGCCTCTGGCGTGCCGACGCCATCGTGCTGTTCGACTGGCTGATGAGCACCGACCTGAACGCTGTGCCGATCACGCACCCAGCTCAGAAGCAAGCCCTTACGGACCTCTTGGCCCGCCTGGAGGAGGTGGACGTCACCGAGTCGACCGAGGAAGAGATTGCCGCAGCCCAGGACGAGGTGGCCAAGAACATGGGCTGGTAGGTGGGCGGAGGAGATACGGGCGAAACCGCCGCTTCCTCTCCCCGGAGCCTCCTACAGTGGCCTCATGAACATTCGCTGGGGTGGCTCGGTCTGGGAACTGATGCTGGTGAAGCGCGCGGTCGGGACAGCCCTGTCGCACTCGGCGAGCGGCGGGTACAGCACGCTCCTGCGCGACGGCGCCCGGAACTTGGTCGGCCACGCGGACCTGCTCAACGGGAGACGAGCCGTCGCCGGGCTTGTCGCGGTCTCCGCAGTGGCGGGCGGTGCGCTCACCGTCGCCACCATGAAGGTGACGCCGCACCTCAAGACGAAGTTCCGCTCCGCGGCCCAGGACACGGCAGAGCAGGCGGCAGAAGCCACCTCCGACGCCCCTGTTGAGGAGCCCGAAGCTCTCCAGGGGCCGCGGCTACGCGCTGTCTGACCATCGGGCGTATCTCCTCCAACGCCCTGATAGGGGTGCCGGTAGCGATCAACCTTCGGTGACACACGCTCAAGGTTCGATGACACGGGACAGTTGTGACTGAGTGCTCCAGTTGGCCGATGAGTACGAGAGTTGGCCAGTTGAGCAATACGGTTGGCCACCGATCCACTCCAATGAGGCACGGTCTATGGCTTTCCCGGCCTGGGATCGACCTTCGGTCGTAGCCTCTCCGCGCAGCACAAGGGTGGCTCCGGAGGATGTGTGTCTCAGCAGAGCAGAAGCGCGACCGACCAGGCTGCATTGTGGTCGGCGGCGCTTGCAGCAGTGATCACTCTGTCGCTGGGCGGAGGGCGTTACGACTGGCTCAGTTTCGCCGTGGGGACGGCGCTGGCGTTGCAAATAGCCGCTTTCTACCGCCCGACACCTCCAGGGCCGGGCAGCAGCTGGGATCGATGTACGGCGGCAGGAGGCTTCGGGGCCGTCAGCGGCCTCGTGACCGCAGTGATCTTGGCATGGCCGGTGCAGATGGTTGTCGGGACACCGCACAGCTGTCGCCAAGATCAAGTGGACCTCGACGACTGCGCCGGCGCTGCCGCTTACCCCTGGTTGGGTGTTGTGTGGCTCGCCGCAGCTGTAGTGCTGTCGGCCTGGCACTGGACAAGGATTGTCCCCCATACATCGCCGTCAATCTGAGCGACCAGCAATTTCGAGACGGCACGAGCCCACCCTGGTCACTGACAGGCGAGCGCCAGCTCTCGCGCTCATCGGACAGGCCCGCCGTGCGGCGGGCACTGACCCCTACCTGGCCATGGTGACCGTGATCGGAACGTCCGGGCAGTTGGCCAGCTCCTCGGCGAGCACCCTCTTCTCCACGGGGTCGACGGACTGGCCCCAGCGCGTCTTCACCGCCACCCAGTCGGTGTGGTACCCGCAGCTGTTCCCTGCGTACGGGGGCTGCCACTCGGCCGGGTCCTTCTTGCCCTTGGCCCTGTTGGACGCAGCCGTGACCGCGATGAGGGAACGCGGGTCACCGAGGTCGTTGGCGTACTCCTCGCGCTCCGTCGCAGTCCACGCGAACGCACCGCTCTCCCACGCCTCGCCGAGGGGAACGCGGTGGTCGATGTCGAGCCCTCGCGGCCCCTGCACGTAGGTGTCGTCGTATTCGCTGTACCACTCGCCGCCGCTCAGGGTGCAACGCGGACCTTGCTCCGGGGCGACGACGGCCTCGGATTTCAGGACCTCGGCGCGGGCATTGCAGCCGTCCCCGTCGGCGTCCACCCAGTGTTTGAAGGCGTCCCTGCTGTAGGGGCTGGTGTCTTCGGCTCGGACAGGCAGCGCCGCTAGTGCGTCTCGCACAGGCAGCGTGATGGTGTCGCCAGGAGCACCCGCGAGAGGGGGAGCGGCGGCATGTGCCTCGGCGGGAGCGAGCAGAACGATGAGGGAAGTGGCCACAAGGGCGGGGTGAGCGAAGCGCACGAGGAGTCCCTTCGAAGGTCACGAACAGGTCGTGACCTTCGTAGCTGTGTCCGCGCCCGACGCGCCCGCGGTTGAGTGGCAAGATCACTCGTGTGAGCGGTTAGTCGGACCGGGCCACTGTGCACTTCAGCTGGCCGCAGAGGTGGTTGTCGCCCTTGACCGGGGCGCTCGCTGTTGTGTCGCCTTTGGGTCGGCAGGTTCTGGTTGAGGATTGGTCGGCGTCCGCCTTCTGGGCGAGGTCCCGCCTCAGCGCGTGGTGCGGGACCTCGTGAGCCACCCGTACGGTCGCTCACCCCGCAGCGGCGAGTTCTGCCAGTCGGCCTGCCAGCGCGGGATCCAGATGCGGTACGAGTCCGTAGTCTTCGTCACAGCTCGTGTCGATGTCGTTTACTGCGTGGCGTAGCGCCGCACGGGGGCGTTCCGCGCGCCATGGCTTGAGCTCGTCGACACGGGGCCGGTACTGATCGGGTTCGGCATCAAGCCGCTCAACCTGCCTGGCCCAGTGCTCGGCGTCGCGTACTTCGCCGCGGCGCAGGTGCATGAGGTACAGGCAGTAGGCGGACGTGGCGCTGCCCGCTCCGGCAGCGAACTGCCACCAGAACTGGGCGCCTTCCTCCTGCTGAGCGAGGTCGAGCACGCAGGCGAAGATCAGTGCGCCGTCCGGTTCGATGCGGCGGCTATTTGCGAACCGGGACACGTAGGACGGCGCCTCGCGGTCCTGGACGACGATGCTGGCCAGGGCGTACAGGTCCTGCGCGGCTTTGACAGGGCGGGGTGTGCGGCGGTGGTCGCCCTCACGGAGGGGGCGGGCCACGGCGTTGTCGCCACAGCGGCGCCGGGCCAGCAGGCGCGGGAGCCTGAGTTCGAACAGGCTCTCCCAGCGCGAGCGTGCCACCTCCTTCGCGATGCGCCCGCGTGCCTTCGCCACGTCGTAGGTGTCGTACTGGCCGTCCAGGACGCGGGCGTCGGCGAGGGCCTCTTCAAGGGACTTCAGTCGCATCGGGTGGTCACTCCGAATCGTCGTAGTCCGCCGTCAGGTCGGCGGGCAGGTCAAGGTCTCTGGCCAGCTTCCGTTTGGCGTGGCGTGCCTGCGAGCGCACGGTCGCCGGGGTCACGCCCAGGATGTGGGCGGTGCGGTCGGTGGGATATCCGAGCACGTATAGCAGAACCATCACGTCGAACTGCCGCTCGGGAAGTCGGGAGATGGCCGCGTACAGGCCCAGCGAGCTCTCCATGTCCGCCAGTTGGTCGCGCACGGACTCCAGGGCGGCACGGTTGACGCGTGCGAACGCCGCCGTCTCTACCGTCGCCGGTGTGCGGCCCTGGAGCCGGAGTTCGTCGGAGATCCGCTCGCGCAGCAGGGCCCAGGCGTATGCCTCGTGGTTCTCGTCCTCCATCATGTCTGGCCAGTACAGGGCCAGGTCCATGAAGGTGGCGTGGACTAGTTCCCCGGCCGCGCGCTGCTCGCCGAGCTGGATGTGTGCGTATTCGAGGTAGGGCCGGTAGTAGAGGTTGTGGAACGCCCAGAAGGCCGTGGGCAGTTCAGTGGTCATCGTTCGGACGACGCGCTGGGGCTGGAATGGGCTGGTCACAGGCGGGCGCCCTTCTCCGATGCACTCTGCGCGACGTCCGACGCCCTGCCAGTGGTCCGGCGTTCCGCGAGGGACTCGGCTCCGATGCGGACGGTCGCACCCAGCAGGCGCCGGGTGAGCCTCCAGGCAGCGGGGGCGAACACGCGCAGCGCGGTGACCACCGAGAGGGTCAGCGCAATGCCGGCTACGTCATTCACGGCTATGAGGTCCTTATCGTCAGCGGTCGGTGCCGCCCTCCCCTGTCCGGGCACCGGAGAGCTGTTTGCGCTCTCGGGATCAGCAAACCGATCTGAGGGTGCGATCGTGCAACGAGCATCTGAGAATCTTTCGGAGCGTCAACTTTCGGTTACTCATTGCGAGTTCAACGATGAGCGACGATGCGCAACCCACCACTCCGAAGGTCACTCTGAGCAGCGCAAAGGCACTGGGTGTACACATGATTGGACCTCGCGTTCACCTCAGGCGCGAGCATCTTGTGATGCAGGTCACTTGCCGTCGCCTGCTACTTGATCGCGCCGGCCCAGTGCGGGTCCTCGCCGAGGAAGCTGTCGTCCTCCAGTCAGGCCTCGTCCATGCAGCTCATGATGAACACGACGTCCTTGCCGTCGGCCTTGACGATGGAGTACCCGGAGGTGAAGGTGCCGGTGCGCCCCGGCGCCAGGCAGCCGACCATCTGCGTGCGGTCGGATCCGGTCCGCGTCCGGCCCGTTCTGCGGAGCCCGCAGCCGCAGAACGCTCCGGAAGGGATCTTGCCCCTATCGCCGCCTACCGGGCAGTGATCGAGGCCGGGGCGCCACCCTCCTGAGATGCCACACCTGGCCCGTTCCCCTCCTGGGTGTGCGCGGGTGGGGAGTTCGGAGCGGTCGTGGTCGGCCAAGCACAAGGAACGGCAGTCACATCCCACTAGTTGGTCCCGGACTCGTACGACACCGAGCACAACCCCGCGCTCAGGACCTGCCCGTTGCGCGGGACGGCGGAGGAAGCGAGTTCCACCCACCGAAGCCGCATCACTGGCTCCCCCTCCTGGACATAGAAGGGGCGCGCGGCGGCGACGACGGCGTGCGCGGGCTCGTGGATGGGGCTCAACCGCGCGGATCATGCCCGCGGCCCTGACGACCGCAAGCGAAATGGTCCGTCCCGTATCGAGGAGTGCGGGACGGACCATCGGGTGTGGGTCAGCAGTCGCGGCTCGTCGCCGAGTTGGGAT
>NZ_JBFALC010000112.1:0-16915 GCF_040656035.1 Streptomyces sp. NPDC050211
CCTCCCCCCCATCTCTCTGGGGCCCATGTCTTAGTCCCGTCCAACGGGGGGCGGGGGGGGCCCACACAGTTGAGGGGTTCGGTCCCCGGCCGCCGGTGATCAGGCCGTCACACGCCCGCGGGCTCCGGCTCCTCGGCAGCCGGCGTCGGCTGCGCGGGCAGTTTCGCCTGCCGCTTCGCCTCGCGCTTCTTCGCCCAGCGCTCCTTGCGCAGTTCGAGCATCGCGTAGAGCGTCGGGACCAGGAGCAGGGTCAGCAGGGTCGACGTGATCAGACCGCCGATCACGACCACCGCCAGCGGCTGGGCTATGAAGCCGCCCTCGCCGGTGACGCCCAGGGCCATCGGGAGCAGGGCGAAGATGGTCGCCAGGGCCGTCATGAGGATGGGGCGCAGTCGGTGGCGGCCACCCTCGACGACCGCCTCGACGACGCCGTAACCCTGCCTGCGGTACTGGTTGATGAGGTCGATCAGCACGATCGCGTTCGTCACCACGATGCCGATCAGCATCAGCATGCCGATCATCGCGGGGACGCCCATCGGGGTGCCCGTCGCGACCAGGAGGCCGATGGCGCCCGTGGCCGCGAAGGGGATGGAGACCAGCAGGATCAGCGGCTGGACCAGCGAGCGGAACGTCGCGACCAGCAGCATGAAGACGATCGCGATGGCCGCCAGCATCGCCAGGCCCAGGTTGGCGAACGCCTCGTCCTGGTCCTCGGAGACACCGCCGATCGCGGCCGTGGCGCCCTCCGGGAGGTCCAGCGAGTTGATCTTCGACTGGAGGTCCGTGCTCACCGCGCCGGTGTTGTCGCCGGTCGGCCGGGCCGTGATGGTGGCCGCGCGCTGACCGTCGATACGGGTCATCGACACCGGCCCGTCGACCATCCGGACCGTGGCGATGTCGGACAGCTTCACCGGGCCGAGGCGCAGCGCCTTCAGCTCGGCCAGCGTCTCGGCGGGCTTCGCCGACCTGATGACGACGTCGCGCTCGGTGTCGTCCAGGGTCGCCTTGGCGGCGGTGGTGCCCTTGACCGCCTGGGCGACTGCCGCGCCGAGGGTGGTGTCGTCGAAGCCGGCCGCGGCGGCCTTGTCGTTGGCCCTGACCGAGATGCGCGGCACGCTCTGCGCCAGGTCGCTGCTGACGTCGGTGACGTCGTCGAGCCCGGCGACCGTCTTGCGGACCTCCTCGGCGGCCTCGCGCAGCACGCCCGCGTCGGCGGCCTTCACGACCACGCTGAGGTCCTGGCTGCCGAAGCCGTCACCGGCCGCGATGGTCGTCGTACCGATGCCGGACAGCTTCTTCAGGCCGTCCTCGATACGGGTCTGCACCTCGTCGTACGACGCCGAGTCCTCCAGCATCACCTGGTACGACGCCTGGTTGGTGTCCGTGCCGCCGCCGAAGGCCGCCATGAAGCCGGACGACCCGACGGTGACCTGGTAGTCCTTCACGCCCTCGACGGAGCCGAGCAGCTTCTCGACCTTCTTCGCCTGCTCGTCGGTCGCCGCCAGGCTGGTGCCGGGCTTCAACTCCTGCTTGACGGTGAGGACTTCCTGCTCGCCCTGGTCGAAGAAGTTGGTCTTCAGCAGCGGCGCCATGCCGAACGTGCCAATGAGGATCACGATCGCGAGCGCCACGCTGGTGAGACGGCGGCGGGTCGCGAAGCGCAGGACGGGGACGTAGAGGCGCTGGAGACGGCTCTTGGCCTCCTTCTCCTCCGCCAGGCGGCGGGCCTCATCGGCGTCCTCGGGCGTGCCCTTGGGGGCGCGCAGGAACCAGTACGACAGGACGGGTACGACCGTCAGCGAGACCAGCAGCGACGCGAGCAGCGCGGCCGTCACGGTCAGGCTGAACGAGCCGAACAGCTCGCCCACCATGCCGCCGGACAGGCCGATCGGGAGGAAGACGGCGACGGTGGTGAGGGTCGAGGAGGTGACCGCGCCCGCGACCTCGCGGACCGCCTTGAGGATGGCCTCCTGCCGCTCCTCGCCGTAGCCGAGGTGCCGCTTGATGTTCTCCAGGACCACGATCGAGTCGTCGACGACCCGGCCGATGGCGATGGTGAGCGCGCCGAGCGTCAGCATGTTCAGCGACAGGTCGCGCGTCCACAGGACGATCAGGGCCAGCACCACCGACAGCGGGATGGAGACCGCGGTCACCAGCGTCGAGCGGATCGACGCCAGGAACACCAGGATGACCAGGACCGCGAAGAGCAGACCGAGCCCGCCCTCGGTGGTCAGACCCGAGATGGACTTGGAGACCGCCGGGCCCTGGTCGCTGACGACCGTGATGGTGGCGCCGGAGCCCAAGTCCTTGCGCATGTCGGCGAGTTTGTCCTCGACCGCGTCGGAGATGGCGACCGCGCTGCCGTCCTGGTCCATGGTGACGCTCACGGCGAGGCTGGGCTTGCCGTCGGTGCGGGTGAGGGAGTCGGCGGTGGCCTGCTCCTGCTCGACACTCGCCACGTCGGCGAGGCGCACCGGATCGCCGCCCGCCTCCCCGGTGACCATCAGGTCCTGGATCTGCTTCAGGGAGGTGAAGCCGCCGCCGACCTGGACGGTGCGGTTGTTGCCTGACTCGTCGAAGGACCCGGCCGGTACGGTCGCGCCGCCCGCCTGGAGCGCCTGGGAGAGGGCCTGCGAACTCAGGCCCGCCTTGGCGAGCTTCGCCTCGTCCGGGGTGACGGTGACCTGGAGGTCTCGTACACCGTCGACGGTGACCTGTCCGACGCCGTCGATGTCCTTCAGGTCCGGCACGACGGTCCGGTCGAGCCGGTCGGCGAGGGCCTGCTGGTCCTGGTCGGAGGTGACGGCGAGGACGACGGTCGGGATGTCGTCCGTGGAACCGGCGACGACCTGCGGGTCCACATCGTCCGGGAGCTGGACGCGGGCGCGGTTGACGGCCTGCTGGACATCGGCGACGAGCTGCTTGGTGTCGTTGCCGTAGTCGAAGGAGGCCATGATCAGGGCGTTGCCCTCGCTGGCCGTGGAGGTGACACCGGTGATGGCGTCGACGCCCTCGAGCGCGTCCTCGATGGGTTCGACGACCTGCTTCTCGACCACGTCCGGGGACGCGCCCTGGTACGGGGCGAGCACGGACACCATGGGAAGTTCGATGGAGGGCAGCAACTGCTGCTTGAGCTGCGGGATCGCGATCGCTCCGAACGCGAGCGCGACGATCGACATCAGCCCTATGAGGGCCCGTTGCGCGAGGCTGAATCTTGACAGCCAGGACATGGGTCAGCGTCTCTCTTCTGTGGCCTGAGCGGAGGAAGGGGCGCATGTGAGCGCCCACCCCTACACCCTGAGCCATCGCCGGACGGTGATCCGTCGACCCTGGGTCCCGTTCCTTATCTGTCGCCTACTCCGGCCGCAGTACGACCCGGCGGCACTCACTCCACCCTTGGACGTACCAGCCCCGACTCGTACGCGATCACCACGAGCTGGGCCCGGTCCCGCGCGCCCAGCTTGGCCATGGCCCGGTTGACGTGCGTCTTCACGGTCAGCGGGCTGACTTCGAGGCGTTCGGCGATCTCGTCGTTGGAGTGTCCGCCGGCGACCTGGACCAGCACCTCGCGCTCCCGCCCGGTGAGCGCGGCGAGGCGTTCGGCGCGGGCGGGGTCGCGCTCGTCGTCCGCCGCGTCGCCCTGGGCGAGGAAGCGGGCGATCAGGCCCTTGGTGGCGGCCGGGGACAGCAGCGCCTCCCCGCCGGCCGCGACCCGGATCGCATTGAGGAGTTCCTCGGGTTCGGAGCCCTTGCCGAGGAAGCCGGAGGCGCCCGCGCGCAGCGACTGCACCACGTAGTCGTCGACCTCGAACGTCGTCAGGATCACCACCCGGACCTGCGCGAGGCTCGGGTCGGCGCCGATCATGCGGGTGGCCGCGAGTCCGTCCGTACCCGGCATGCGGATGTCCATCAGGACGACGTCGGCCCGCTGTTCCTTCGCCAGCCGCACCGCCTCCGCACCGTCGGACGCCTCGCCCACCACCTCCATGTCGGGCTCGGAGTCGACGAGCACCCGAAAGGCGCTGCGGAGCAGCGCCTGGTCGTCGGCGAGCAGGACACGGATGGTCATACGGAGTCCTTCGCTGGGCTGGTGCGGGTCTTGACCGGCAGGATCGCATGCACCCGGAAACCGCCGCCGTACCGGGGACCGGTGGTGAGAGTGCCGCTCAGAGCGCTGACCCGCTCCCGCATCCCGATCAGCCCGTGCCCGCCGCCGGCCTCGGGGGCGTCGTCCTCCCCGGCGCCGTTGTCGAGCACCGTGATCTCGATGTTCTCTCCCACGCGTACGACGCTGACCTCGGCCTTGGCCTCGGTGCCGGCGTGCTTCTGCACATTGGTGAGGGCTTCCTGGATGACGCGGTAGGCGGCCAGGTCGACGGCGGCGGGCAGCACGGTGCCGTGGTCGGCGCGGGCGACCTCGACATGCAGTCCGGCGCTGCGGAAGGTGCCGACGAGTTCGTCGAGCCGGACCAGGCCGGGCGCGGGTTCGGTCGGCGCCTCGGGGTCGTCGGACTGCCGCAACAGGCCGACGGTGGCGCGGAGTTCGTTGAGCGCGGAGCGACTGGCCTCCCGTACGTGGGCCAGGGCCTCCTTGGCCTGGTCGGGCCGCTTGTCCATGACATGGGCGGCGACTCCGGCCTGCACATTGACGAGCGCGATGTGGTGGGCGACCACGTCATGCAGGTCCCGGGCGATCCGCAGCCGCTCCTCGGCGACCCGGCGGCGGGCCTCCTCCTCACGGGTGCGCTCAGCCCGCTCGGCGCGCTCCCGTATGGCGTGCACGACCGCACGCCGGCTGCGGACCGCGTCGCCGGCGGTGGCGCCGATGCCGGTCCAGGCGAGGACGCCGAGGTTTTCCTGGGCGTACCAGGGGAGCGGGCCGGCGAGCATCGCGGAGCCGGTCAGCACGGTCATGGTGAGCAGGCCGACGCGCCAGGTGGTGTGCCGGTCGGTGCTGGCGGCGACGGTGTAGAGCGCGATGACCGCGGACATGGCGACGGGGGCGCGCGGGTCGCCGGTGACGGACTCGATGAGCGAGAGGGCGCCGGTGAGGGCGAGGACCGTCTTGGGGGCGCGGCGACGGAAGACCAGGGCGGCGGCGCCGAGCGTGATGAGGACCAGGCTGAGGGCGTCGGGGCTGCGCAGGCTCCAGGTGACGCTGTCCTTGCCCCGCGGGTCCACGAAGGAGCCGGCCACCATGCAGGCGAGTACTGCGGCCGCGAGCGCGGCGTCGAGCGCCAGCGGGTGGGACGTCAGCCACTGCCTGGCGCGGTCGATGCTGCTCACGGTCGTCAACAGTACGTCCTGGGGGCTGCGGCCCCCAGACCCCTCAAGCGCCGGACGGGCTGGATGATGCGGCCCGGCGCCGAGAGGAGCCGTCCCTCATCCCGGGATCAGCCCGTCGTCGCTCAGCATCTCCCGGACCTCTTCCAAGGTCGCGTCCGGGGACGGGAGGATCAGTTCCGAGGGCTCCAGGGAGTCGTCCGGCAGGGGTTCGCCCAGTTCGCGGACCTTCTGGAGGAGGGCGTGGAGAGTGGCGCGGAAGCCTGGGCTGTCGCCGCTCTCCATCTCCCGAAGGAGTTCGTCGTCCAGCTTGTTCAGCTCGGTGAAGTGGCTGTCGGCCAGCCTCACCTGCCCCTCCCCCATGATCCGTACGATCATGTCGCCCTCCGTATGGCGATTACTGCTTGTCGAAGCGCGGGGTGTCCTGCGGCTGCTGCTGGGACTGCGACTGCTCCTTGCCGCCCTCGATGGCCTGCTGCGACGAGGAGCCGCCGGCCAGCTCGGCCTTCATCCGCTGCAGTTCCAGCTCTACATCCGTACCACCGGAGAGGCGGTCCAGCTCGGCCTGGATGTCGTCCTTGTGCATGCCGGACTGGTCGTCGAGGGCACCGGAGGCGAGAAGCTCGTCGATCGCGCCGGCGCGGGCCTGGAGCTGTGCGGTCTTGTCCTCGGCACGCTGGATGGCCATGCCGACGTCGCCCATCTCCTCGGAGATGCCGGAGAAGGCCTCGCCGATCCGGGTCTGGGCCTGGGCGGCGGTGTAGGTGGCCTTGATGGTCTCCTTCTTCGTGCGGAAGGCGTCGACCTTGGCCTGGAGGCGCTGGGCTGCCAGGGTGAGCTTCTCCTCCTCGCCCTGGAGAGTCGCGTGCTGCGTCTCGAGGTCCGTCACCTGCTGCTGGAGGGCGGCACGGCGGGACAGCGCCTCACGCGCCAGGTCCTCGCGGCCGAGGGCGAGCGCCTTGCGGCCCTGGTCCTCCAGCTTGGAGGACTGCGACTGGAGCTGGTTGAGCTGCAACTCCAGGCGCTTGCGCGAGGTCGCCACGTCGGCGACACCGCGGCGGACCTTCTGGAGCAGCTCCAGCTGCTTCTGGTACGAGTAATCGAGGGTTTCGCGCGGGTCCTCGGCCCGGTCAAGGGCCTTGTTCGCCTTCGCGCGGAAGATCATCCCCATACGCTTCATGACACCGCTCATGGGCTTCGCGCGCCCCCTTCTGACGGACTACATCCAGCTCCTGCGACAGAACCCACAGTACGGGCCCTGCATCCATTACCGCACTGTTCGGGGACGGATGCGCTCATCCCCAAGGACGACTGCGTTCGGCCCTGCTCCGGCGTAGGGAGTAGGTGACCCCTGAGAGTTACCCCTGAGATCGAACTCCGGGAGCAGCGCCCCTTCTGTCCCCACTAATACGACTGGTGTTGCCGGATCGTTCCCCGTGGGGCTGGGGTCCATGCCCGGGACCCCGTACCCTTGGGTTTTGTGTTCCGTAGCCGTGCCAAGGATGAGAAGGCCGCGAACGCCGACAAGGCGTCGCTGACCGACTCCACTCAGACCCGTGACCCGCAGGCCCCGAAGGGCAGGCCCACTCCCAAGCGGAGTGAGGCCCAGTCCCAGCGCCGCAGCGTCGCCAATACGTCGATGACCCGCAAGGACGCCGCGAAGCGTCAGCGCGAGGAGCGCCGTGCCGCCCTGGACAAGCAGCGCCAGGCGCTGGCCGGCGGTGACGAGCGCTATCTCCCCGCGCGTGACAAGGGGCCGGTGCGCAAGTTCGCCCGGGACTTCATCGACTCGCGGTTCAACGTCGCGGAGTTCTTCCTGCCGATGGCCGTGGTCATCCTCGTACTGAGCATGGTGCGGGTGGCCTCGCTGCAGAACATCGCGCTGCTGCTGTGGCTGGTCGTGATCGTGCTGATCGTGCTCGACTCGATCGCCACCGGTTACCGCCTGAAGAAGGGTCTTGCCGAGCGCTTCCCGGACGAGAACAAGCGCGGCGCCGTCGCCTACGCGCTGATGCGCTCTCTCCAGATGCGCCGGCTCCGGCTGCCGAAGCCGCAGGTCAAGCGCGGGGAGCGGCCCTGACCGGCACGGCTTCGTTCTCGGGGGGCGCGGCGGATGCCTGGCTGAGCAAGCTGGGCGGGCTCCGTGACGTCGTACGCCAGGAGCTGGTGGCCCGCCAGCTCGACGAGCAGATAGCCGGCCGGTTCCCGGTCGGGCGGCGGCTCCGGGTGCTCGATGTGGGGATGGGCCAGGGCACGCAGGCGCTGCGGCTGGCCCGGGCCGGACATCAGGTGACCGGGGTCGAGCAGGATCCGAAGATGATCTCCGTCGCGCGGGAGGCCCTGTCCGCCGAGCCGGAGGGGATCCGGGAGCGGATGCGGATCGTCGAGGGCGACGGCCGTGACACCGGCGTGCACTTCCTGCCGGGCAGTTTCGACGTCGTGTTGTGTCATGGCGTGCTCATGTACGTCGACGATCCCGACCCGCTGCTGGCGGGGCTGGCCCGGATGCTCGCCCAGGGCGGACTGCTATCGCTGCTGGTGCGCAACGCGGACGCGCTGGCGATGCGGCCGGGTCTGTCCGGCGACTGGGCGGGCGCGTTGGGCGCCTTCGACTCGGTCTCCTACCGGAACCGGCTCGGCCTCGACGTCCGTGCGGACCGGCTCGACGCGCTGACCGGGACGCTGGCCGGGATCGGCGCACCGCTGCACGCTTGGTACGGTGTACGGGTCTTCACGGACACGGCTGCCGACGGGGCGGAGGCGCCGGGCGACATCGACGCGCTGCTGGCTGCGGAGGAGCGGGCCGGGCGGACGGATCCGTACCGGCGTGTGGCTGCGCTGCTGCATTTGTGCGGGGTGCGTGGGTAAGCGCTCCGCTGGTTGGGCGGTACGTTTGCCGCGGGCCGGTGGGGCTGGTCGCGCAGTTCCCCGCGCCCCTTACGGGGCCCGGCTCCTGAGCCCCGTTCGGGTCAACAGCGGGAGCCGGAGAATCACCCCGAAGCGAGACTCGGGGCATGGACGCTTCCCGTATACGTGGCCTGCGGCTCGTCGCCGTACTCGCTTGCTCGCTGGCGCTCGTCTCCGGTTGTACCGACTCCGGGTCGTCGTCTCAGTCGTCGGAGTCGGAGAGGACCACCACGCAGGCCGCCGTGCCGGCCGTGGACAGTGAGTTGCAGGACGCCTACACGAAGGTGATCAAGGACGTTCTGCCGTCGGTCGTGCAGATTCAGGCCCGGAACGACCTGGGTTCCGGGGTGGTGTACGACAACCAGGGCCACATCGTCACCAACGCGCATGTCGTCGGGGACGAGAAGGCCTTCCAGGTGACGACCGCCAACAGCGAGGACGTGCTGACCGCCCGGCTCGTCTACGCGTACCCGGAGCAGGATCTCGCCGTCATCAAGCTGAACGCCGTACCGGACGGTCTCAAGGCCGCGAAGTTCGGGGACTCCGCGAAGGTCGAGGTCGGGCAGATCGTCCTCGCGATGGGCTCGCCGCTCGGGCTGTCGTCGAGTGTGACGCAGGGTATCGTGTCGGCGACCGGACGGACCGTCAGCGAGGGGCGGACCGGCGGCGGTACGGGCGCGACGATCGCGAACATGGTGCAGACGTCGGCCGCCATCAACCCCGGCAACAGCGGCGGCGCCCTGGTGAACCTCGACGGCGAGGTCATCGGCATCCCGACGCTCGCCGCCACCGACCCCAACGTCGGGGACGCCGCGGCGCCCGGCATCGGGTTCGCGATCCCCGCGTCGATGGTGAAGACGGTCGCCGACCAGATCATCAAGGACGGCAAGGTGACGGACTCGGGCCGGGCCGCGCTCGGCATCACCGGCCGTACGGTCGTCGACGACGACTACCAGGTCGCCGGGGTCGCGGTCGTCGCGGTGACGAGCGGCGGGGCGGCCGACCGGGCGGGCCTGGAGGCCGGAGACATCATCACCAGGCTCGGTGACACCGACATCACGACCATCACCTCGCTGTCGGAGGCGCTGGCCATGCGGAAGCCGGGCGACCGGACGACGGTGACGTTCACGCGCAACGACGCCGAGAAGACGGTGGATGTGACGCTGGGTGAGCAGTGAGGAGGGGCGGCCGGTTTACGGTCGCCCCTCCCCCGTCCGTCCTACCGTCTTACGCGTCCGTGGCGTGCAGGCTCATCGGGCCGTAGATCTCCGTGGCGTCCTCGAACAGGCGCACCTGGTCCGCACCGCCGGCGAGCAGGTCTTTCCAGTACTCGCCGAGCCAGGACTCGGCGTCTCCCTGCGTGGTGAACTCCTCGGGCTGCACCGCGGGCTGGACCTCCGCGCCGTCGGCCTTCTCGAATCGCCACGTCCATAGGGCCATGTGCGCCTCCCGTGTTTGAGCGGTTACGGAGCAGAAGCGTATGCGGTTGTTCGTTGTGTGCGGCTCGGTGGGGGCTGGTCGCGCCCACGCGGCGGAGCCGCATATCGATACAGCCCCGCGCCCCTAACGGGGCGTCCCAGTCGCGCGTGACTACCAGTGAACGGCGAAAATCAACTTCGTGGACGTGACTCTGCTCGGTACCGGTGCCCCCGCGGGGCTGCCCCGCCCCGAATGTCCCTGTGCGGTGTGTGCTGCCGCGCTCGGGCACGATGCGCGGGCGGCTACCGCGTTGCTCGTGGACGGGGTGCTGTTGATGGATCTGACGCCCGGTGCCGCCTTTGCCGCCGCGCGGGCCGGGCGGTCGCTGGGAGGTGTGCGGCAGGTGTTGTTGTCGCATCCGCATGATGGGCCGGCCGTGGAGGTGCCGGCGGGGGTGCCGGGGCCGGGGCGGGTGCCGGACGGTCGGGAGTTGGCGTTGTTGACGGGGCATCGGGTGCGGGCCGTGGCGATGGATGCGGGCGGTACGGGGTATGCGGTGACCGGCCCTGATGGGCACCGGCTGCTGTATGTGCCGCCGGGCAGTGCGCCGGCCGGGCTGGAGGAGGGGGACGGCGAGGCGTACGACATGGTCGTGGCCGATGTCGTGGGGCGGCCGGACGCGTTGGCACGGCTGCGGGCGGTGGGGGCGGTCGGGCCGACGACGGATGTCATCGCCGTACATCTGGATCACGACGTACCGCCGGGGAGAGAGCTGCGTCGGCGGCTCGCGGCGGCCGGGGCGCGGGCCGTGCCGGACGGGACGACGCTGGTCGTGGGGGTGTACGAGGACGTACCGGATGTGCCGCGGCGGACGCTGGTGCTGGGCGGGGCGCGATCGGGGAAGTCCGTGGAGGCCGAGCGGCGGCTGGAGGCGTTTCCCGATGTGCTGTATGTCGCCACCGGCGGCACGCGGGACGAGGACTGCGAGTGGGCCGCGCGGGTGGCCGCGCATCGGGAGCGGCGGCCGGGGTCCTGGCGTACGGCGGAGACGTGTGACCTGGTGCCGTTGCTGGAGGCCGACGGGCCGCCGTTGCTGATCGACTGTCTGTCGCTGTGGCTGACGGATGCGATGGACTCCGTCGGGGCGTGGGACGACGCGGTGTGGGCCGACGGGGGTGAGCGGGCCTTGCGGGAGCGGGTGCGGGAGCTGACCGGGGCCGTGCGGGCGGCGCGGCGGACCGTTGTCGCCGTGTCGAACGAGGTGGGGTCGGGGATCGTGCCGGCCACCGCCTCCGGGCGGCGGTACCGGGACGAGTTGGGGCGCTTGAACGCGGCGTTCGCGGGCGAGTGCGAGCAGGTGCTGCTGGTGGTGGCGGGGCAGGCGGTGGTGTTGCGGGGGTGAGCGGGGACTCAGGCCTTGCAGGCGATGAGTCTGTAGGTGGTGGAGAAGCGGGTGCGGCTCAGGGGTGAGGAGAGAGTGCAGCCGCGGGATTCCAGTTCCGTGCGGAGGTTGTCCAGGGGGATCAGATGGGTGTGGCCTGGGTGGGTCTGGGGGCGCCACCGCCTGCCCAGGAGGGTGGCGAGCGCGGACTGCGGGTTGGGGGTCTCGATCACCAGGTGGCCCCCATTGCGGAGAAGCGTGAGCGCGGCCTGGAGTTCCGCACGGGGGTCGGACGTGTGGTGCAGATGGTTGAGGAGGCTGACCACGTCGTAGCGCGCGCGGAGGATGGTCGTGATGTGTGGGTCCGGCAAGTTGCCCACGTAGGCCTCTTCGATGCGGTCCGCCGTGCGTGCCTGCACCACCAGCGGGGTGGGGTCCAGTCCGTCGAAGGACGTGTACGGGAAGAGTTCCCGCGCCGTTTCCGGGAAGCCGGCGTCGCGTGTGCCCACGTCCAACCAGCTCTCCGGCTCGGGCCTCAGACGCATCATCGCGCGGGCGGTGAGGAGGTGTTGACGGCGGGTCGCGGAACAGGGCTTGACATGTTCTTCCAACAACCTGTCCTCGACAGGACGTTGGGGGTTCTGGAACACGTGCGCGCAGTCCCGGCACTCGTCCACGGCTCTCGTACGGGCGCGGAGCAGTTTCGAACCGCACCATGGGCAGTCGTCGCGGCGTGCGGGTGGCATGGGCGGCTCCCCTGAGGACGTACGACATTCCACTGCAAAACGGAACGTATGGGATCGCGATCTTGGGTGCAATGACGTCGTGTGCGCGTGGTGGCGATGTGGCGCCGTTCCGTTCGATCGGGGCCGGTACTGTTCGGCGAATGAGCTCGCTTAATCTCGACGACTTCACCGATCTGATCGAGCGCCCCGACGGCGGGGTGCGCCGCGATGCGGAGGCGCGACGGGAGCGTCAGATCGTGCCGCCCGGAGCACTGGGCCGCCTCGACGACCTGGGTGAGTGGCTGGCGGCGGCGCAGAGCGCCGTGCCGGTGCGGCCGATCGAACAACCGCGGGTGGTGCTGTTCGCCGGCGACCACGGGGTCGCCGAACTGGGTGTCTCCGCGCGGCCCGCGGGCAGCGCCGGAGCGTTGGTGCGGGAGGTCCTGGAGGGCGGCCGGCCGGTCTCCGTCCTGGCCCGGCGACTGGGCGTGCCCGTGCGGGTCGTGGACATGGCGCTGGACTGCGATCCGGAGACGCTGCCCGACGAGGTCGTACGGCATCGGGTACGGCGGGGCAGTGGACGTATCGACGTCGAGGACGCGCTGACGGCGGAGGAAGCCGAGGCCGCGTTCCGGGCCGGGGTCGCGGTGGCCGACGAAGAGGCCGACTCCGGTACGGATCTGATCGTGCTCGGCGATGTGAGCGTGGGCGGGACCACGGCGGCGGGCGTCCTGGTCGCCGCGCTGTGCGGGACCGATGCGTCGGTCGTGACCGGGCGCGGGGGGCTCGCCATCGACGACCTCGCATGGATGCGGAAGTGCGCGGCGATTCGCGATGCCCTGCGGCGGGCCCGGCCCGTGCTCGGCGATCAGCTGCAGCTGCTGGCGACGGTGGGCGGTGCCGACCTGGCCGCCATGACCGGGTTTCTACTGCAGAGCGCGGTGCGGAAGACGCCGGTGATCCTGGACGGGGTCGTGGCGGCCGCCTGTGCGCTGGTGGGCCAGCGGATCGCGTTCCGCGCGCCGGACTGGTGGCTGGCCGCGCACAGCAGCGGGGAGCCGGGGCAGGCGAAGGCCCTCGACCGCATGGCCCTCGAGCCGCTCCTCGACCAGGGCGTGACGGTGGGGGAAGGGGCGGGGGCGTTGCTTGCGCTATCGCTGGTGCAGGCCGCGGCGGCGTTGGCGGCGGAACTGCCGGAGAAGGCAGAGGAAGCCGAGGAGCCCGAAGAGGCCCAGGAAGCTGAGAAGGCGGCGGACGAGTAGGGGAAAGACGGGGCAAGCCATGTACCGAAATCGGTAAATCTGCCCCATATCATCCCTTCCTATGGGAGATACCCGCGTTGCCGCTGCCTTCGCCGTCTGGTATTTGCGGGTCGTCGCGTTCGTCAACTTCCTCAGTGCGGTGTGGGTGTCCCTGGGCCAGGACCTGCGGCGGCACAACCAGGAGAACTACTTCACGCCATATCTGCTGACCGCCGGTTTCGCGTCCGGTGTGTTCACGGTGTTCCTGGCGATCACGATGCGGCGCCGCAAGCGGGCGGCGTGGATCCTGAACCTCGTGCTCAGCGGGCTGTTCCTGCTGCTGCTCGGCTTCGCGATGTTCTTTCCGGAGATCCGGCGGCACGCGCAGAACTGGGTGTCGCTCGTCCTGACCGCAGCCTTCCTGGCGTCGCTGCTCGTCGGGCGGCGGGAGTTCTACGCCAAGGGCGACCGGTCCAACCCGAAGCTGGCCGCAGCCGTCGCGGTGGGCGGGCTGCTGGTCTGTTCGCTGCTGGCGGCGCTGCTGGTAACGGTCACCAACCAGGCGCACGACGAGCACCGCTCGACGTTCGCCGACCGCTGGCGGTACGGGACGCTGCGGCTCGTCTCGGTCGTCGCCGACGACTCCCGCATCCCCGGCATCTCCAGCCCCACTTGGGTCAACGTCACCATCAACGTGCTCAGCACGCTGCTCGTCCTCGCCGTCTTCTACGCCGCCTTCCGCTCCCGGCGTGCCGTCGACCCGCTCACCGAGGACGACGAAGCGCGGCTGCGGGCGCTGCTGGAGCGGCACGGCGAGCGTGACTCGCTCGGGTACTTCGCGCTGCGCCGGGAGAAGAGCGTCGTCTGGTCGCCGACCGGCAAGGCGGGCGTCGTCTACCGGGTCGTGAGCGGGGTGGCGCTGGCCTCCGGGGATCCGGTCGGCGACCCGGAGGCGTGGCCGGGCGCCATCGAGCCGTGGCTGGCCCAGGCGCGTGAGCACGGGTGGATCCCGGCCGTGATGGGGGCGAGCGAGGAGGCCGGGACCGTGTACGCGCGGCACGGGATGGACGCGCTGGAGCTCGGTGACGAGGCCGTGGTGGAGGTCGCCGAGTTCACGCTGGAGGGGCGGGCCATGCGGACCGTACGGCAGGCGTACAACCGGGTGAAGCGCGCGGGGTACGTCGTCCGCATCCGGCGGCATGAGGACATTCCGGCCGACGAGATGACGTACCTGCTGGAGCGCGCGGACGACTGGCGGGACGGGGCGACCGAGCGTGGGTTCAGCATGGCGCTCGGGCGGCTCGGGGATCCGGACGACGGGCGGTGCGTGATGCTCGAATGCGCCGATGGCCAGGGCGAGTTGAAGGCGCTGCTGTCCTTCGTGCCCTGGGGGCCGCGCGGGCTCTCCCTCGACCTGATGCGACGGGACCGGGACGCCGACAACGGGCTGATGGAGTTCATGGTGATCGAGCTTCTGAATCGTGCCCAGGAGATCCAGATCACGCAGGTTTCGCTCAACTTCGCCATGTTCCGCTCGGTCTTCGAACGTGGCGCACGCATTGGCGCCGGACCGGTGCTGAGGCTGTGGCGGTCGCTCCTCAGCTTTTTCTCGCGCTGGTGGCAGATCGAGTCGCTGTACCGCGCCAACGCCAAGTACCGGCCCATCTGGGAACCGAGGTTCCTGCTCTTCGAGAAGAGCGCGGACCTGCCCCGCATCGGCATCGCCGCGGCCCGTGCGGAGGGGTTCCTGGAGGCGCCGGGACTGCCGAAGTGGATGCACCGCGAGCATCTTCAGACGCGTAGATGAGGTCGTGGACATGAGTACGCTCGCCCGCTGGGCCCGCGCCGAATGGGGACTGCTGTACGTCGCCGTGCGCGGGACGATCGCCGAGCGGCGCTGGCGGGCGATTCCGATGACCATCGGCGCTGTGTGCCTCACGGCTCTGCTGCATTTCGTCCACAACCAGTCCTGGGGCTACGGGTTCGTCCAGGACGTGGGGGCCGTACGGGCCGAGGATCCCCTGTGGCTGGCGCTGCTGCGGACTCCGCTGTCGCTGTTCGTGCCCGCGCTGGATCTGCCGGTGTGGGGAGGCCTCGTACAGATCCTGCTGGTGTTCGGGATCGCCGAGATCTGTCTGGGGTGGTGGCGCACGCTCGCCGTCGCGTACGCCGCCACGCTCGCCGGAACGCTGTACGCGCGCGTGGGCATCGCACTCGGTCCGGGCGGGCTGCTGGGGCTGCCCGCGTCGGACGCGTATGTCGTGGACACGGGGCCGTCGGCGGCCGTGGTGGGGCTCGCCGTGTTCCTCGGCTGGCGCTACCGGGCGTACGTCACCGCGGGGGCGGTGATCGTGGCGATGGTGGTCGAGGTGCTGGTGAAGGAGAACCTGGCCGGCAAGGAGCATCTGGCGGCGATCGCGGGGGTGCTGGTGCTGTGTGCCGTGTGCGCGGTGCGGGCGGCGCGTCAGCGGCGGTCGACGGAGCGGGCCGGTTCCACCGGATCGGGTTTGCCGCCGATCAAGTCCTGAAGCCGGCGGCTGGGGCCCGCCCAGCGGCGGTCGTGGCGGTAGGCGCGGCGGAGGGACCTGGCGCGGGCGCGGGGGCGGTGGCGGTAGAAGCGCTTGGCCCAGGGGGAGCCGGGGCGGGCCAGGCGGATCGTGCCGACCACGGCGATGAGCGGGACGATGACGCCGAAGATCGCGGTGCGGGCCTTGCCCTTGCTCAGGGCGAGCAGCGAGAAGGCGAAGTTCGTGAGGACGGTGCTGATGACGGTGGAGCGGTTCTGCAGTTCGTCGTCGTCGAGGTCGTTGACGCCGAAGGGGGTGTAGCCGACGAGGACCAGGCCGACGAGGGCGGCGGTCAGCACCACGACCTCCACGCTCTTGCGGCCCGCTTCCGTCCAGTAGACGTCGTCGAGGTGGAGGATCAGCGCGAACTCGTCTAGGAGGAGGCCTGCGCCGATGCCGAAGACGACGGCGGCGAGGGCGGAGCCGAAGCCGCGGGTGCCGCCGGCTACCGCGCCGAAGCCGCCGATGACGGTGAGGACGACTCCGGGGACGACGTGGTGGATGTGCACGCCGCCGGCCTTGATGTTGCCGAAGGGGCCCTTGCCTGCGCGGATCAGGCGGGTGATGAGGCGGGTGAGGAGGAAGGTGACGACGAAGGCGGTCAGGGCGAGGAGCAGGGGGAGTTTGCCCGGTTCGATGATGTTGTGCTCCAGCCAGTGCCCCATGTGTGACAGTTTGCCCGGTGTGGGGTGGGGTGTCTTGCGGGTGCGGCGTGTGAGGTGGCTGGGGTGGGGTGGGTCGCGCAGCCCGGCGCTTACGGGGTGCCGCCTGCGCCCACCCGTGCCGCCCCAGGCGGCACGCATGCCCGCAGCTGGGGCAGGACGGCAGCCCGTAGTTGGGCGGCTGTAGCCTTCCCGGATGTCCAGGACCCTGCCCCTTCATGGCCTTCGTTTTGCCTTTGGGACGCTCACCGTGCTGCCTGTGGAGGTGGTGCGGTGGGACCGGGAGGCTGCGCGGGGTGGGATGGTGTGGGCTCCGTTGGCCGGGGTCGTCGTGGGGGGTGTTGCGGCCGGGGTCGGGTTGCTGTTGGTGGTTCTTGGTGCCGCGCCCCTGCTCGCTGCCGTGGGCACCGTCGCCGTGCCTGCCGTGCTCACCCGGGGGCTGCATCTTGACGGGCTGGCCGACACCGCTGACGGGCTCGGTAGCGGGAAGCCCTCGGAGGACGCGCTGCGGATCATGAAGCAGTCGGACATCGGGCCGTTCGGTGTGATCACGCTGGTGTTGGTGCTCCTCGCCCAGGTGGCCGCCCTGACAGAGGCTTACGACGGCTCCTGGGCCCGGGGTGCGTTCGCCGCCGTCGTCTCCGCGACCGTCGGCCGGCTGGCGCTGACGACCGCCGCGCGGGCCGGGGTGCCCGCCGCGCGGCCGGAGGGGCTGGGGGCCGCGGTCGCC
>NZ_JBFALC010000113.1:0-16528 GCF_040656035.1 Streptomyces sp. NPDC050211
TGGCACGCTGTTGAGTTCTCAAGGAACGGACGCTTCCTTCGTACTCACCCGAGAAACACTCTCTCGCGGCTTTCCTCCGGGCGCTTCCCTTCGGTCTTGCGTTTCCGACTCTATCAGATCCTTTTGGGGCTGATTCCCGGTCGGCGGGGCCTTTCGACATTCACTACGTTAGCCGATTCCCTGGGAAGCTCATAATCGAGTTCCGTGAGTTCTGAATTCAGGCATGCGGACACACCGAATTCGCCCTCACTGGAGGGAGTCGTAAGTAGTGGGTTGGCCGCTCCGGCTGCTGGCTTTCGCCGTACCCGGTTCAGCGGCTCGGAATACGTTACGCACCTTCCTCGGGCACGTCAACTTGGGCGACGCCTGGGGACGTGAGCCCGGTACGGGCTGACGGTCGGGTCGTCGGCGATCCAGTAGCGCCAGGGATGTACGTCTCCGTTGCCGCCGTCGCCGGCCACGCCGGTCCGTGGACCATTCCGTACCTGGTCAGGGGGGACGGCGGTGCCGGCAAGGATTCTCAGGGGTGTCTCGCCGGAGGCGCATGCGTCCGTGCCGTCGAGGGCTCTGTCCACGTCGAGGGCGGTGGCGAGGCGGGCCGGGCCTTTGGCCAGTTCCTTGTCACTTCGGGCTGATAGTCGACGTTTGCGGGCCAGTTCGGCGCCCTCGACGATCTCGCCGGCGCGGAGCAGGACGGCGCTCGCCTCGCCGTCCGGGCCGCACACCAGGTTCATGCAGTGCCACATGCCGTAGGTGAAGTAGACGTACACAAGGCCGGGCGGACCGAACATCACGTCGTTGCGGGGCGTGCGGCCGCGATAGGCGTGGGAGCCGGGGTCGTTCGGGCCGTCGTACGCCTCGACCTCTGTGAGGCGGAGGGAGATCGGACCGTCCGGGGTCGTACGCACCAGGATGCGGCCGAGGAGGTCGGGGGCGACCTCCAGTACGGGCCGGTCGAAGAAGTCTCTGGGGAGGGGCGTACGGTCGGGGGTCGCGATCATGCCGTCCGAGGGTAGTGCAGGCCGGTGGGTGCGGCGGGGTGGTCAGAAAGCCTTCCCCTTGCCAGGGTGAAGGCGCGGAACCGGCCACGGCCGTAGTGCGTTTGTAGGGATCAAGGGATCCACGCGAGAGGGAAGAGACATGGCGTTCAAGAAGCTGCTCGCGAGTCTGGGGGCCGGCGGGGCTTCGGTCGAGACGGTTCTGACCGAGGTCAACGTCGTTCCGGGCGGTGTCGTCCAGGGTGAGGTGCGGATCCAGGGTGGGTCCGTCGATCAGGAGATCCAGGGGGTGTCGGTCGGGCTGCAGGCCAAGGTCGAGGTCGAGGGGCACGACGACCAGGAGTACAAGCAGAACATCGAGTTCACGAAGCAGCCGCTCGGCGGGGCCTTCCAGCTGCAGGCCAATGCCGTCCACGCGGTGCCGTTCGGGCTGGAGATCCCGTGGGAGACCCCGATCACCATGATCGACGGTCAGGCGCTGCGCGGGATGAACATCGGGGTGACCACCGAGCTGGCGATCGCGCGCGCGGTGGACTCCGGTGACCTGGACCCGATCAACGTGCACCCGCTGCCGGCGCAGAAGGCGCTGCTCGACGCGTTCATCCAGCTGGGCTTCCGCTTCAAGAGCGCCGACATGGAGCGCGGTCACATCCGGGGTACGCGTCAGAAGCTGCCGTTCTACCAGGAGATCGAATTCCTGCCACCGCAGCAGTACCGGGGGCTGAACCAGGTCGAGTTGAGCTTCGTCGCGGATGCGAACGCGATGGACGTCATCCTGGAAATGGACAAGAAGCCGGGGCTGTTCAGCGAGGGCAGTGACACCTTCCGGTCCTTCCAGGTGGGCCTGCACGACTTCCAGGGCACCGACTGGGTGGCGTACCTCAACCAGTGGCTGTCCGAGGTCGGCAGCAAGCGCAACTGGTTCTAGGCTCGGGACCACTGAGTAGGAACCGATCAGGAGGTACCGAGGTGACCGAGCTCAAGCGGCGGCCGCTCCCCCATGACTTCCATCCGCCCGTGCCGTCGTTCACGGTCACGAGCGAGCACGTCGAGGAAGGTGCGACGCTCAAGGACGCTCAGGTCTACGCGGCCGGCAACACGTCGCCGCAGCTGCGGTGGGAGGGCTTCCCGCCAGAGACCAAGAGCTTCGCCGTCACGTGTTACGACCCGGACGCCCCTACGGGCAGCGGGTTTTGGCACTGGGTCCTCTTCGACATCCCGGTCTCGGTGACCGAGCTGCCGGAGGGCGCGGGCAGCGGCAAGTTCGAGGGGCTGCCCGAGGGTGCCGTACAGGCGCGCAACGACTACGGCACGAAGGACTTCGGCGGGGCCGCGCCGCCTCCCGGAGACGGGCCGCACCGCTATGTGTTCACGGTGTACGCCGTGGACCAGGAGAAGCTGGGGCCGGATTCGGACGCCAGCCCGGCCTTCGTGGGCTTCAATCTGCGGTTCCACACGCTGGCGCGCGCCCAGCTCATCGGTGAGTACGAGGTGCCCGCCGAAGCCTGACGTTCATTGAACGTTTGCCCGTCCCTGGTCTTGGAAGTGATCAGGGGCGGGCATTTTTGTTGCCGGGGGACGCGGGGGTCACCCCCCGTGGGAGCAGCAGATATTGCGTTGTCCATCTCGGCGTGCCCGGCCAGAGTTGATCCCAGCCCGCCACGCGGTGGGCGGGTGCGACACGGGAGGTGGGCTGGTATGCGGGACACGTTGGTACTCAACGCGAGCTTTGAGCCGCTGTCGACGGTGACGTTGAACCGAGCCGTCGTTCTGGTGCTGCAGGACAAGGCCGTCGTCGAGCAGGCCCACCCCGAACTGCGTATGCGCGGAGCCGCTGTCGATATACCGGCGCCCCGGGTGATCAGGTTGTGCAGGTATGTGCGGGTGCCGTTCCGAAGACAAGCTCCGTGGTCGCGGCGGGGTGTTCTGGTGCGGGACCGGCACAGGTGCGCGTACTGCGGTCGTCGGGCGACGACCGTGGACCATGTTGTGCCGCGGTCGCAGGGTGGGCAGGACACGTGGCTGAATACGGTCGCCTCGTGTGCGGAGGACAATCACCGGAAGGCGAATCGGACGCCGGCGGAGGCGGGGATGCCGTTGCTTCGGGAGCCGTTTGAGCCGACGCCGGCGGATGCGATGTTGTTGGCTCTTGGTCAGGATGACTTTGCTGCGCTGCCGGATTGGCTCGCCCAGCCGGCTGCCTAAACGCTCCGCTGGAAGTGCGGCGCTATGCCGTCGGTCACCTGCGGCACCGTCGTGGCTGGTCGCGCAGTTCCCCGCGCCCCTTAGGGGGCGCGGGGGTGACCGTCGGTTTCTTAGTCGAGCGTCGGCTTCTCTCGGCGTTCCGTGCCCTGGCCCCCTGTGGCGCCTCCGTTGCCTGAACCGCCGCCCATTGGGCCGAAGTTGCCCATGGCGCCGCTCAGGCCCTTGAGGGCGTCGCCGATTTCGCTGGGGACGATCCAGAGCTTGTTGGCGTCGCCCTCGGCGATCTTGGGGAGCATCTGGAGGTACTGGTAGGCGAGGAGCTTCTGGTCCGCGTCGCCGGCGTGGATGGATTCGAAGACCGTGCGGATCGCCTGGGCCTCGCCCTCGGCGCGCAGGGCGGCTGCCTTGGCCTCACCTTCGGCGCGCAGGATCTGGGACTGCTTCTCACCCTCGGCGCGGAGGATCTCGGACTGCCGGACACCTTCGGCCTGGAGGATCGCGGCGCGCTTGTCACGGTCGGCGCGCATCTGCTTCTCCATCGAGTCCTGGATGGAGGTCGGGGGCTCGATGGCCTTGAGTTCCACGCGGTTGACGCGGATGCCCCACTTGCCCGTGGCCTCGTCGAGGACGCCGCGCAGGGCCGCGTTGATCTCCTCGCGGGAGGTCAGGGTCCGTTCGAGGTCCATGCCGCCGATGATGTTGCGGAGCGTGGTGACGGTGAGCTGCTCGATCGCCTGGATGTAGCTGGCGACTTCGTAGGTGGCGGCCCGGGCGTCGGTCACCTGGTAATAGATGACGGTGTCGATGTTGACGACCAGGTTGTCCTGGGTGATCACCGGCTGCGGCGGGAACGGTACGACCTGTTCACGCAGGTCGATGCGGTTGCGGATGGTGTCGATGAACGGGACGACGATGTTGAGGCCCGCGTTCAGCGTCCGCGTGTAGCGGCCGAAGCGCTCGACGATGGCCGCGCTGGCCTGTGGGATGACTTGGATCGTCTTGATCAGGGCGATGAAGACCAACACCACCAGAATGATCAGGACGATGATGACCGGTTCCATCGTTGTTTCCCCGTACCCTTCTCCGCCTCGGCGCCTTCGGGAGATCTTATGCCTGTTGAAGATCTTGTTGTTGAAGATCTTGCTGGTCGAGTGTGACAGACCGTCGCGTAACTCGTGGCTTCTTCGGTTCAGTTGCGGGATACGCCGATTGACGAGGTCACATGACGATCGCCGTGGCACCCTCGATGTCCACGACATCGACTTCCTGGCCCACTTCGTAGGCGCGGCCGGTGTCGAGGGATCGTGCCGACCAGACCTCCCCGGCGAGTTTGATCCGGCCGCCCGAGCCGTCGACGCGCTCCAGCACGACGGCCTGTTTGCCCTTCAACGCCTCTACGCCTGTGGCAAGTTGGGGTCGCTGCGCTCGATGTCGGGCCGCGATGGGCCGTACGACGGCGATGAGTGCGGTCGATACGACGGCGAAGACCACGACTTGGATGACGGCGTCACCGCCGAAGGCGCCTGCGGCCACCGCCGCCGCGATCGCGCCCACCGCGAGCATGCCGAGTTCGGGCATCGTGGTGATCACAAGCCCGACACCGAGCACTGCCGCGCCGATCAGCCACCACACCCACGGGTCGATTTCCACAAGGTCATGGTAGGACCGGGGATCGCGCGCGGACAGGGCGCAGAGCAGGTCGGCACACGCTTCTTACCTTGTGGGTCCGGGAGTTCAGGACAGCGGGAGGCCCTGTGCGGTCCAGCGCTCGCCGACCTGCTCGACGACGAGGGGCAGTCCGAAGCAGAGGGAGAGGTTGCGGGAGGTGAGTTCGAGTTCCAGGGGGCCGGCGGCGAGGACCTTGCCCTGGCGGATCATCAGGACGTGGGTGAAGCCGGGGGCGATCTCCTCGACGTGGTGGGTGACCATGAGCATCGAGGGGGCGATCGGGTCGCGGGCGAGGCGGCCGAGGCGGCGTACGAGGTCCTCGCGGCCGCCGAGGTCGAGGCCGGCGGCGGGCTCGTCGAGGAGGAGCAGTTCGGGGTCGGTCATCAGGGCGCGGGCGATGAGGGTGCGCTTGCGCTCGCCCTCGGAGAGCGTGCCGAACTTGCGCTCCAGGAAGTCGCTCATGCCGAGGCGGTCGAGGAAGGCGCGGGCGCGCTGTTCGTCGATGTCCTCGTAGTCCTCGTGCCAGCCGGCGGTCATGCCGTAGGCGGCGGTCAGCACGGTCTGCAGGACGGTCTGGCGCTTGGGGAGCTTGTCGGCCATGGCGATGCCGGCCATGCCGATGCGCGGGCGCAGCTCGAAGACGTCGACCTTCCCGAGGGTGTCGCCGAGGATGGTGGCGGTGCCGCTGCTGGGGAAGAGGTAGCTGGACGCGACATTGAGGAGGGTGGTCTTGCCGGCGCCGTTGGGGCCGAGGATGACCCAGCGCTCGCCCTCCTTCACCGACCAGGACACCTGGTCCACGAGAGCCCGGCCCTCCCGGACCACGGATACGTCCTGAAGCTCCAGAACATCGCTCATGAGCGCGTTGTCTCCCCTTGCAGTGTGACCGGTCTCGGCGTCTCGGCTTCTCGCGTGCGCCGTTAGGCGCAGCCCTCAACGAAATCTACGCCACCGGCCGCCCGCTCCATTCCATCGGTCCGGTCCTTAGGGTGGACGCATGCTTTCGGAACCGCGTTCAGGACGCCTTGCCGCTTGGGGAAATGCCCTTTTGGCCGGACTTGTCTCTCCGGATGACGCCGTTCTCGCCATCGTCGGCGAGGACGCCGTGCATCGGGTGGAGGGGCTGCCGGGCGAGGCCGCGCCGGTCGGACTCACGCTCGCGCTGGGGAGGCTGCGGGCGCTCGGGGTGAGCGGGCTGCGGGTCGCGCTGCCGCAGCCCGGGCATCCGCTGGGGCTGAGCGGACCGCCGGAGTTCAACGCCCGGGCGCTGGAGGCCGAGGAGGCGGTGATCTGTCACGGCGCCGCCTTCGGGTTGGTGCCCGAGGTGTACGAGGCCGGGCCCGACGGCGATGTGCATGTCGAGGTCGTATGGCACTGCCTGGCGGTCCGGGAGGCGCCGCCCGCGGATGTGCCGTCGCTGGGTGAGGCCGAGCGCGAGCTGGCGGAGGCGTTGCGGGACGCGACGGAGGTGCTCTCGCGGCTGGATGTCGCCGGGTCCGGGCCGGTGGCCGAGGCGGCGATCGACGCGTATCGGGCACGGGCCGAGCGGGGGCGTGAGGTGCTGGCGCCGGGGTATCCGCCGCGGGCAGTGCGGGTGTTGGAGCTGGCGCAGCGTGTGGGGGTGCTGATCTCGGTGGCGTACGAGAACGGGCACGGGGGTGCGGTGAGCGCGGGCGAGATGGCGGCTCGGGGGGCTGCGCTGCGGCCGGTGGAGCGGACGGCGCGGCGGGCGCAGGTGGCGGCGTACAACGCGGTGGTGGAGGAGCGGGAGCGAGGGGCGCGGTAAGGGGCTGCGCTGCGGCGGGCGGGACGCTGACCGGCCTCCCGGGGGTGGGTGCCCGGGAGGCCGGAGGTCACTGCTGCTCCGCGAGGGAGGTCAGCGGTTGATGCCCGTGTTGCCGAAGGCGGGGTTCAGCACACCGACGACGTTCACGCTGTTGCCGACCGCGTTCACGGGGATGTGCACCGGGGCCTGGACGACATTGCCCGAGACGATGCCCGGCGAACCCACGGCCTTGCCGTTGGCCACAGCGCCGTCGGTGGCGGAGGCCATACCGGCACCCGCGGCGACCAGCCCGCCGGCCACCATCGTCACGGCCGCTACCTTCTTCAGGTTCTTCACTTCTAAGCCCTCCTTGCGATCGCCGCGGCAGTCGCCGCAGCACGCACTGGAGAACGGCGGAGATCCACGGAGGATGCGCCATCTGGGGGACATTCCCACGACGGTATGAATCTCAGCCCGGAGTGGAACCCTCCGTATTGCCGCTCGGAACGGCCCTTATCCGGCCACACCATGGCGTACCGCCCACAGTGCGGCCTGGGTTCGGTCCGCCAGGTCGAGCTTCATCAGGATGTTCGACACATGGGTCTTCACCGTCTTCTCGGAGAGGACCAGGGCGCGGGCGATCTCCCGGTTGGAGCGGCCGTCGGCTATCAGGCTCAGCACTTCGCGCTCCCGTTCCGTGAGCGAACCGGCTCTGCCCTGGCCCGAGTTGGCCTCCTCCTGGGACAGCAGGGCGCCCGCGACCTCGGGCTGGAGCAGGATGTGGCCGGCGTGCACGGAGCGGATGGCGCCGGCGAGGGCGTCGGGGTCGATGTCCTTGTAGACATAACCGGCGGCACCGGCGCGCAGGGCCGGGACCACCGTGCGCTGTTCGGTGAAGCTGGTGACGATGAGCACGCGCGCGGGGTTGTTCAGTTCGCGGAGTCTGCGCAGCGCGTCGACGCCGTCCATGCCCGGCATCTTGACGTCCATGAGAACGACATCGGGCTGCAACTCCTCGGTGCGCGCGACTCCTTCGGCGCCGTCCGCGGCCTCGCCCACGACCTCGATGTCGTCCTGCACTTCGAGGAAGGTGCGCAGGCCACGGCGGACCACCTGGTGGTCGTCGACGAGCAGCACCCTGATTGCGTCAGCCACCGGGGACCTCCATCTCGATCGTGGTGCCCTTGCCGGGCGCCGATTCCACCGTCAGGCTGCCGCCGACCCCGCTCGCCCGGTCCCGCATGGAGACCAGGCCGAGATGGCGGCCCGCGCGGCGTATCGACTGCGGGTCGAAGCCGTTGCCGTCGTCGGTGACGCGCAGGACGGCTCCGCTGCCGCACCGGTCCAGGGTCACGTCGACATGCTGGCCGCCCGAGTGCCGCAGCGCGTTGTGCAGGGCCTCCTGGGCGACGCGGAGCACGGCCTCCTCCTGGGCGGCGGGCAGGGCCCGTGCCCCGCGCCCGGCGAAGGTCACGCGCGCGGCGTGGGCGCGGTCGAGGACCTGGATCTGGGTGCGCAAGGTATTGACGAGCCCGTCCTCGTCGAGGGCGGCGGGGCGCAACTCGACGACGGCGGCGCGCAGTTCGTCGGCCGCCTCGGCGGCGAGCAGGGTCACCTGGTGCAGCTCGCCCTTGGCGCGGGACGGGTCGCGGTCGACGAGGGCGGCGGCGGCCTGGGCCGTCAGGCGCAGGGAGAAGAGCTTCTGGCTGACCGCGTCATGCAGTTCGTGGGCGAGGCGGGAACGCTCCTCGGCAATGGTCAGCTCGCGGCTGCGCTCGTAGAGACGGGCGTTGGTGAGGGCGATCGCCGCGTGTTGGGCGAGGATTCCCAGGAGTTCCTCGTCCTCCTGCGTGAAGCCGCAACTTCCTTCCGGCTTGGGACAGTTCTTGTTCGCCAGGAACAGTGCGCCGATGACCTCGTCGCCGTCGCGGATCGGCAGGCCCAGGAAGTCGACCAGGTCGGGGTGTGCCGACGGCCAGCCTTCGAAGCGGGGGTCGTTGCGGACGTCGGCGAGGCGCTCGACCTTGGCCTCCTGGAGCATCGAGGCGAGGATTCCGTGCTGTCGCGGCAGCGGGCCGATGGCCTTCCACTGCTGGTCGCTGACGCCGTCGACCACGAACTGGGCGAAGCCTCCGTGGTCGTCCGGGACGCCCAGGGCGGCGTACTGCGCGTCGAGCAGCTCGCGGGCCGAGGCGACGATCGTCTTGAGGACGTCGCGCACCTCGAGGTGCCTGCTCATGGCCAGCAGCGCGGAGCTCACCGCGGCGAGGCCGGATCGGGGGCCTTGACTCATGTCCTCACGGTACCGGCGGGGTCGGACAACGCGGATCGGACCGTGGGCGCCCACCGCCTAGGGCTGTGGGCCTAGGCCGCAGGTCCCCGGAGGCACGGCTTAGGGCGAAAGGACCCACTGCTTTGCGGCCCCCGTCCGAGGCGGCGACCGCGGGCCCGTTCCTACGTTGAGGGCGAGCCGATCACAAGGAGACGTGTGTCATGCCGGTAGCGATCATCACAGGTGCGTCGAAGGGGCTGGGGCGGGCGCTCGCCGAAGCACTGGCCGCGCGGAGCTGGGATCTGGTGCTGGACGCCAGAACGGCGAAGGTGCTGGACGAGACGTCGGCGGCCGTGTCCGCGTACGGCACGCGCGTGACAGCGCTGCCGGGCGATGTCACGGACGCCGCGCACCGGGCCCGGCTGGTCGCGGCGGCCTGGCAGCTCGGCGGGGTCGATCTGGTGGTGAGCAACGCGAGCGCGCTGGGCGCCGAGCCGCTCGTACGGCTGGACGCGCTGCCCCTGGAGGGGCTGCGGCGGGCGCTGGAGGTGAACGTGGTGGCCGCGCTGGGCCTGGTCCAGGAGGCTCTGCCGCTGCTGCGGGCGTCGGGGGCGGGCGCGGTGATCACGGTCAGCTCGGACGCCGCATCCGAGGCGTACGAGACCTGGGGCGGCTACGGGGCCTCGAAGGCGGCCCTGGACCACCTCGCGGCGGTGCTCGGCGCCGAGGAGCCCGGGCTGCGGGTGTGGGCGGTGGATCCCGGCGACATGGCCACGGACCTGTACGCGGCGGCCGTACCGGACGACGACGATCCGCGGCCGGCGCCGGAGAGTGTGGTGCCCGCCTTCCTACGGCTGCTGGACGAGCGTCCGGCCAGTGGCCGGTACAGCGCGCCCTCCCTGGTGGAGGGGCGATGACGCTGGCGGTGCAGGTTCCGGAGGAGCTGTCCGCGCGCGTGCCGGTCGAGCAGCGGGGGCCGGGGCTCGACCGGGATTCCGTACGGCTGCTGGTGTCGCGTGGCAGTGCTATGTCACATCACACCTTCACGGAGCTGCCGCGGCTACTGCGGGCGGGAGACCTGCTCATCGTCAATACGTCACCGACGCTCGCCGCCGCCGTGGACGGGCGGATCGGGCACGCGCGCGTGGTCGTGCACTTCTCCACCCTCGGGGACGACGGGCGGTGGGCGGTCGAGCTGCGGGAGCCGGACGGGAAAGGCACCACCCGCGCGCGTGTGGGAGGCCCTGCGGGGACAGAGGTGCGGTTGCCCGGGGGTGTGCGGCTGGTCCTGGAGGAGGCGCTGAGCGAGCGGCTGTGGTGGGCGCGGGTGGCCGGAGCGGAGGTGCTCGGCATGCTCCGGGAGCACGGGCGGCCGATTCGCTACTCGTACACGGAGAGGGACCAGCCCTTGTCCGTGTACCAGACGGTCTTCGCCCTCCCCACCGCCGACGGCCTGGGCAGCGCGGAGATGCCCAGTGCCGCCCGGCCCTTCACGGCCCGGCTGGTGGCGGAGCTGGTGAGCCGCGGGGTGCAGTTCGCTCCGGTGACGCTGCACACCGGGGTGGCCTCGGCCGAGGTGCACGAGCCGCCGTATCCGGAGCGGTTCGCGGTGCCGGAGGCGTCGGCGCGACTGATCAATGCGGTGGCGGCCGATCAAGTAGGGCGCGAAGCGCTTCCTTGGAAGGGTGGTGGTGGGAGACGGGCGGGCGGTCGGGTGATCGCGGTCGGTACGACGGCCGTGCGGGCGGTGGAGTCGGCAGCCGGACCCGACGGGGTCGTACGCGCGCGTGCGGGATGGACGGACCTCGTCGTCACCCCGGAGCGCGGGGTGCGGGTGGTGGACGGGCTGCTGACCGGGCTGCATGAGCCGCAGGCCTCGCATCTGCTGATGCTGGAGGCGATCGCGGGGCGCGCGGCGGTCGACCGGGGGTATGAGGAGGCGCTGCGCGAGCGCTACCTGTGGCACGAGTTCGGGGACGTGCATCTCGTCCTGCCGGCGGAGAGCGCTCACACAGAGCATTGCTCCAGCAACAGTTGGTGAGACTGTTGCGCGGCCGATGTGAGGCCGCACATAGGGCGCAGATCACGTACTAAGGGCAATAGGAGATAAAGGCGCCCTGTATGAGCGGGACAGACGCTCCGGTCTGTCCCGTTTTGCCCTTCCCTGATCCACTATCGGGGATCGTACGTCACACCTTTGCATGGCAATTTTGCGGCCGCTAACAATGGCTCCCGTCGCTCAGCGCCGCGGGTATCGCCCCGCGGCGTTTGTGCCGGAAGCACCCGTGTCCCCCTGCCGGACAGCGAGCGACCTCCGCGCTATTCGAAGAGGTCCATCTGCCATGCCCAAGAACACCAAGAACCCTGGTCACAGTCGCGCTCTCAAGCGCACCCACAAGATCGCCATCGCCGGTGTCGCCACGCTCGGCGCCGCAGCGGTCGCGATCTCCGCGGTGCCGAGCAACGCGCAGTCGACCACGGCCGAGGCTGCCCCCGCGGGCAAGGTGGCGTACAGCTCCGAGAAGATCAAGGATGTCAAGGCCGGCGTCACCGACCAGCTCGCCGGCGCCAGCCTGAAGGCCGAGCAGATCGCCGCCAAGAAGCACGCCGCCGCCGCGGCCGAGGCGAAGAAGGCCGCCGCGGCCCATGCCAAGCACAAGGCCGCCGTGGCCCACGCCAAGCACGAGGCTGCCGTTGCCGCCGCGAAGAAGAGGGCCGAGGCCGCGCGCAAGGCGAAGGAGGCCGCCAGCCGGTCCGCCAAGCGCGCCGCGGTCAAGCCCGTCGCCGCGAAGTCGTACGCCAACAACCTCAACGGCTGGATCAACCACGCCCTCGACATCATGGGCGACAAGGGCATCCCCGGTAGCTACAACGGTCTGTACCGCAACATCATGCGGGAGTCCTCGGGCAACCCGAACGCCATCAACAACTGGGACATCAACGCCATCAACGGTGTCCCCTCGATCGGTCTGCTGCAGGTCATCAAGCCGACCTTCGACGCCTACCACGTCCCCGGCACGGCCAAGAGCCAGTACGACCCGGTCGCCAACATCGTCGCCGCCGCCAACTACGCGGCCGACAAGTACGGCTCGATCGACAACGTCAACAGCGCGTACTGAGGTCGGCGCGGACCTCAGCCTCGCCTAACGCCGAAGCGCGGCGCCCCTGCCGGGGTGCCGCGCTTCGGCGTCGTACGAGAGCGGTTACTTCCGCATGACCTCCGGCTCGTGGCGGCGCAGGAAGCGTGCGACGAAGAAGCCGCAGATCACGCCGATGGCGATCAGGGCGGCCATGTCCATGCCCCAGACGGCGACCGTGTTCTCCCACAGCGGGTCGTTGCTCTCGCCCTTGGCGGGCGGGCTGATCCGGTTGAAGTCGAGCGTGGCGCCCGCGGCGGCGACCGCCCAGCGCGACGGCATCAGGTACGAGAGCTCGTTGACGCCGACCGAGCCGGCCAGGGGGAACAGACAGCCGGTGAAGACGACCTGGACGATCGCGAACATGACCAGCAGCGGCATGGTCTTCTCGGCGGTCTTCACCAGGGCCGAGATGATCAGGCCGAACATCATCGCGGTGAAGCCCAGCGCCATGATCGGAATGCACAGCTCCAGCAGCGTCTGGCTGCCGAGGATCAGGCCCTCGTCGGGAATGGTCCGGCTGGAGAAGCCGATGACGCCGACCATCAGGCCTTGCAACACCGTGATGCAGCCGAGCACGAACACCTTGGACATCAGGTACGCGGACCGGGACAGGCCGGTCGCGCGCTCCCGCTCGTAGATGACCCGTTCCTTGATCAGTTCACGGACGGAGTTGGCGGCGCCGGCGAAGCAGGCGCCGACCGCGAGGATCAGCAGGACGGTGAGGGCCGTGCCGTTCGCGACGGGCTGGCCGGTGTTCGGGTTGATCTCCGTGTTGACCAGGAGGTCCTTGCCCTGGTCGATGAGCAGGCTCACCGAGCCGAGGACGAGCGGCAGGATCACCGTCAGGGCCAGGAAGCCCTTGTCCGAGGCGATGACGGAGACATAGCGGCGCACCAGCGTGGTGAACTGGGACATCCAGCCCTGCGGCTTCGGCGGCCGCATCGCCTGCATCGGCGGCATCTGTACGGACTGTGCCGCGATCGCGTCGATGTCCGCGGCGTACATCTGGTAGTGCTGCGAGCCCTTCCAGCGTCCGGCCCAGTCGTAGTCGCGGTAGTTCTCGAAGGCGGAGAAGACGTCGGCCCACGTGTCGTAGCCGAAGAAGTTCAGCGCCTCCTCGGGCGGGCCGAAGTAGGCGACCGCGCCGCCCGGCGCCATCACCAGGAGCTTGTCGCAGATCGCCAGCTCGGCCACGGAGTGCGTGACGACGAGGACCGTACGGCCGTCGTCGGCGAGGCCGCGCAGGAGCTGCATGACGTCGCGGTCCATGCCCGGGTCGAGACCGGAGGTGGGCTCGTCGAGGAAGATCAGCGACGGCTTGGTGAGCAGCTCCAGGGCCACTGAGACGCGCTTGCGCTGGCCGCCGGAGAGGGAGGTGACCTTCTTCTCCTTGTGGACGTCCAGCTTCAGCTCGCGCAGCACCTCGTCTATGCGCTGATCGCGCTCGCGCGCGGTGGTGTCGGCCGGGAAGCGGAGCTTGGCCGCGTACTTGAGGGCCTTCTTGACGGTCAGCTCCTTGTGCAGGATGTCGTCCTGCGGGACCAGACCGATGCGCTGACGCAGCTCGGCGAACTGCTTGTACAGGTTCCGGTTGTCGTAGAGGACGTCGCCCTCGTTGGCGGGCCGGTAGCCGGTGAGCGCCTTGAGCAGCGTCGACTTGCCGGAGCCGGACGGTCCGATGACCGCGATCAGCGACTTCTCCGGTACGCCGAAGGAGACGTCCTTGAGGATCTGCTTCCCGCCGTCGACGGTGACCGTCAAGTGGCGTGCGGAGAAGGAGACTTCACCGGTGTCGACGAACTCCTCGAGGCGGTCGCCGACGATCCGGAACGTCGAGTGGCCGACGCCCACGATGTCGGCGGGGCCCAACATCTGCGAGCCGCCCTTGGCGATCGGCTGGCCGTTGACGTACGTGCCGTTGTGCGAGCCCAGGTCGCGGATCTCCATGCGGCCGTCGGGCATCGAGTGGAACTCGGCGTGGTTGCGCGAGACCTGAAGGTCGGAGACGACCAGGTCGTTCTCCAGGGCACGGCCGATGCGCATGACGCGGCCGATCGAGAACTGGTGGAACGTGGTCGGGCTGCGGTCGCCGTAGACCGGCGGCGCCCCCGCGCCACCACCGGGGCCCTGCTGCTGCGGGATGTGCGGGGCGGCCTGCTGCGGCTGCTGCCAGCCCTGCTGTTGCGGAACCTGCTGCGGCGGCGCCTGCTGTGCCCAGCCGGGGCTCGCGCTCTGCGCGGCGTACGGCTGCTGCTGGGGCTGCGCGACAGCGGCCGCGGTGCCGGACGCGTTCAGGCACGGGCCGTCGGTCGCGTTGCCCAGGTGTACGGCCGAGCCGGGGCCGATCTCCATCTGGTGGATCCGCTGGCCCTGCACGAACGTGCCGTTGGTGCTGCCGTGGTCCTCGATGACCCAACTGCGGCCCCCCCAGCTGATCGTGGCGTGACGCCAGGACACCCTGGCGTCGTCGAGCACGATGTCCCCCTGCGGATCACGTCCGAGGGTGTATGGCCTGGACGGGTCGAGCGTCCAGGTCCGTCCATTCAATTCCAGTACGAGTTCCGGCACTCCATGCCCCACTGAGTAGTCCCCCGAGTTACCCCCATCACAGGGAGTCTAGGGATGTCGAACATCGTCGGGAACTATTTCAGGCTCCGCCCCCTGACTGAAAGCCGGGCCTTGTGAGGACCACGCACACACGCTTCGACTGGTTCCGTTGACGGGGTTGAAACCGGCCCGGAGAGTGGTAATCCCACGCGAGGGGGACACACGCGGCGGCAGCGCCGCGCTGCGGATCGGGGGGTCTGCCATGAGCTCTGGCACCAGCGTCGAGACCGTTCACCGAGTCAGGAGCGTGCCCTGGGGCGACGTCCTGCTGTCCGCGATCGCCGCCGTCAGCTGGGCGTTGATAGGCATGGCGGGTACAGCCGCGCTCGGCCTGCATCTGCTGGAGGCGGACTCGACGGCCTCGCTCGGACCGATGACCGCGGCGGTGGTGGCGCTCGGTGCGGGTGGTTCGGTCACGCCGTCGGGCGATGTGTCCGCATTCGGGCTGACCGGCGCGGAGGCGAACACCGCCATCGAGATCACGCCATTGGGCGTGAGCCTGGTCGGTGCGCTGCTGCTGTCATGGTTCTTCCTACGGTCCTTGCGCACGGCCGGAGTTGTGATCTCCCGGTCCGAACTCCTCGCGCGCGCGGGCGCGGTGGTCGCCCTCTTCGTGGCGACGCTGGGCGGGCTGGCCTGGGCGGGGCACGACGTGATCACGATCGACGGAGGCGCGCTCGGCCTCGACGACCTGCCCGGCGGTGGCGGGGACGGCGGCATAGAGATTCCCGGCGTCGGTGACATCGGGGACATCGGCGGGCTGCTGCCCGATCAGGTCGGCGACCTCATCGACGCCGAGGCGGCGGTCGGCTTCACCGTCGAGACGGTGCCGACGCTGCTCGGCGGCTTGTTCTGGTCGGCGGCGGTTCTGCTGATCGCCCTGCTGGCCTCCCGCCGCACCCCCCTGCCGCACGGCTGGGAGATCGTCCACCGAGTGGTACGACCGGCCGTGTCCGCCCTCGTCACGGTGCTGCTGGTGGCGGTCGCGGCGGGGCTCGCGGCGGCCGCGTACGCGGCGATCGGCGACGACAACCCCAAGCGGATCGCCGGCGCGGCCCTGCTCGGCGCCCCGAACGGCGTCTGGCTCGGCATCCCCATCGGCCTCTTCGTCCCGTGGGACGGCCGCGCGTCCGGCCCCCTGGCCGCCCTTCTGCCGGATCCCTTGGACGATCTGCTGAGCTCCGAGGTCGACCAGTCCGTCTCCCTGAGCCGGCTGGCCGAGCTGGACGGGCGTGTGTGGCTGCTCGGAGTCGCCGCCGCGATGATGATGCTGCTGGCGGGGGTGCTGCATGCGGTGCGGACGCCTGTGGTGGGGGGTGCGGGGGGCGTACGGGATCCAGGGGTCGTACGGGATCCAGTGGCTGTACGAGATCCAGGCGCCCTCGGTTTCGCCGGGCGGTGTGCGCTGCGGCTCGGGATCGTGACCGCGCTGGCGTTGCCGCTGCTCGCGTGGCTCACGGAGGTGTCGGTGGATGCCTCGCTGTCGGTGCTGGGCGTGGACGCGTTCGGGGCCGGGATCGAGTTGCACGGGCATCTCGGCATGGCGTTGCTGCTGGGGGCCGCCTGGGGTGCGGGGGCGGGCGCCGCCGGGGCGCTGCTGGCGCGGGCGACCGGAGCGGCAGGGCGGGCGGCGTCGCCGCTGGCACGCGGTGACCTGGGGGCGGGAGCCGCGGGGGTGACGGCCGAGGGCGGGACGTTTCCGCAGCATGCGGGGCGGTCGGGGCCGTACGTGCCCGGTACGCCGTATCGGCCGCCGAACCCGGCCACCAACCCGTATCTGCGGGTGCCGGACGAGTTGAGGGAGCCGGAGGATGCGCGGCCGGAGCCGGAACGGGGAGAGGCACGGGCGCCCGGGCCGGACCAGGGAGCGGCG
>NZ_JBFALC010000114.1:0-16459 GCF_040656035.1 Streptomyces sp. NPDC050211
GGGACACCATCACCGCCCAAGTCACCGGCTGGACCACCTCCACCCGGTCCAACTCCCGCCCCTCACGCACGACTTCGACCACGTCGAAGTCGACGTACGGGGCGAGCGCGTCGGCGCACTGGCGCAGCCGCGCCGCGAACACCGGCGCCGACTCCAGCAGCCCCGCCCCCATCCCGGCCCACTGCGTGCCCTGCCCCGGAAACACGAGGACCGTGCGGCCGGTCTGGCCCGCGATGCCGTGGACGGCGGAGCGTTCCAGGCGGGTCAGGAGTTGCTGGCGGTCGGCGGCCAGGACGACGGCGCGGTGGCCGAAGACGGTGCGGGAGGCGGCGAGGGTGAAGGCGGTGTCCAGGAGGTCGAGGTGGGGGGCGTGTTCGATGTGGGCGCTGAGTTGTGCGGCCTGGTCGTGGAGGGCTTGGGGGGTGCGGCCGGAGACGACCACCGGCAGGACGGGCGGCCGGGGGGCGGCGGGGGCGGGTTGGGTGTGCGGGGCCTGTTCCAGGACGAGGTGGGCGTTGGTGCCGCCCATGCCGAAGGCGGAGACGCCGGCCACACGGGAGTGTCCGGACGGTTCGTGCCAGGGCTCCAGTTCGGTCTGGACGCGCAGGTTGAGTGTGTCCAGCGGGATGTCCGGGTGGGGGGTGGCGTAGTGGAGGCTGGGCGGCAGTTCGCCCTCGCGGACGGCGAGCGCGGCCTTGAGCAGGCCGACGAGGCCTGCGGCGCCTTCGAGGTGGCCGACGTTGGTCTTGGCGGATCCGACGGCGAGCGGGCCGGTGCCGGGGGTGCGGGCGGCGCCGAGGACGGCGCCGAGGGCGGCCGCTTCGACGGGGTCGCCGGCCCGGGTGCCGGTGCCGTGGAGTTCGACGTAGCCGACGCGGTCGGCGCTCACGCCGGCCCGTTGGTAGGCCTCGCTGAGCAGGGCCTGTTGGGCGGTGCGGTCGGGGGTGGTGAGGCTGGGGCCGCCGCCGTCGTTGTTGACGGCGCCGCCCTTGATGACGCAGTGCACCCGGTCGCCGTCGGCGAGGGCGCGGCCGAGCGGCTTGAGGACGACGGTGGCGCCGCCCTCGCCGCGTACGTAGCCGTTGGCGCGGGCGTCGAAGGTGTGGCAGCGGCCGTCCGGGGACAGGGCGCCCATCCGTTCCATGACGGTGGTGCTGTCCTCGGTGAGGATCAGGTTGACGCCGCCGACGAGGGCGAGGTCGCTCTCGCCGCGGCGCAGGCTCTCGCAGGCGAGGTGGACGGCGACCAGCGCGGAGGACTGGGCGGTGTCGACGGCCAGGCTCGGGCCGCGCAGGCCCAGGAGGTAGGAGAGCCGGTTGGCGGTCATCGCCCGGTGCTGTCCGGCCGCGCTGTGCCCGCCGGGTGCGGTGGTGCGGCGGGCCAGGGTGGCGTAGTCGTCGGAGGCGATGCCGACGTAGACGCCGGTGCGGGTGCCGTGCAGGCGGGCGGGGACGATGCCCGCGTGTTCCAGGGCCTCCCAGCCGAGTTCGAGCATCAGGCGCTGCTGGGGGTCGGTGGCGGCGGCCTGGGCGGCGCTCATGCCGAAGAATTCCGCGTCGAATTCCGCGTGGTTTTCCAGTGCGGCCCGCCAGGTGCCGTCGGGCTGCCGGGTGACGGCGTGGCCGCCGGTGCGCAGCAGCCGCAGGAATTCTTCGACGGTGGCGGCCCCGGGGAGCCGGCACGCCATCCCCACGACGGCTATGTCGCTGTCACCCGCGTACTGCCCGGCGTTCTTGGGGGTCATTGATTCTCCATAGCCAGAGATACGAGCCAGATTTACGGAATTGCGTGGGCGGTTCACCAGGTGACGGGCAGGGTGACCAGGGAGCGGACGAGCATGTCGCGGTGCCAGGTGAGCGTGTCGGCGGGCACGGCCAGGCGCAGGCCGGGCAGCCGGCTGGTCAGGGCCGTCAGTGCGGTCTGGAGTTCGGCGCGGGCCAGCGGGGCGCCCGGGCAGTAGTGCGGGCCCTGACCGAAGGCGATGTGCGGGTTGCTCTCGCGGTCGAGGAGCACGGTGTCGGCGTGTGTGAAGACGTTCTCGTCGCGGTTGGCGGAGGCGAGGGAGTAGACGACGGCGTCGCCGGCGCGGATGGTGACGCCGCCGATCTCGACGTCCTCGGTGGCGACCCGGCTGGGGCCGACGCTGGACCAGAGCGGGACGATGCGCAGGAGTTCCTCGACGGCGCGGGGCACGAGGTCGGGGTGGGCGCACAGCCGTTCGTAGCGGGTGCGGTCCTCAAGGAGGACCAGGACGTGGGAGGCGAGCTGGCCGGCGGTGGTCTCGTGGCCGCCGATGAGCATGCCGCCGGTGAGCATGAGCAGTTCGTTCTCGCTGAGCTGCTCGCCCTCGTCGTGGGCCTCGATGAGGGCGCTGAGGAGGTCGCCGGCGGGTCTGGCCCGCCGCTGGGCGACGTAGCCGCGCAGGTAGTCGGCGTACTCCTCGGCGGCCGCCGCGACCTGTTCCTCGGTGTACCGGCTGGCGGACATCAGGGCCTCGGTGAAGGTGCGGAAGATGTGCCGGTCGGCGTGCGGGATGCCGAGCATCTCGCAGATGACGGCGGTGGGCAGCGGCAGGGCGAGCTTGTCCACCAGGTCGGCGGGGCCGCCGCCGGCGACCAGGTCGTCGAGGAGGGCGTGGGTGATCTCGGCGATGCGGGGGCGCAGCGCGGCGACGCGGCGGGCGGTGAAGGCGCGGGAGACCAGCCGGCGCAGCCGGGCGTGGTCGGCGGCGGGCATGCCCATCAGGCCGGCGGAGTCCAGCGCGCGGGGGGCGGCGCGGGGGACGTCGCGGTCGGCGGCGGCGTGCATGCTGAAGCGGGGGTCGGCGGCGGCCTTCTTGATGTCCGCGTGCCGGGTCAGCAGCCAGGCCTGGCCGCCGTAGGGCATGGCCACGCGCACCACCGGTTCGGTGGCGCGCAGTTCGGCGTAGGCCGCGTCGAGGTGGAGGTCGACGCGGTCGCCGAAGGGGTAGGTGCGGACGGATCCGGCGACGGCATGAGGGCAGGTCATGGCTGAATCTCCTCTGTACGCGGACCCCTGACACCAAAAGCGGCGGGGCGGGCTGTTCACCGCGCCCCGGTTTTTGATTGTGTCAAGTCGCGGGGAATTCCGGAGGGGATTCGAGTCGCAATAGAGCGGAATGCGAGCTGCATTCGACGGCCGGTCGAGTCTGTCCGTGGAGGGTTTTTCTGCACCGTATCGAGCCGTTTCCATATTGCTTTGAAAGGCTGACTCGATGGCGCATATCGCCTTCTTCATCCTCCCCGCGGCAGGTCATGTGAATCCGACGCTGTCCGTGGCGCGGGAACTCGTCGCTCGGGGCCACCGGGTCAGCTATGCCCTGTCCGAGAACTACGGCGAGCGGGTCCTGGCGGCCGGCGCGGAGTTCGTGCCGTATCCGATGGACCAGGACCGGTTCCTGGCCACGATGGTGCCGCAGCAGGACGCGGCCCAGTACACGGACCAGCAGGAGTTCGTGAACATGATGAAGTGGATGCTGGAGCTGACCCGGCAGACGCTTCCCGGCTTCGAGCGGCATTTCGAGAACGACCGTCCCGATGTGTTCGTGTGCGATCCGTCGTCGTTTTGGAGCGGGCACATCCTGGCGGCCAAGTGGGACATCCCGGTGATCCGCAGCACGCCCACCTACGTGGCGAACGAGCACTGGTCGCTGCACCCGCCGGTCGACACGGCCGAGGAGCAGCAGGAGGATCCGCAGACGGCCGAACTGTTCGGTGCCGTCGCGGGGTTGCTGGCCGAGCACGGGGTGGAGAAGGGCATCGGCGAGTTCGCCGACGCGGTGCACTCGGGGCCGGCGCTGGTGTATCTGCCGCGTGCCTTCCAGTACGCGGGCGACACCTTCGGCGCGGAGGTCAGCTTCGTCGGCCCGTGCACGAGCGCGAACTCCTTCCACGGCGCGTGGGAGGCTCCCGGCACCGGCCGGCCGCTGATCCTGATCAGTCTCGGCACGCTCTACAACCAGCAGCCCGCCTTCTTCCGCGCCTGTGTCGAGGCGTTCCGCCACGTCGCGTGGGACGTGGTGATCACGCATGCGGGCGGGGTGGCCGAGGGCGAGCTGGGTGAGGTGCCCGCACACATCCAGGTGCACGACTTCGCGCCGCAGGGCGCGGTGCTCCAGCACGCGACCGTGATGATCAACCACGGGGGTACGAGCACCGTGCTGCAGGCCGTCTCCGAGGGCGTGCCGGTGATCTGCGTGCCGCAGATGGCGGAGCTGCACGCGACCGCCACGCGGGTTGAGCAGCTGGGCGTGGGCGCCAAGATCCTGCGCGACGACGTCACCCCCGAGCTGATCCGGCGCACCGCGCTGGCGCTCGCCGACGACGCACAGGTGGCTGCCGCGGTGGCCCGGCTGCGCGGTCAGATCGAGTCCGCGGGCGGTCCCGCGGCCGCGGCCGACGCGGTCGAGGCGCTGCTGGTGCCCGCTGCGGCCGCCTGACCCCGTACCCCTGGTGAGCCCTGTTCAAGACTTCTGCCGACCTTCAGCCGAGGAAGCCGATATGACGACACAGACCGCGGAGGTCACCGACGCCGTGGCCCCGCAGGAGACGCAGCCGGCCGAGGCCGCGCATCCGCTGGCGCAGCCCGAGGGGGCGGGCGCGGCGCAGCTGCTGGAGTGGTTCGCCCAGGCCCGCGCTACGGCGCCGGTGTTCTGGGACGCCTCGCGTTTTGCCTGGCAGGTCTTCCGTTACGAGGACTACAACACCGTCTCCACCAACCCGCAGATCTTCTCCTCGGACTTCTCGCCGGTCTTCCCGGTGCCCGAGGAGCTGAAGCTGCTGATGGGTCCGGGCACGTTCGGCGGGATCGACCCGCCCCGGCACGGTCCGCTGCGCAAGCTGGTCAGCCAGGCCTTCACGCCGCGCCGCATGGCCGCGCTCGAGCCGCGGATCGCGGAGGTCACCCGCGAGCTGCTGGCCGGCCTGGGCGGGCGCGGCGAGATCGACGTGGTCACGGAGCTGGCGTATCCGCTGCCGGTGACGGTGATCGCCGAGCTGCTCGGGGTGCCCGCGAGCGACCAGGACAAGTTCCGCGAGTGGGTCGACGTCATCCTCAACAACGAGGGGATGGAGTACCCGAACCTCCCCGACGACTTCGCCCAGACGATGGGCCCGGCCATCAAGGAGTGGGCGGCGTACCTGTACGCGAAGATCGCCGAGAAGCGGGCGGAGCCGTCCGGGGACCTGATGAGCGGGCTGATCGAGTCCGAGGTCGACGGGCGGCGGCTGACCGACGAGGAGATCGTCAACATCGTGGCGCTGCTGCTGACGGCGGGTCACATCTCCAGCGCGACGCTGCTGAGCAACCTGTTCATCGTGCTGGACGAGCATCCCGAGGCGCACGCGGCGCTGCGTGCGGACCGGTCGCTGATCCCGGGCGCGATCGAGGAGACGCTGCGCTACCGCAGCCCGTTCAACAACATCTTTAGGCTGCTGAAGGAGGACACCGACCTGCTCGGTGTGCCGATGAAGGCCGGTCAGATGGTGGTGGCGTGGAGCCAGTCGGCCAACCGCGACGCCGCGCAGTTCCCCGACCCGGACAGGTTCGACATCCGCCGCACGGCCAACAAGCACATGGCGTTCGGCCACGGCATCCACCACTGCCTCGGCGCGTTCCTGGCCCGGATGGAGGCGAAGGTCTTCCTCGACCTCGTCCTGGACGAGTTCGCCTCGTTCACGGTCCACCACGACCGGGCGGAGTTCTACGAGGCGGACCAGCTGACCGCCCGTCATCTTCCCGTCACCGTCGTGCGCGGCTGAGCGGCCTTGCGGCACCGGCCGGGCAACCAGGGAGCGATCGCATGACAGTGGGCACCATCACCCAAGCGACGGTGGGCAGGGTCAAGCCCTGCGCCCTCATCGACCTGGAGCAGCACAACGACGAGCGGGGCAGCCTGTCCGTCGTCGAATCCGAGTGGACGGCCGGTTTCCCGATCAGGCGGGTGTACTACCTGCACGACGTGGACACCGGCTCGTCCCGGGGCGGGCACGCGCACCGGGCGCTGGAGCAGCTCATCATCGCCGTCCACGGCAGTTTCTCGATCACCGTGGACGACGGGTTCGCCCGCACCGAGTACCGGCTCGACGGGGCCGGCCAGGGCCTGTACATCGGCCCGATGGTGTGGCGCAACCTCAGCGACTTCTCCCCCGGCGCGGTCTCGCTGGTGCTGGCGTCGCTGCACTACGACGAGGCGGACTACTACCGCCAGTACGACGAGTTCCTGCACGACGCGCGGAGGCGGCGGTGACCGCGCCCGCCCTCGCACCGGTGCGGCGGGTGGCCTTCCACGACCTGCGTGACCTGCACTCCCTGGACGGTGTGCAGGGCGAGCTGGAGGCCGCGGTGCTGCGGGTGACGCGTTCCGGGCGCTATCTGCTCGGGCCCGAACTGGCCGCCTTCGAGGCGGAGTTCGCCCGGTACTGCGAGAACGAGCACTGCGTCGGCGTGGGCAGCGGGCTGGACGCCCTGGAGCTGACGCTGCGGGCGCTGGGGGTGGGCGCGGGCGACGAGGTGATCGTCCCCGGGCACACCTTCGTGGCGACCTGGCTCGCGGTGTCCGCGACCGGGGCCCGTCCGGTGCCGGTGGAACCGGAAGCCGACTCGTACCTGATCGATCCGGCGCGCATCGAGGCCGCGCTCACCCCGCGCACCAGGGCGATCATGCCGGTGCATCCCTACGGGCATCCGGTGGACCTGGACGCCGTGGAGGCTGTGGCCGCCGCCCGGGGCATCCCGGTGGTGGAGGACGCGGCGCAGGCGCACGGCGCCCGCTACCGGGGCCGGCGCATCGGCTCCGGGTATGCGGCGGCGTTCAGCTTCTACCCGGGCAAGAACCTGGGGGCGCTGGGCGACGGCGGCGCCGTCGTCACCCGCGACGCCCGGCTCGCCGAGCGGATCCGCAGCCTGCGCAACTACGGCTCGCGGGTGAAGTACCGGCACGACGAGCGCGGCACCAACTCCCGCCTGGACGAGCTGCAGGCGGCCGTACTGCGGGTGAAGCTGCCGTATCTGGACGCCTGGAACGCCCGCCGCGGCCGGATCGCGGCCCGCTACAGCGCGGCCCTGGCCGGGCTGCCGGGTGTGGCCGGGCCGCGGGTGCGGGGCTGGGCTCAGCCGGTGTGGCACCAGTACGTGCTGCGCACCGCGCACCGCGAGCGGCTGGCCGCGGCGCTGGCCGCGGCCGGGGTGCAGACCCTGGTCCACTACCCGGTCCCCGTGCACCGCTCCCCCGCCTACGCGGGCGAGCACCCCGGTGCGCTGCCGCTCAGCGAACGGCTGGCCGCCCAGGTGCTGAGCCTGCCGATGGGGCCGCAACTGACCGAGCAGGACGTGGAGTCGGTCGTCGCGGCGGTCAAGGACGCCGCACGGACAAGCCAGGAGACAAGCCGGGAGACGAGCCAGGAGAGCAGTCATGAGTGAGAGTGCGCGGCCGATGAAGGGCATCATCCTGGCCGGCGGCAGCGGCACCCGGCTGCGCCCGCTGACCGGGGTCGTGTCCAAGCAACTGCTGCCGGTCTACGACAAGCCGATGATCTACTACCCGCTGTCGGTGCTGATGCTGGCCGGCATCCGGGACATCCAGATCATCTCCACCAAGACCCATCTGGACATGTTCCGGGCGCTGCTCGGCGACGGCGCGCAGTTCGGGCTCCGGCTCACCTACGCCGCCCAGGAGGAACCGCGCGGCATCGCGGAGGCCTTCCTCATCGGCGAGGAGCACATCGCCGACAGCCCGGTGGCGCTGATCCTGGGCGACAACGTCTTCCACGGCCCGGGCTTCTCCTCCCTGATCGCCAGCTGCGTCGCCCGCCTGGACGGCTGCGAGCTGTTCGGCTACCCGGTCAAGGACCCCCAGCGGTACGGCGTCGGCGAGGTGGACGCGGAGGGCCGGCTGCTGTCCCTGGTGGAAAAGCCCGCCCGGCCGCGCTCCAACCTGGCCGTCACCGGCCTGTACCTCTACGACAACGACGTGGTCGACATCGCCCGCCGGCTGACCCCGTCCGCACGCGGCGAGCTGGAGATCACCGACGTCAACCTCGCCTATCTGGCGCAGGGCCGGGCCCGGCTGAGCGAGCTGGGCCGCGGGTTCGCCTGGCTGGACATGGGCACGCACGACTCGCTGCTCCAGGCCAGCCAGTACGTGCAGCTGCTGGAGCAGCGCCAGGGCGAACGGATCGCCTGCCTGGAGGAGATCGCCCTGCGGATGGGGTTCATCACGCACCAGCAGTGCCTCGAACTCGGCAGCGAGCTGGGCAGTTCGGGCTACGGCGACTACGTGCGCGAACTCGCCGGCCGCGCCGTTCCCGCCTGACCCCGGCAACCCCCTCGCCCCCCTCGTCCCGCTTGTCCCCCACTTTCAGGAAAGGCCTTGGTCAGATGCGTGTCCTCGTGACCGGCGGTGCGGGCTTCATCGGCTCGCACTTCGTCAGAGAGCTGCTGTCCGGCGCCTATCCGGACCTCGCCGGGGCCCAGGTGGTGGTGCTGGACGCGCTCACCTACGCCGGCCACCGCGCCAATCTGGACCCGGTCCGCGACCACGTGGGCCTTCAGTTCGTGCACGGGGACATCTGCGATGCGCGGCTGACCGGACAGCTGATGGCCGGCACCGACCTGGTGGTGCACTTCGCGGCCGAGTCGCACGTGGACCGTTCGATCGCCGACGCCTCCGCGTTCGTCCGCACCAACGTGCTGGGCACCCAGACCCTGCTGCAGGCCGCCGCCGAGGCGGGCGCCGGCCGCTTCGTGCATGTCTCGACGGACGAGGTGTACGGGTCGATCGAGCACGGTTCGTGGCCCGAGGACCACCCGCTGCTGCCCAACTCCCCCTACGCCGCCTCCAAGGCCGCCTCCGACCTGCTGGCGCTGGCGTTCCACCGCACCCACGGCCTGGACGTGTGCGTGACCCGCTGCTCCAACAACTACGGGCCGTACCAGTTCCCGGAGAAGGCGATCCCGCTGTTCACCACGAACCTCATGGACGGCCTCGACGTCCCGCTGTACGGGGACGGCGGCAACAGCCGGGACTGGCTGCACGTCGACGACCACTGCCGGGGCATCGCCCTGGTCGCCGCCAAGGGCCGACCCGGCGAGATCTACAACATCGGCGGCGGCACCGAGCTGACCAACCTCGAACTCACCGACCGGCTGCTGGACTTGTGCGGCCGGGACCACTCGGCGGTGCGCCGGGTCGCGGACCGGGCCGCGCACGACCGCCGCTACTCGGTGGACATCACGAAGATCTCTACCGAGCTGGGGTACGCCCCGCGGATCCCCTTCGCGCGGGGGCTGGCCGACACGGTGGCCTGGTACCGCGCCAACCGGCCCTGGTGGGAGCCGCTCAAGGAGCGCACCGCACGAGGGGCGGGTGACCGTGCGCATCGATGAAACCACGATCCCCGGCACCTACCGGCTCGTCCCCAAGAAGATCTCCGACGAGCGCGGCCACTTCTACGAGGCCGCGAAGCACAGCGCACTGACCGGGGCGACCGGGCTGGCGTTCACGGTCCGCCAGGTCAACAACTCCGTCTCACGGCGCGGGGTGCTGCGCGGGGTGCACTGCGGTGACGTGCCCGGCGACGCGAGCAAGCTGGTCAGCTGCGTGCGCGGCGCGATCCTCGACGTGATGGTCGACCTGCGGGTGGGCTCGCCGACCTTCGGCGCCCACCAGGCGACCCGGCTTCAGGCCGGCGACGGCATCGCCCTGTACATGCCCGGCAGCATCGGCCACGCCTTCCTCGCCCTGGAGGAGGGCACCTGCGTGAACTACCTGCTGTCCACCGAGTACGTGCCCGGCGCGATGGTCGACCTCGACGCGCTCGACCCGGCGCTGGCCCTGCCCTGGAACCTGCACGGGGACCTGGACGCCCTGGACGCCCCGCCGGTGCGCTCGGCCAAGGACGCCGCCGCCCCCACGCTCGCCGAGGTCGCCGCCTCCGGCCGGCTGCCCCGCTACACGCCGCCTTCGAGGAGCTGAACCGCCGTGACCCTACCGACCCCGACCCGGGCACCGGCCGCCCCCTGCGGCGTGTGGCTGCGCCGCTACCGCCCCGCCCAGACCCAGACCGCGGCCGCGGCCGTGCGGCTGGTGTGCTTTCCGCACGCCGGCGGCTCGGCCACCGCCTTCCGCCCGCTCGCCGACACCCTCGCCCCCGCCGGGATCGAGGTGCTGTCCGTGCAGTACCCCGGCCGCCAGGACCGGCGGCACGAGCCGTTCATCCCCACCGTCGAGGAACTCATCGAGACGCTGCTGCCGGAGCTCAAGCCGTGGACCGATGAGCCCTTCGCCCTGTTCGGGCACAGCCTGGGCGCCACCCTCGCCTACGAGACGGCCCGCCGGCTGGCCGCCTCGGGGCGCCCTCCGCTGCATGTCTTCCTCTCCGGGCGCCGGGCACCGGGCGTGCCCCGGCACGACCTCCCTGCCCTGCTGGACGACCGGTCGCTGATCGACCGGATCACCCGGCTGCAGGGCACCGACCCGGCCGTGCTGCAGGACGAGGAACTGCTGCGCATGGTGCTGCCCGCGCTGCGCAACGACTACGCGATGGCGGGCGCCTACCGCCATCAGCCGGTCCCTGTCCTGCGCGTCCCGGTGACCGTGCTGACCGGCGACAGCGATCCGAACGTGTCCGTCGAGCACGCGCGGCGCTGGTCGCAGGTGGCGGGCGGCCCGTTCGCCCTGCAGGTGCTGCCCGGCGGCCACTTCTACCTCAACGACCGCACGGAGTCCGTCGGCCACATCATCGCGGAGGCGCTGGATCATGCTCGTTGACCTGCTTGTTGGCACCCCGGCACCGGCCGCGGCCGCGGACCGGGCGCAGACCGCGCGGCGCCTGCTGGCCTCGGCCCGCGTGAGCGACACGGCGGCCATGCCGGTGGACCGGGTGCCGGGCTGGCTGGCCGAACACGCCCGCCGCGGACGGTTCGAGGTCACCCCCGTCCCCTTCGCGCAGCTGCGGGGCTGGTCCTTCGAGACGGGCAGCGGCAATCTGCGGCACGAGTCGGGCCGGTTCTTCGCGGTGGAGGGCCTGCATGTGCTCGCCGACGGACTCCCGGCGCGCGGCTGGAAGCAGCCGATCATCGTGCAGCCGGAGGTGGGCCTGCTGGGCATCGTCGCCCGGGAGATCGACGGGGTCCTGCACTTCCTGATGCAGGCCAAGATGGAGCCGGGCAACATCAACATGCTCCAGCTCTCCCCGACGGTGCAGGCCACCCGCAGCAACTTCACCGGCGTGCACAACGGCCGCGACATCCCGTTCCTGGACCTGTTCATGGACCGCGGCCGGGCCAGGGTGCTGGTGGACGTGCTCCAGTCCGAGCAGGCCGACTGGTTCCTCGCCAAACGCAACCGCAACATGATCGTGGAGATCGACGAGGACCTTCAGGCGGGCCCGGACTTCTGCTGGCTGACCTTCGGTCAGATCCTGCGGCTGCTGCGGCTGGACAACGTGGTCAACATGGACGCCCGCTCCATCCTCGCCTGCCTGCCCACCGCGGGCGCCACCACCGGCGATCCCGGCGATGCGGTGCTGCGCTCCTTCCACGACCCGGCCGCCCCCGCCCTGGCCACCACGGCGGAGATCCACAGCTGGCTGACCGGGATCCGGGCGCTGCGCGAGCTGGTCCAGCGCCGGGTGCCGCTGCCCGAGGTCGCCGAGGACGGCTGGCTGTTCGGCGAGACGGAGATCGGCCACGCCAGCGGCCGCCGCTTCAAGGTCATCGGCGCGGATGTCTCGGCGAGCAACCGCGAGGTCGCCGCCTGGACCCAGCCGCTGATCCAGCCGCAGGTGCCGGGGCTGATGGCGCTGATCGTCAAGCGCATCAACAACACCCTGCACGCCCTGGTCCAGGCGCGGGTCGATGTGGGCCACCTCAACGTGGCCGAGCTGGCGCCGACCGTGCACTGCCGCCCCGCCGACCACACCGGCCCGGGCACCGAACCGTATCCGCCGTTCCTCGCCGACGTGCTCGCCGCGCCCGGCAGCCGGATCCACTACGACGCCGTGCAGTCCGAGGAGGGCGGCCGCTTCCACCACGCGGTGAACCGGTACACCATCGTCGAGGCCGGCGACGACTTCACCGAGGAGGTGCCCGAGGACTACGCGTGGCTGACGTTCGCCCAGCTCACCGAGTTGCTGGCGCACAGCCACTACCTCAACGTCGAGCTGCGCACGCTGGTGGTGTGCGCGCACACCCTGTACTGAGCCATGGCCGTCACTTCTGCTCCCCTGCGCCTGGGCCTGCTCGGCTGCGGCGACATCGCCGCCCGCCGCACCCTGCCGGCACTGCACCGCACGCCCGGCCTCGAGCTCGCCGCCGTGGCGGCCCGGGATCCCGCCCGGGCGGCGTCCTTCGCGGCCCGTTTCGGGGGCGTCGCGCTGTCGTCGTACGACGAACTGCTGGCCGGTGACGAGACCGAGGCCGTCTATCTGTGCCTGCCCACGATGCTGCACGCGGCCTGGGCCGAACGCGCCCTCCTTGCGGGCAAGCACGTCCTGGTGGAAAAGCCGCTGGCGACCTGCGGCCCGGACGCGGAGAAGCTGTTCGCGCTGGCCGCCGAGCGCGGCCTGGTGCTGCTGGAGAACTTCATGTTCCTGCACCACCACGCCCAGAAGAAGGTCACCGAGCTGCTGACGGCGCACGCCCTGGGCGAACTGCGCGCGGTCTCGGCCGCGTTCACCATCCCGCCCCGCCCCGAGGGCGACACCCGCTACGACCCGGCCCTGGGCGGCGGCGCGCTCCTCGACAACGGCGTCTACCCGCTGCGGGCGGCCCTCAGGCTGCTCGGCGGCGATCTCACGGTCGCCGGGGCGGTGCTGCGGCACAGCGAGCGGTACGGCGTCGACACGGGCGGCGCCGTCCTGCTCGCCGCGCCCGGCGGGGCCACCGCGCAGGTCCGGTTCGGGATGGAGCACCACTACCGCTCCTGGTACGAGATCCAGGGCAGCACGGGCACGCTCGCCGTCGACCACGTCTACACGACCGCGCCCGATGTCGCGCCCGTGCTGCGGCTGACGGCCGGCACCGACCGCACCGAGATCCGCATCCCGGCCGAGGACCACTTCGAGGCCGTGCTGCGCTTCTTCGCCGCCGCCGTGCGCGAGCGCCGGCACGTGGCGGGCGAACTGCGCCTGCTCGGCGAGGAGTCACAGCGGCAGGCCGGGCTGCTCGACGCCGTCCGGGCGGCGGCGGTGCGCGTCAGCCGGTGACGGCGGCGCCCTCGTCCAGGTGAAGACGGGAGCCGGTGAAGGCGCGGCGCATGCGCCGGTCGTGGGTGACCACGACGACCGCGCCCGGATAGCCGGCCAGGGCCGCTTCGAGCTCCTCCACCAGCAGCGGGGAGAGGTGGTTGGTGGGCTCGTCCAGCAGCAGCAGGTCCACCGGCCGGGTCACCAGCCGGGCCAGGTCGATCCGGCGGCGCTGGCCCACCGACAGGGAACCGACCGGCAGGTTCAGCTCCGCCGCGCGGAACAGGCCAACCGCCAGCAGCTCGTCGGCGTACTCGTCCGGGTGGCCCGGGCGGCCCTCGGCGAACTCGGCCAGCACCGAACGCCGGGGCTGCCTGGGCAGCTCGTCCTGGCGCAGCCAGCCGGTGTGGGCGGCCCGCCGCACGGTGCCGGCATCGGGTTCGAGGTCGCCGGCGAGCACCCGCAGCAGGGTGGACTTGCCCGCCCCGTTCGGCCCGGTGATCAGCAGCCGTTCGCCGGGGGCGACGGCCAGCCGCGCCAGCCGCAGCCGGCCGGTCACCTCCAGGCCGCGCACCTCGGCGAGCACCCCTGCTTCTTCCCGGCCGCCGGCGCCGGCGGGGGTGCCGGCCGGGGTGAGGGAGACGGTGAAGCGCAGCGGGTCCGGGGGCCGGGGCACCGGGTTCTCCTTGAGCCTGCGCAGCCGCTCATGGGCGTTGCGGGCCTTGCCCGAGGTGGCGGTCGAGGAGGAGCGGGCCCGGTGGTGCTCGGAGCCGCTGAACGCCCACGGGCCCTTCTTGGCGATCATCGCGAGCATCCGGCCGGCGTTGGCGGCGAGGGTCTCCTGGCGGGCGATCTCGGCCAGATGGTCCTGGTACTCCCGCTCCCAGCGGGCCCGGGCGGCCGCCTTGGCCCGCAGATAGCCCTGGTAGCCGTCGCCGTAGCGGTTGACGGTCTTCCGGTCCGGGTCGACCTCGAGGATCGCGGAGGTCACGGCCTCCAAGAAGGCCCGGTCGTGGGTGATGACCACCACGGTGCCGCGGTGCTCGCGCAGCCGCTTCTCCAGCCAGGCCACGGCCTGGTCGTCGAGGTCGTTGGTGGGCTCGTCCAGCAGCAGCAGCTCGGGCGCGGCGGCCAGCGTCGCGGCCAGGGCCAGCCTGCGGCGTTCGCCGCCGGAGAGGGTGTCGACGTCCCGCTCACGGTCCAGTCCGGGCAGTCCCAGCCCGTGCAGGGCGGCATCGGCGCGGGCGTCGGCCTCGTAGCCGCCGCGGTGCTCGAACTGTGCGAGCAGGTCGCCGTAGGCGTCCAGCAGCCGCGGGTCGTCGTCGGCCAGGGCGTCCTCGGCGGCGTGCAGCCGGCGCTCCAGGTCCCGCAGATCGGCGAACGCCCCGTCCAGCACGTCCCGCACGGTGGCGCCGGCGGGCAGGTCCAGGCGCTGCGGGAGATGGCCGATGCCGCCCGGGGCGGTGACGGTCACCTCGCCGTTGTCGGCGCTCTCGGCGCCGGCGATGATCCGCAGCAGGGTGGACTTGCCCGACCCGTTGTCCCCGATGACGCCGGCCTTCTCGCCCGGGCCGACGGTCAGGGACACCCGGTCCAGGACGACATGGTCGTCGTAGCGCTTGGTGACCTCCTCCAGCGTGAGCTGGGAGTGCGCCCTGGACGCGGCGGGTGAGGCAATTCGCATGGACATCCCTCTGATTCGAGCGTGCGGACCGGTGGACAGTCCTGGCCCACGACCCTAGGCCGCACCCGCTCAAGACCGGCTGGAGAACCCCTCGAGCCGGCTGCCCCCCGGCGGTCACCAGCGCAGCAGCGTCAGCCCCGTGGTCATGCCGCCGCCGAAGCCCGCCAGCAGGACCAGGTCGCCCGGGTGGATCAGGTCGCGGGCGGCGGCGAGGGTGAGGGGGACGGACGCGGCGCCGGTGTTGCCGTAGCGGTCCAGGGTGCGGTGGACGGCGGCGTGCGGCAGGTCCAGCTCCGGCAGCAGGGCGTCGATCATGCGGCCGTTGGCCTGGTGCGGGACGAAGTGGCGGATCTCGGTGGCGGCGACGCCGGCGTGGGCCAGGAACCGGTGCACCGCGCCCGGCAGGTGGTCCTTGACGAAGGTCTTCACGCCGTGGCCGTCCATGGTGAAGTAGTGCAGCCCGTCCTGCAGGGTCTCCTTGGAGGCGGGCATCCGGCTGCCGCCCGCCTCAACCTTGATCAGGTCCTGGTGCTCGCCGTGACTGGCCAGCTCGGTGGCGAGGACACCGCGGTTGCCGGGGAGCGGGCCGACGACGACCGCGCCGGCGCCGTCGCCGAACAGGGAGACGGTGCGCCGGTCGGTCGGGTCGATGATCCGGGAGTAGATGTCCACGCCCACCACCAGGGCATGTCCGCCCGGCGGCAGCATGCGGCGGGCGGCCTCCAGCGCGTAGACGAAGCCGCTGCACACCGCGTTGAGGTCGAAGGCCGCCGCGTGCCGCGCCCCGATCCGGTGCTGCAGCAGACAGGCCGTCGGCGGCTGCGGGAAGTCCGGGGTGGAGGTGGCCACGACGACCAGGCCGAGCCGGTCGGCGGCCAGGCCGGCGTCGCGCAGCGCGGCGTGCGCGGCGTGTTCCGCGAGGTCGGAGGCGGCCTGGTCGGGGTGCGCGTAGCGCCGGGCGAGGATCCCGGTCCTGGACTCGATCCACTGCGGGGTCACCCCCGCCGCGGCGGCGGCCTGCGTGTTGTCGACCACCCGGTCCGGCACGTATCCGCCGCAGCCCAGGATGCCGCCCGCGGTGCCCGCCAGGCCGCCGTCGGCGAAGGAGGCGAGGGCGCAGCCGCACCGGCAGTCGTCTCGGTGAGTCATCTCTTGTCTCTCCTCGGACGCGGGGACGGCCCGGACAGAATCGGTGGTGGGACGTGCAAAGGGGGCAGGTGCGCCCAACGCGGCGCGCGGGCCGCACGGGGGCGGCGCGCGGGGCCTGCCCCCTTGTGACGATGCCGGACGCCGCGGACCGGGTGACGGCGCCGCCCAACGCCGCCCGCGGACCTGCCGGTTTCCTGTCCGGCACTCCAAGAATTGAGCCACCGCCGCTCACCGCAATTCAATGCCTGACGGCCCCTGGGCCCCTCCTTGCCCGGATGTCCGGTGCGCCCAGAATTTGCTGTAGGGGTGGGTGCCGAAGACCCCCTGCCCGGCGTGGAACCGGCGGCAGCTGCTCGACCGGCCGGCCGGCCCGGGCGGTGTCCCGCCGGCGGGACCACGGCCCGGCCCGGCTCCCGTCGGC
>NZ_JBFALC010000115.1:0-15870 GCF_040656035.1 Streptomyces sp. NPDC050211
CAGCACCGCCAGCGCGTCCGCGACGGACAGCCGCAGCGCCGCCACGGTGCGGGTGGCGGGGGTGCCGTCCTCGACGGTGACGACGTCCACGGTGTCCGTCCGGCCGGCCTGGCCGGCCGCCAACCCCGGCTCGCCGCCCGGCGGATCCCAGAACACCACGGTGCCCGCGCGGGGCGGGTCGGCCGCCTCGAAGAGCACCGCGCACCGGGTGAGGTCGTCGGCCCAAGCGCCCGTCATCACTGCCATGTCCCTCTGCATTCCCCTTCGTTCAGCCCGGGCCGGGCCGGCCCGGCCCGGTTCGGGGCGGTTCGGTGTCAGCTGCCGAGCCGCTGGTAGCGTCGCACGGACAGCGGGAAGAAAACCGCAAAAATGATCACCGGCCACACCACGCCCATGACAATGGCCTGATCCGCCGCCCAGGTCCCGGTGTCCCAGCCGGGGTTGGCGAACAGCCGCCGCGCGGCCGTCACCGTCGCCGACAGCGGATTCCACTCGGAGAGGGCGGCGAGCCAGCCCGGCATGGTGTCCGGCGAGACGAAGGCGTTCGACAGGAACCCCAGCGGCCACACCAGTGTCTGCACGGCGGTGACGGCGGCCGGGTCCGTGAAGACCAGCCCCAGGTAGATGCCCACCCACAGCAGGGCGAAGCGCAGCAGCAGGAGCAGCCCGACGGCGGCCAGCGCCCGGGCGAACCCGTCGTTCGCGCGCCAGCCGACGGCCAGGCCGCACAGGATCATCACGGTCAGCCCGAGGACCGAGTTGAGCATGTCGGCGATGCTGCGCCCGGTCAGCACCGCCGCGGCGGACGTGGGCATCGCCCTGAACCGGTCGGTGACCCCCTTGGCGGCGTCGCTGATCACGGCCAGCATCGTCACCTCGATGCCGAAGACCATCGTCATGGCGAACATGCCCGGCACCAGGAACTCGCGGTAGCTGCCCCCGCCGGGCACCTGCATCGCCCCGCCGAACAGGTACCCGAACATCAGCACCATCATGATCGGGAAGAGCAGGCCGATGATGACGGGGGCGGGATTGCGGGCCCAGTGGGCCAGCGAACGGCCGGTCAGTACCCAGGAGTCGGACAGCGCCCAGCGGGCGCCGCCGGTAGTGGCCTCGGACTTGGCAACTGCGGTGCTCACACCGTCACCTCTTCCTTCTTCTCGGTCTTGTCCGTGCCGGTGAGGTGCAGGAAGACCTCGTCCAGGGTGGGGCGGCGCAGGGCGATGTCCTCGGCCACCACGCCCGCCTCGCCGAGCGCGCGCACGATCTCGGACAGCGCGGCGACCCGGTCCTGGACCGGGGCGCCCACCCGCCGGTTCTCGGTGTCGGTGTCCGGGTCCCGGCCGGTGATCCGGGTCAGCACGCCCGCCGCCGCGGCGAGGTCACCGCTGTGGCGGACCGTGACGTCGATCCGGTCGCCGCCGATCTGCGACTTCAGCTCGTCGGGGGTGCCCTCGGCGATCAGCCGCCCGCCGGCCCCGCCGGGGGAGGCGATCACCGAGATCCGGTCGGCGAGCTGGTCCGCCTCGTCCAGGTACTGCGTGGTCAGCAACACCGTGGTGCCGTCCTGGACCAGCGAGCGCACCGCGGCCCACACCTCGTTGCGGCTGCGCGGGTCCAGCCCCGTCGTCGGCTCGTCGAGGAAGAGCACCCGCGGCGCGAGGATGAGACTGGCCGCGAGGTCCAGGCGCCGCCGCATCCCGCCCGAGTAGTCCTTGACCTGCTTGGAGCCCGTGCCGGTGAGCCCGAACTGCTCCAGCAGCGCGTCCGCGCGCGCACCGGCCGCACGCTTGCCCAGGTGGTAGAGCCGGCCGAACATCACCAGGTTCTGGCGGCCGCTGAGCACCTCGTCGACCGCGGCGTGCTGGCCGAGCAGCCCGATCCGCGCCCGCACCTGTGCGCTGTCGCGGACCACGTCGAAACCGGCGACCTCGGCGCGGCCCTCGTCCAGCCGGGCCAGCGTCGACAGGATGCGGACCGCGGTCGTCTTGCCGGCGCCGTTGTGGCCGAGCAGCCCGTGCACGGTGCCCTCGGGCACCCGCAGCCCGAACCCGCTCAGGGCCGGGGCGTCGCCGTACCGCTTGCACACGTTCTCGGCGAGGATCGCGTACGCGGATTCCCTCGATGGCCTTGCCATGGGTGTCCTTCCGGGAGGTCGACGGCAGTGCGAGCAGTGTCGATGCCGCCGCTCGGCCCTGCTTCGAGTCCGGCTCGAGCCGGGCGCGCAACGTTGCGTGGGTACGCCTACGTCAGCCCGTTTCACCGGCCCGGAGGAACACGTGGTCACCTTCATCAACCGGTTCACGGTCACCGGCCCGGCCGAGGAGTTCGAGCGGCTCTTCGAGGACACCTCGGCCTTCTTCCGTGACCGCCCCGGATTCCTGCGCCACCGCCTGCTGCGCCACACGCGGCAGGCGGGCGCGTACGTCAACATCGCCGAATGGACGGACGCCGCCTCCTTCCAGGCGGCGGTCACCCACCCGGACTTCGCCCCGCACGCGGCGGCGCTGCGCGCGCTGAGCACCAGCGACCCGAACCTGTACGCACCGGTGCTGGAACGGGAGGCGGCCCCCCGCCGCTGAGCGCCCGCCGCCCACGGCCCGGAGCGGGCCGCCCCCGGTTGTTCGGGGCAGCCCGCTCCGGGCCGTGGGGACCAGGGGGCTCAGCGGGCCGCCCGCACGGACAGCGGGTGGCCGAACACGCCCCGCGGGTCCCACTTCGCCTTGACCGCCTGCAGACGGCGGTAGTTGTCCCCGAAGTACAGCCGGTGCCAGGGAATGCCGGAGGTGTTCCACTTCGGGTCGGCCATGTCGATGTCGGGGAAGTTGATGAAGCAGCCGTCGCTGCGGCCGCCCGGGGCCGGGACGCCGCCGGTGTCGCGGTAGACGTCCGCGTACAGGCGGCGCAGCCAGTCCACGTTCGCCGTGTCCTTGGCCGGGTCCTGCCAGGTGTTCATGAACAGGGCCTTCATCACCGAGTCGCGCTGCGCCGAGGCCGTCGCCGCCGGGGCGAGGGTGTTGACCTTGCCGCCGTAGGACTGGATGGACACCGAACTGGACTCGTTGGTGTGCTCCGGGCTGCCGAGGCGGTCGTACAGGACGTCGATCTGGGCGCTGGTGAACGCCCTGCGCAGATACGCCGACTTGATCTTCTGACGGCCCGTCTCCGCGTCCTGCGCCGCCGCCAGCTCTTCGACCGAGGCCAGCCACGGCAGTGTCTGCGGCGGTGCGACGTAGGCCTCCACCCCCACGCCGGCGCTGAGCGCGGCGATGTGGTCCGCCAGCAGCCGCTGCGCGTCGGGCAGGGTCGCGTCCAGGTGGGTGAAGGCGATCGCGCTCAGGCCCTGGTCGCTTTCGCCCTGGTGACCCAGCAGGACCAGGCCGCTGAACAGGCCCGTGTACGGCGAGCGGGGGCCGCTGTGGCGTTCGTGCCAGCGGCCGTGGTTGCCCACCAGCGCGCGGAACGCGTTCTGGGTCATGCCCTCGCGCGGGAACATCACGGTGGAGGTGAGCACGCTGGGGTGCGGGCGCGGCAGCGCGGCCGCCGGATCGGTGCCCCGGGCCGCGGGGGAGCGGAACCAGTAGCGGGTGACGACACCGAAGTTGCCGCCGCCCGCCCCGGTGTGGGCCCACCACAGGTCCCGGTGCGGATCGTGCGCCTCCCGCGTGGCGATGACCGGGCGGACCCGGCCGGCGGCGTCCACGACGACCACCTCCACGGCCAGCAGGTGGTCGCTGGAGATGCCGTGGCGGCGGGACAGGGCGCCGTAACCGCCGCCCTGCACATGGCCGCCGAAGGCGACCGTCGCGCTGGCGCCGCCGGGGACGGTCACGCCCCAGCCGTAGTAGAGGGTCCGGTACACGTCCATCAGGCGGGCGCCCGCCCCGATCTCGAAGGCGCCGCGCTGCGCGTCCCAGCGGACGGTGTCCATGGCGCCCAGGTCGATGACCCGGCGGATGGAGGCGTCGCCCACGAAGTTCTCGTAGCAGTGGCCGCCGCTGCGCACCGCGATGCGCTCGCCGTCGCGTACCGCCGCGCGCACCGCCCGCACCACCTGCTCGGTGGTCGTCGCCAGCACGAAGGACTCGGGGCGGGCCAAGAACCTCTTGTTGCTGCCGCGCCGGGCGAGGTCCTCGTAGCGCGGGTCCGCCGGGCCGACCACCACGGGCCCGGATCCGGCCGGGCCGGCCGGGCGCGCGGCGGCCGGCGCCGCCGTGACGCCGGCCGCGGCAGTTGCGGCGGTTGCGGCGATCGTTGTGGCCACGAAGCTTCTGCGGTTGGGGGCAGTCATCTCACGCACCCGCTCACACGCCGGCGCGCTCGGACAGCGCCCGGTTGATCAGTTCCAGGTAGGCGCGCGGGGTCTCGGCCTCGTCCACGGCCTCCTCGTCCAGCAGCACCTCGAAGTCCCGCTCGATGCGCCCGGTCGTCTGCAGCACCGCCAGCGAGTCGTAGCCGAGTTCGCCGAACGGGACATCCAGGATGTCGCCGTCCAGGTCCACGCCCTCCTCCTCGCCCGCGCACTCGCGCAACAGGGCTGTCAGATCAGTGAGTTCCAGCCGGTTCACGGATACCTCTTTCTCCGGTGTTCTGCAGTGTTCTGCGGTGTTCTTCGTTCTTCGGTGTTCCATCGGTGCGGGCGGGACGGGTGGACAGGCGGGCGGTGGCTATGCGCGGACCACGGCCGCGGCATTGAAGCCCCCGCGGCCGCGCGCCAGCACCAGCGCCGTGCGCAGTTCGACGCCCCGGCGCGGGGTGCCCGTCACCAGGTCCAGGGGGCAGTCGTCGGCTACCCGCCGGGTGCCGGTCGTGGGCGGGATCACCTGGTCGCGCAGCGACAGCAGAGCGGCGGCCACATCCAGCGAGGCGCCGCCGGCGGCGAGCCGGCCCGTCATGCTCTTCGGCGCGGTCACCGGGACGCCGTACGCCCCGAACAACTCGCCCAGCGCCTCGGCCTCGACGCGGTCGGCCGCCCGCTCGCCGGCGCCGTCGGCGAAGACCACGTCGACCTGGTCGGCGCGTACCCCGGCGTCGGCCAGGGCCAGTTCGGCCGCGGCGCCCAGCCGGCCGGCGCCGCCGGTGTGCGGGGCCGGGTCGAAGGTGGACGCGTACCCGGCGACCGTGCCGTACGTGCGGGCGCCGCGGGCGCGGGCCGCGTCGGCGGCCTCCAGGATCAGCAGCGCGCCGCCCTCACCGGGGACGTAGCCGCCGGCGTCCGCCGAGAAGGGCAGGAAGGCGCGGTGGGGGTCGTCGCTGACGCTGATGCGGCCCTCGGCCAGGTGTGCGGCCCAGCTCCACGGGCACAGCGCGGAGTCGACGGCGCCGGTGACCACGACCGTCGCGCCCTTGCGCAGCTGGCGCCGGGCCTGTCCCACGGCGTCGAGCCCGCCGGCCTGCTCGGACACCAGCACCCCGCTGGCGCCGCGCAGCCCGTGGCGGATGGAGATCTGACCGGTGTTCACCGCGTAGAACCAGGCGAAGGACTGATACGCGCTGACGTGCGAGCTGCCCTTGCTCCACAGGGCCTGCAGCTCGCGCTGGCCGAACTCGAAACCGCCCGCGGACGCCGCGGTGACCGCGCCCGCCGCGTAGTGGGGCAGCTCGGCCGGGTCGATGCCGGCGTCGGCCAGCGCCTCCTCGGCGGCCACCAGCGACAGCCGGGTCACCTGGTCGGTCTGCGACAGCAGCCGGCTGGGCACATGGTCCTCGGCGACGAAGCCGGGCACCTCGCCGGCGAGCCGGGCCGGATACCGGGAGGCGTCGAAGCGGGTCAGCTCACGGATGCCGCTCTCGCCGCGCAGGACGGCCGCCCACCAGGCCTCGGCGCCCAGCCCGTTGGGGGCGGCGACACCGATGCCGGTGACCACGGCGTGGGTGGGGCGGGCCGCCGCGGCGGGGCCCGGGGGCGCCGGGGCGGTGGCGGTACGTTCGAGGAGGGCCGTGCCGGTCATGCGCTCACTCCCAGGTGCGGACGGGTCAGGACCATGGCGCTTTGGAAACCGCCGAACCCGCTGCCCACGGTGAGGACCGTGTCGGTCACCTGCTCGCGGGCCACCAGCGGCGTGTAGTCCAGGTCGCAGGCGGGATCGGGTTCGTGCAGATTGGCCGTCGGCGGGACGACGCCGTGCTCGATGGCCAGCGCGCTGGCGGCCACCTCGAGGGAGCCGATCGCGCCGAGCGAGTGCCCGATCATCGACTTGATCGAGCTGACCGGCACGGCGTGGGCCCGCTGGCCCAGACCGCGCTTGAACGCGGTCGTCTCGTGCCGGTCGTTCTGCTTGGTGCCCGAGCCGTGGGCGTTGATGTAGTCGACGGCGTCGGGGCCGAGCCTGGCCTCGTCCAGGGCGGCGGTGATGGCCTCGGCCATCTCCCTGCCGTCCGTGCGCAGGCCGGTCATGTGGTAGGCGTTGCTGCGGCTGGCGAAGCCGGCGATCTCGGCGTACACATGCGCGCCGCGGCGGCGCGCGTGCTGCAGCTCCTCGACGACCAGGACGGCCGACCCCTCGCCGAGCACGAACCCGTTGCGGGTGCGGTCGAAGGGCCGCGAGGCGGACTCCGGCTCGTCGTTGCGGGGGGTGGTGGCCTTGATCGCGTCGAAGCAGGCCAGCGTGATGGGGGAGATCGGTGCCTCGGTGGCGCCGGTGACCATGACGTCGGCGCTGCCCTCGCGGATCAGCTCGACCGCGTGCCCGACGGAGTCCAGGCCCGAGGTGCAGCCCGTGGACACCAGCGAGACCGGCCCCTGCGCGCCGACGGTGTGGGCGACCTCGGCGGCCAGCGAGCTGGGCACGAAGTAGTCGAACAGATGGGCCACGGCCCGGGTGTGGTCGACCAGCCAGTGGGCGCCGTTGTCGCTGACCGCCGCGTACTGCGTGTCCAGGCCGCTGGTGCAGCCGACCGCGCTGCCGAGCGTGACCCCGGTGCGCAGCGGGTCGAGCTGCCCGCCCAGTCCGCTGTCGGCCAGCGCCTCGCGGGCGCTGACCACCGCGAACTGCGCGGCGCGGTCGAGCCGTTCGCTCTCCGCCGCGGTGAACCCGTGCGCGTCGGCGTCGAAGTCCACCTCCGCGGCGATGCGCGAACGGAACTGGGCCGGGTCGAACAGGGTGATGCCACGGGTGGCCGTGCGGCCCGAGGTGAGCTGCGACCAGAACTCCTTGGTACCCACTCCGCCCGGGGCGACCACACCGATTCCGGTGATCACGACCCTTCTCATCGGCTGTCCCTCACAGTTGTCCTCCAGGTGTCACGACGGCGGCGCGAATCGTCGCCCAGCCGACAACACGAGCCCCACGTCGACGCTCGAAGCGTCGCCGACGTCCCTGGAGAACGGCTTGAACCCGACGCGGGCGCGCCAGCGCCTACGCCGTCTCCGGCAGCCGGGCGGCCAGCGCGTCGAAGCGGCGCACCAGCGCCTCCTGACGGCGGCACAGCTCGTCGATGTGCCGCTGCAGGCGGGCGATCTCGCTGCCGAGTTCGACCGTGCCGGCCGGCGCGGCGCACCGGTTTGGGCCCGCGGGCGCGGACAGGTCGGGGGCGTGGGTGAGGATCGCCTGAAGGCGCCCGCGCAGGACCGGCCCCGGTTCGATGCCCAGGCCCTGCACGAGCCGGCGGCGGGCCCGTTCGTACACGCCGAGGGCCTCGGCCTGGCGGCCGCTGCGGTACAGGGCGACCATCAGCAGGTCATAGAACCGCTCGCGCAGCGGATGGTCGGCCGTCAGCTTCTCCAGCTCGCCGGTGATCTCGCCGTGCTGGGCGCAGCGCAGGCATGCGTCGTACAGGCTCTCCAGCGCGGTCAGCCGGTTCTCCTCCAGCCGGTCGGCCTCGCCGGTGCACAGCGGTCCGCAGCGGCTGTCCTGCAGGGCCGGGCCACGCCACAACGCCAGGGCCCGGCGCAGCAGTTGGGCCGCGTGGCCGGGGTCGGTGGCGAGGGCGGCGCGGCCCTTGGCGGACAGCCGGGCAAAGCGCTGGACGTCGGTGGTGGCGCGGCCCAGGCTCAGCAGATACCCGGCCGGCCCGGTGGAGATCCACTCGTGGCCGGGGACGGGCCCGGCCTGCTCCGGCAGCAGCCGGCGCAGCCGGGCCACGTGTGCCTGCAGCGCGTTCGCCGCGTTGGAGGGGGGACGCTCGCCCCACAGCTCCTCGGTGAGCTGGTCCACGGACAGTGGCCGGCCGGCGTGCAGCACCAGCGCGGACAGCAGGACGCGCTGCTTGGGCCCCGGCGGCACGATGTCGCTCCCCGCCCCGCCGTCCCGGATCTCCACCGGCCCCAGCAGCCGGAACTCGGTCTCCTCACCGGCGGACAACAGCGACGCGCCCCGCCCGGCAGCGGCCGCAGCGGCCCCGCCCGGCACGGTCGGCGCGGTGCCCTCCGGTCCGGTCGGCGGGGTCCCGTGCGGTGCGGTCGGCGGGGTCCTGCCCGGTCCGGTTGGCGCGGCTCCGTTCGGCACGGTCGGAGCGGTCCCGTCCGGTGCGGTGATCGCGGTGCCGTGCGGTGCGGTCGGCGCGGCCGGGCCCGGCGCGGTCATCGCGGTGCCGCTCGGTCCGGTGTGGGGCCGGGCCGCCGGGAGCGGTACGGCCCGTCGGGCAGTCCGGGTGCCGGCCGGTGCGCGGTCCGGGGTGGCCGTAGGGCGGGGTGGGGCGGTGCGGCGGGGGCGCCGTGCCGCCCGAACACGCCGACGCGGGCGCCGGGTTCGGTGCCGGCGGGGCGGTCGGGCACGGGCCGGCGCTGTTCCATGGTGACTCCGTCACTGGTCGGGTGGGGCGGCGGCCACCAGGGGTGGCGTGGCGTGCTGGGGCCGTCGTGATCCGGTCCGGTTCGGCCATCGCGACGGCCGCGCGGTGCGGCGCTCGTCGTGCGGACGATAGCCACCCCACGCGGGCGGCGGCCGTCCGTGCGAGCCCGGCTCCAGCCTGCGTACAAGCGTTCTCGAGTGCGCCGGATCCAGGTGGAAAGGCCGCGTGTGGAAGGTCGCTTGAACGCGGCTGGAGATACCGAGGGGCGCCACGGGAACGGGGCTAGCGTGCTGCACGGCCGACGGCTTTGAGCCAACGAGTGGAAGCACCCACTCAACCGGTACGGGGAGGAAACTGTGGAGATACAGGTTCTGGGTCCGTTGAGCGCTCACGTCAACGGGGTCTCGATCGTTCCGACTGCGGGCAAGCCGAGGCAGATCCTCGCTCTGCTCGCCTTCTACCCGGGCAGGGTCATGCCTGTGCCCACCCTCATGGAGGAGATCTGGGGCACCGACATGCCCCAAAGCGCGATGACCACCATGCAGACGTACATCCTGCAGCTGCGCCGCCGCCTGGGCACCGCCATGGGGCCCGATGCCCCCGGCACAGCCAAGGAGGTGCTGGCCACCCGGCACGGCGGCTACCTGCTGCAGGTGCCGCCCGAGAGCGTCGACGTCCAGCGCTACGAGCAGCTGGTGACGGCCGGCCAGTCGGCCTTCGAGGAGGGCGAGGACGCCAGCGCGGCCGGACTGTTCCGGGACGCGCTGGGCATGTGGCAGGGGCCCGCGCTGGTCGACGTGCGCGTCGGGCCGATCCTGGAGATCGAGGTCATGCGGCTGGAGGAGAGCCGTCTGGTCACCGTCGAGCGGCGCATCGACTCCGACCTGCGCCTGGGCCGGCACGCCGAACTCATCGCCGAGCTCACCGACCTGGTCGCCCGGCACCCGCAGCACGAGGGCCTGCACTCCCAGGCCATGGTGGCGCTGTACCGCTCCGGCCGGCAGGCCACCGCGCTGGACGTCTACCGCCGGCTGCGCAAGCGGCTGATCGAGGAGCTGGGCGTGGAGCCCTCGCCGCAGCTGCAGCGGCTGCACCAGGCGATGCTCACCGTCGACCCGGCGCTGGACGTGGCGTGCGGGCCGCGCCCCACCTCCACCTTCAACCTGTACGCGGTCTGAGCCCGAGCGCGCCTCGAGGACGGGGCGCGAGCCTGGCGGGGCGCGGGAGACGACCCAGGCCCTCGGCGGCGGAGCACGCCGCTAACGCGGGCCCGGGCACGCCATCGGCCGCCTTGTCGTCGGTCGCCGGCGCCGATCCGCCGCCGTGTGCTCCCCGCGGCCTGATCCGCCGGACAGGCCCCAGGCGCGAGGAGACAAAAAGGGGACGGCCGATGCCCGACGAACAGCCGGTGCTGCTGCACTGCTTCGCGCACGCCGGAGCGGGTGTCTCGTCGTTCCACGGCTGGAGCGCCCGCCTGGGCACCGGCGTGGCGGCGGTGCCGCACCTGCTGCCCGGCCGCGACGGCCGGCGCCGCGAGGCCAGGGTGACGACACGCCAGGCGCTGCTGGCCGACCTGATGGACGACTTCACCACCGCGCCGCACACGCCGTACGTGCTGTACGGGCACAGCCTCGGCGCGCTGGTCGCCTACACGCTCACCCGGGCCCTGCACGAGGCCGGACTGCCCGGCCCGGTGCTGCTCGCCGTGGGCGCCTGCCCGCCGCCCGATGCCGCCTCCCGGCTGGCGGACGCCTGCCGGGAGGGCGACGAACACCTGCTGCATCTGCTCGACACGGTGGGCGCGGTGCCCGAGGGCACCGCCCCCGGCAGCTACTGGTACCGGTCCGTGATGCCGGTGCTGCGCGCCGACCTGACCCTCGCCGACCGGCTGCGCCGCGACGCCCGCACCCCGGCTGCGGGCGGCCCGCTGACGGTGCCGGTGCTGACCGTCGCCGGCGCCGGCGACCCGCTGGTGTCCCCCGCCGAACTGGCCGGCTGGCGGCGCTTCAGTGCGGGGCCGCTGTACGCCCGCACCCTGCCCGGCGACCACTTCTTCGTCCGCGGGCCCCACCTGCCCCACCTGCTCGGGCGGGCCTGCCGCGTCGTACGGCGGCTGAGCGCCGCGCCGGCCCTGCGGTGAGCCGGCCGCACCTCGATGCAGCCCCGCCCCCCTCTTTTCGGGGCGCGGGAACCCACCCCAGGAGGACGAGGATGAAGGTGCCCCAGATGGACCGGGTCAACGAAGTGCACACCGACGTCTGTGTGGTCGGCGCGGGCCCCGCCGGCCTCGCGCTGACCCTGATGCTGCTGCGCTCCGGCGTCCGCGTCGCCCTGCTGGAGCGCTCCACCGCACTGCGCCGCGACTTCCACGGCGAGATCCTCCAGCCCGGCGGCCAGCGCGTCCTGGGCGACCTGGGCGTCCTGGACGCCGCCGCCGGCCGCGGCGCCTGCAGCCTGCGCGGCTTCCAGGTGGTGCAGGACGAACGGCTGCTGCTCGACGTCGACTACCGGCGCCTGACACCGCCGTACGACCGTCTGCTCGCCCTGCCGCAGCGCCATCTGCTGCTCGAACTGTTCGCCGCCTGCCGCGCCCTGCCCGGCTTCACCCCGCTGGAGGGCTACCGGCTCAGTGCGCTGCTGCGCGACGGCGAGGCGGCCTGCGGGGCCGTGGCGCAGCACGGCACCGGGCACACGGCGACGGTGCGGGCCCGCGTCGTGGTCGGCGCCGACGGCCGCTACTCCCGCACCCGGATGCTGGCCGGCATCGACGCCGGACGGACCGAGGCGTTCGACCAGGACGTGGTGTGGTTCACGCTGCCCGCGCCGCACGCCGCCACCGGGCAGGTACGGGTCCACCGCACCGCCCGCGGCGCCCTCCTGGTCCACGACACCTACCCCGGCCGGCTGCGCATCGGCTGGACCCTGCCGCACCGCAGCTGGAATAAGATCGCCGCCCGCGGCATCGATGCGATCCGCCGTGAACTGACCGACGCGCTGCCCCAGTTCGCGGACCTGTTCAGGGAGCATCCGCCCGCGCTGGCGGACCTGAAACTGCTCGACGTGTTCGCCGCCCAGGCCACCGAGTGGGTACGCGACGGGCTGATGCTCGTCGGGGACAGCGCCCACACGCACGGCCCGATCGGCGCCCAGGGCATCAACCTCGCCCTGCAGGACGCGGCCGCCGCCCACCCCGTCCTGCTGGAGGCCGTCCGCACGGGCGATGCGCGCCGGACGGCGCTGCTGCCCTACGAGGTGCGGCGCAGGCCCGCGGCGGCCGCCGTGCACCGGATGCAGCGGCTGCAGGCCAAGGCACTGCTCGGCCGCGGCGGACCCGTCACCACCCGGCTGCGCGCCCACGCCGCCCCCCTGATCCTCCGCTCCCGCATCGGCGAGCGCATCACCCGCAAGATCGCCTACGGCACCGACCCGGTCGGCGTGCGCCGCGACCTGTTCATCCCCCGCGGGACCAGCGACCGGGCACCCTCCGGCGTACGCGGGTGATGGGGCCGGCAGCACAGCTCCAGCACCCTTCGAACCTTCCTCGAGCGCTCCGGCCCACCGTGAAAGGCGCCGCGCGGTGTGCGCGCCGCCCACCGACCCGGAGGAGAACCGTGCCGACGTTCACGTACCCCGAGATCCCGGTGGACGGCCTGCTGCGCGCGTCCGCCGCACGCGACCCCGGCGGCACCGCCGTGCGCACCGCCCGCGCGGCCCTGTCCTTTGGTGACCTCGACGCCCGCGCCGACCGGATCGCCGCGTATGTGCAGCGGCACACCGGCGGCCGGCCGGGCGCGCGGATCGGCGTGGCGAACGTCCTCGATGCGGTCTTCGCCGCCGGCTATCACGGCGTCCTGCGCGCCGGCGCCACGGTGGTGCTGGTCAACCCGCTGATCGGCGAGGACGGACTGCGGCACGTGTTCGCCGCGTCCGGCGCCGAGATCGCGCTGGTGCCCGCCGCGACGGCCCACCTGCTGGCCAAGCTGCGCCCCGCCCTGCCCGCCCTGCACACCGTCGTGGTGACCGACGCGCCCGACGCCGTGGTGCCGCCCGGCTGCCTGCCCCTGCACACCGCCCTGGACGGGATACCGCAGGCCCCCGAACCGGTGACCGCCGACCTGGACGCCGTGGCCTGCGTGCAGTTCACCACCGGCACCACCGGCCGCCCCAAGGGCGTGCTGCTCACCCACCGCAACGTGGTCGCCAACGCCCGGCAGACCGCGCTGGCCCACCGCCTGGACGGTGACTCGGTCACCGTCAACCACCTGCCGCTGTACCACGTCATGCACCTCAACTCGGCGCTGGACGCGGGCGCCTGCCAGGTGCTGTGCCCCGACCCGGACCCGCTGGTGTCGCTGGCGGTGGCCGCCGGCACCGGCGCCACCCACTACTACGGGCTGCCCGCACGGCTGCACCGCCTCGCCGCCGACCCGAGGCTCGCCGCCACCGAGCGTGCCGCCCGCGGCGGAGGCCGGCTGACGGCCGTGCTCTCCGGCGGCTCCGCACTGCGCCGGGATGCCGCCCACACCCTGCGCGAGCTGCTCGGCGTCCCCGTCGTCCAGGGCTACGGCATGGCCGAACTCGCCCCGCTCACCCACTGCCAGCAGCCCGGCCGCTACCGGCCCGGCGCGGTCGGCGCCCCGGTGCCCGGAACCCGGTGCCGGCTCATCGACCTCACCACCGGCCGCCCGGTCGGCGTCTGGTCCACCGGCGAGGTCCAGGTCAAGGGCCCCCAGCTGATGGCCGGCTACCTCGGCGAGGAGACCTGCGCGCGCATCGACGCCGACGGCTGGTTCTCCACCGGGGACGTCGGCTACGTCGATGACGACGGCGCCCTGTGGCTGGTCGACCGGCTCGACGACATCTTCAAGTACGACAACGAGATCGTCTCGCCCAGCCGGGTCGAAGGGATCCTCGCCACCGACCCCAGGGTCGCCGACTGCGTGGTCGCCGGCTGGCCCGACGAGGAACACGGCGGCCTGGTCTGGGCGGGCCTCGTCCTGCGCGACGAGGCCGACACCGGCCCCCGGGTCCTCGACGTCCTCGACTCGATCACGGCCCGCGCCAACGAACAGCTCGCCCCCTTCGAGCACATCCGCCTCACCGAGGCCCTGGACACGGTGCCGCGCACCCCCACCGGCAAACCCGCCCGGCGCCTGATCCGCCAGCAGCTCGCCCAGCGCGCCGCGTCCTGACCCACCGCACCCGCCCCGCACCTTCGCATCCCCCGGTTCTTGAGGAGAAGACCATGGTGACCTTCGTCAACAAGCTGACCGTGCACGGCGACCTCGACACCTTCCTCGCCGTCAAGGGCAAGCTCACCGCCTACATGTCCGCCCAGCCCGGATACGTCAGCCACCTGACCCTGCGGCACGCGGGCGAGCCGAACGTCTACCTCGAACTCGCCGTGTGGAAGGACGTCGCCGCCCACCAAAAGGCCGTCCGCAGCGAGGAGTTCCAGTTGCTGGTCAAGGGCCTGGGCCCGCTGGCCACGCCCGACCCGGGCCTGTACGAGATCGTCGAGGAGAGCGCGTGATGCACGACCTCGACCGGCCGCGCGCGATCGTCGTCGGCGCGGGCCCCGTCGGCCTGACCGCCGCCCACGAACTCGCCCGCCGGGGCCTGCGGGTGCGGCTGGTCGACGCCGCCCCCGGCCCTGCGCCCACCAGCCGGGCCGTGGCGGTGCACCCGCGCACCCTGGAGACGCTCGCGCAGATGGGCGTCGTCGACGCACTCCTGGGCCGGGGACGGCCCAACCGCGCCTTCACCATGTACTCCGCCGGACGCCGCCTGGTGCGGCTGGAGGCCGACTACACCACGATGCCGACCTCCTACCCGTACTCACTGATCGCCCCTCAGACCGACACCGAGGCGGTGCTGCGCGAGGCCGTGGCCCGGCTCGGCGTCGACATCGAGTGGGGCGTCACCCTGACCGGGTTCGAGCAGGACCCGCACTCGGTGCGGGTGCGGCTGCGCGGCCCGGACGGCGTCGAGGAGAGCGCCGAGACCTCATGGCTGGTCGGCTGCGACGGCGGGCACAGCACCGTACGCAAGCTGCTCGGCCTCGAGCTGATCGGCGAGAGCAGCGAGCGGTGGATGCTCGCCGATGCGCCCGTCGCCACCGACCTGGCGCCCGACACCATCTACTGGACCCACACCGGCGGACACGCCCTGATGATGGTGCCCTACGCCCGCGACGGGCACTGGCGGCTGCTGGACACCGCGCCCGCCCCCGACGGCGGCACGGCACAGCTGGGGGCCAGGCTGTCCAAGGGGCTCGGCCGCGCGGTCGAGGTCGGCGAGGCGCAGTGGACCTCCGTGTTCACCTTCCAGCAGCGGATGGTGAAGCGGATGCAGGACGGCCGCGTCTTCGTGGCCGGCGACGCCGCCCATGTGCACAGCCCCGCCTCCGGACAGGGCATGAACACCGGCATCCAGGAGGCCTACAACCTCGCCTGGAAACTCGCCCAGGTCGACCAGGGCCATGCGGGACGGGCCCTGCTCGACACCTACAGCGAGGAACGCGTGCCGATCGGAGCGGCCCTGCTGGGCTCCACCCGCACCGCCACCTTCCTGGTCCAGCTGAAGAACCTGCTGGCCTCGGCCGCGCTGCCCGTCGTCTTCGCCGTCGTGCGCGGCGTGCCGGCGCTGCGCCGCGCCCTGCAGCGCAAGGTCCTGGGCGGCATGTCCGGCCTGCGCATCGGATACGACGACTCCCGCCTGACCACCGTCGAGTCGTTCCGGCAGGTCGTCGGCGCCGGACCCGTGGTGCTGTCCGGGACCGTGCCGACCCCCGGCCCCCGCCCCGGCCGGCGGATCACCGAGGCCCCCGTCCACGATCCCGCCGCACCCGGCTGCCGTGCCCTGCACGACGAACTGCGCGACCCCCGCTGGTCGTTGCTGCTCGCCGCGGGCGGCACCGGACCCGGTGACACGCCCGTCGGCGTCGCCGTCACCGCCGCCGTCCAGTACGGCCAGTGGCTGTCCGTGCGCACCGTCGGCGGCGAGGACGGCGACGGCGGGCCGGGCCCGCTCGCCGACCCCGACGCCCGGCTGCGCACGGCGCTCGGTCTGGACCCGGGCCACTGGGTGCTTCTCCGCCCGGACGGCTATGTCGCCGCGCGCGGCGGCCAGTTGACC
>NZ_JBFALC010000116.1:0-15614 GCF_040656035.1 Streptomyces sp. NPDC050211
GCTGCGCAGCCGCGGAGCGCCGCTGCTACGCCGCGGGGTAGTTTCGGTCCTGCGGACCGCTTGCTTATGCCGCTGCGCGGCATAAGGAATTGCGCGCTGCGCGCGCATGGCTGGCTACACAGGCGAATTGGGTGACGCAGCGTCAGAATCCCTGTTTTCTCTACGAATTCATGATTAAAATCAGTAACTTTTGCCAGGGAGATTCTCTTGCGAATGAGCTTATGCATCTTACGGGCTCACTTAATTCAAACAAACACGGGACCCATCACATTAAAGGCATCACTCTGAAAGCGGCCCCCTGGAGGCCGGCTGGACCCAGAGGCTCGAAGCGAAGGTGAACCGTAACTCTCCCAGCTTTACTGGGGTGTTCGACCCACTCCCTTTCCTTCTTTAACCCTACGCCAAACCCTTACGTAAGGAACGCAGACCTAGAGTACGAACCCTACATGTTCGACTTCATAATAGAGTTCTGATGGAGAGTCAATTTCTTTGGAGAAATCCATCCAAGCTGTGTCGAGGACTGTCTCATCACCGGACACCCATGCATCGATCAGGTTGTCCCAGCTGCGCCGGCTGGGGCGGATCTCCCGTTCGCTGGCAGTCTTCTGAGCTCCCTGAGCTTGCCTGTTTACGTCGCGCCAGTCGACAGGAGTGATCGTCATTCGCCTGCCGTAGGCTCGTTCTTTGACCTGCTGCTCAATGGCTTCGCGGATACGAGGGGGCGGGGTGTTTCCGGTGCGCTTCCAGTTGGTGGCACGAAGCTGCCAGTAGGCTCGGTTGATGCGTTCCCGGCTGGCGCGGCTGGGGGTACGGGTCTTCCAGCCGCGACGGGTCCTGGCAGGGATTCCGGCGCGGTCCATGGCCTCGCGTCCGCCTTTGCGGCTATTCAGGTAGGTCAGTTGAGCCCTCCAGCCGGGTGATGCGTCGGCTGGAGGGATGATGTCTGAATGCCGCATCAGATCGAGGACTTCGGTATTCAGCTGCTTGCCGAAGACCGTACCGCCGCTGTCGGGCCCGCGTCCCCAGTCGCGCAGGGGGCCTCCGGTATGCGGCTCGCGGGCCATTATGTGTCTCCCCAGCGCGAAATCGTCTTCACCTTGATCTGGTTCAGTGCGCGTCCTTCGAGGAACAGTGGTTTGCCGTTCCTGACTGTTCCCCATACATTACCGGAAAGGTGGAGCTCGTCTGTGCCACCTACGTGAACAACCGTCAATCCTGCCTGATATGCACGGATTGCCTTGCGTCGCAGATTGGCGAATGTCTGGCCGCGGACGATGTGCTGCCATTCCGGGCGCCGTAGTTGATGGTTGTTGCGACTGTCGCCCATGGTGGAGACCAACTTCGCGTACATTGCTGCGACGTATTTCTTCGTCAGTTCGTCGTCGTCTGCAATGGCGCGCATGCGGGCTTCGTTGAGAACCTGCACCAGCCTCTTGAAGAGTGCTGCGCTGCCCTTGGCGACATAGGCCTCGCGGATCACCGGCGGTGCGCAGAGTTCTCCGTACGATCGTGAGGCGAAATCCTTCAGGCTCAGCACCACCGACGTCGGTACCCATACTGTCCCAGGGGTCTCCCGGTCGTCGCCGAGGGGATGCGGCAGTTCAGGATGAGCCCATTGGATCGGGTCGATTCGGCAGATCCCCGCGAGATCGAGCCCTTTTCCATAGTTCTCCAGGTCATCCCACCCATCCGGGTTGTGGGTGATCGTCCGGATCGGGAGGTGCGCCGATTGGAGGGCAGCGAGGTAGGCGGCGTTGACGTCCAGTTCGGTCACTTCCGTGCCTTCGGGCACGGAAGGGTGTGTGAACTTGGGGCGGGCTTCCCATACGTCGTCGGCGTTGTCCCGCCGCTTGCGGATCAGCGGCTCGGGCAGTTTGGGATAGGTGGTGTGCTGATAGTTCGTCTCCACCCGTGTGATTTCGAACAGTTCCATCACGTCAGGAATCGCTGAACCGCCGTCGCCCGCCAAGGCCTTCAGGGCTGCGTCCGCGTCACCGCCGTACGTGTGCAGTGCGCGGGTTACCCGGTCGGAGACGAATGTGGCCAGGCTCGAATGAGTGGAGCGGGGAGACCGCGTCCGTGTGGGTGTCGGGGTGGAATTGGGCTGGGGGGGCGTGTCCAGGGCGGGGTGGGGAGGCAGTTCTTGGGGGGCGGTGACCGGCTGGGCAGGGTGGGGTGGTTCGGCGGGCGAGGCGGGGGCGTCGGTGAAGCGGGCGTAGAGCAGTTCGGCGCGCAGGTGGATGGTGGTCAGGGGGCCGAAGTCGCGTTCGGTGACGTGGATGTGGGCGTGTGTGCCCTCGCGGGTCAGGGTGAGGGCGATGTCGGGGTCGAGGGCGGCCACGGTGTCGGGGTCGTCGGTGTCCAGGGCGGCGATGACGGGCAGGCGCAGCTGTTGGGCGAGGCGGGTCAGGGTGCGGGTGGCGGCGTGCAGGGCGGGGCCTGACAGGGGTACTGCTGGGTCGTGGGTGTGCTGGAGGCGGTCGATGACGAGGAGGGCGAGGTGGTCGATGTAGGGGGCGGTGTCGGTGATGGCTTCGGCGGTGAGGTCGGTGCCGTCGTCGATGTGGAGCGGGGCTTGGGTCAGGCGTGCGGATGCTTCGTCGACTGCTGTTTGTTCGGCGGTGGAGAGGGTTCCGGCTCGTAGGCGGCGGTAGTCCGCGCCGGCTTCTGCTGCCACGATGCGGGCTGCGACGTCGGTGCGGGTGAGTCCTGATGCCGCGTACAGCACCGGGCGCCCGTGGGTGAGCGCTGTGTGGCGGGCGGCGGTCGCCGCGAGCAGGGATCCTCCGGCGCCGGGCGCGGCGGCGATCAGGATCAAGCAGCCTGGTGGCAGGCCGCCGGTGGCTTGATCGAGGGTGGCCAGGCCCCAGGAGAGAGCGGTGGGGGTCCGGGGAGAGGTGACTGTGTGCAGGACGTCGCCGAGGGCGGCCAGGCGGCGCGGGCTGTGCTCTGGCCGGCTGCGGGCATGAGTTGGCGGTGTGGAGGCCGATGGTGGGGGCGTGACGGGGGCGATGGGGGTCTCTTCGGCGCTGTCGTATGGGCCTTCGGGCGTGAGGGCGCTGTGGTCGGTGGATCTCGATGTCGCAAGCGGGTCGTTTGCGGATACCAGGACTGCGAGCGGTGTTCGGCGGCGCATCAGTACTTGTGGCTGGCCTTGGGCCGCAGCCACGACCAGGCTTCCCAGGCGCGTACGGGCTTCGGTGATCGGGGATGCCGGGAGCCGGGACAGGGCTGCCTGTCGTTCAGGGGGCAGGGCCTCCAGCGGCACCAGTACAGCCTGGTGGGAGCCTTTCGCGATCCGGGCGCTTTGGCCTTGGCTGGCAGCTTCCACTAGTTCGTAGAGCCGTCTGCGTGCCTCTTCCACTCGCAGCGGCTCGGAATTCGCCCTGTCTCCGGTGTCCGTCACGTGCGATCTCCTCACGTCCAGCAACACGTAAGGAAGCTAGCCTAGCAATCCGTAAGGAAGTGCGTTGAAACGTAAGGATGGGCTGGTGGTAGCGGGCCGAGCTCGTGAGGGAAGGGTGTGGCGGGGCACCGGGGCCCGCGCTCATGGCCCTGCAGTGTCGGCACGTGCGGCCTCGACGGTCCGGCGTACCAGTTCGGTGACCTGGTACGCGCTCAACTCCTGCTCTTCGCTTTGGGATTGGCCCCAGCAGCGCAGTACGCAGTGCAGCACGTCACCTTGCGCAGTAATTTTCACGCATGCAGTGGCAGGCATGTCGCAGCGCTGATGTCTCTTGGTGGCGTGCAGGTGGTTGCGGACTATCTGAAGGTGGTGGTGCCGGGGAAGGGAACGCTGCTGGAGACAGCCACGGCATTCCAGGAGGTGCGCCACACTCCCTGTGTGAGTGAGGAAGTCCGTGCCCGCTCTCTCCATGGTGTTGCAGCTGGCACAGAGCGGGCCGCGGACATGGCCGTGGTCGTGGCAGTGGTCCCAGAACGCGGCTTGTCGTGGCGGGTCGCACACCGCGCAGAGATAGTCCTCTGCGGTCGTTCCCCCACGTACTGCGTTGTAGGAGGTCCCGCGCAGGTGGCCTTGGTATCGGCGGAAGGTGGCCACCGAGCAGGTGGGGCACAGCACGTTCCACCCGCTGGTGCTGGAGGTCCGCCAGGCCCATGCCTGGCCGGGTGTGCCGCAGCCGGTGCACTGCCGCGCCGCCAGTGCCAGCTCTCTTTCGGCGCTCTCCCAGCGGTCCAGCATCTCGGCGTAGGGGCGAGGAAGCCACCACCGCTGTTCCGACCATGAAAGAACGTTCACGGGTGCAGTACAGGCGATCGTCCAGCCGCTGCACTTGTCCACGAAGCCGTCCCATGTCAGTCCGCACGGCAGGCCGGTGTGCGTGAGTCCTTCCTGCCGGCAGTAGGGGCCGCACGGGCAGCCGCCCTGCATGTACGTGGTGTCGGCGGCGTGGGACATCCACCGGCGCAGGTCGCGGCGCCAATCAGGCTGGTCGCTCCACGCAGGCTCGCTGTCGGGCAGTTGGGCGTCCACCGCATCGCCTGCCTCCCACTGCACCGCAGCCACGGCGCGGCCAGCGCGACGGACTTCTCGCTCGTCGAATCCCCAGCGGTTCTTGTGCTTGTAGCCACACACGGGAACGTCACCGAAGAACACGTAACTGTGCTCGATGTTCCGGCGGCGCCGGAATTGCTGTGGCGCCACGGGAACCGTGCATCCCTGTGTCTCGTCGGCCAGGTACTGCCGGGCCAGCTTCTCGCTGATCAGCATGCCCGCAGCATTGCAGCACCCACTGACACCCAGCCCCGGCCGGCTCAAGCCTCCTCAGCCCGGCGGGGAGTTCGGTGACAGGGCCGGCCGGTGGGTCAGTGGCGGGTGGGCCAGGTGCGTTCTGCCTTGATGTAGAGGAGTTCGGCTGCGATGCCGGCGGTGTGGCAGCGCTGTTCGAGGAGTTTGGTCTGGCGGATCTGTTCGGAGTCGGGGTCGTAGGAGGAGCCTGTGAGGTGGCGGACCCAGGGTTCCAGGCCGAGGGCGTACATGAAGACCTCGGTGGCTCCGAAGCGGCGGATCAGGCGCTCGGCCATGTCGGCGTCGCAGCCCTTGAGGCGGCGTGCCTTGTCGTGGGCGCGTTCGGTGGGGCGTTCCAGGAGGGGGCCGTACAGCCATGACATGGGGGCGCCGACGCATTCCAGGCCGATGAAGACGGTGTCGACCGCTCCGGTGGTGTCGCGGACGCGGCGGTAGACCTCGGGTTCGGTGTCGACGGCGTCGGTGGCGAACAGCACGCGCCGGCCGCCGATCTCGACGAGTGGCACGGCCTTGGCGCGGATGTCGAGGTCGCCGTGTTCGCCCAGGAACGGCAGCAGGGTGACGGTGGCGCCGTCGCCGGCGGCGGCCGACTCCAGTTCGCCCAGTTCCACCACGGTGCGGAAGCCGAGTGCCTGCAGCAGGAGTTTGGGGCTGGGGTCCTCCAGTGAGCCGCCGCCGGCGCGTGGCACGATCACGGTGTCCGTGCGGTGGCGCAGTTGCAGCAGTGCTTCGACCGAGACGTGGTCGCAGTGCAGGTGGCTGAGCACCACTGCGTCGATCCGTTCGGGCAGGTCGGCGAAGGTGAAGTGGTCGTGGCCGTCGCCGGCGTAGTGCGGCAGCGGGTCGAGGAGTACGGCCGCCGACTCGGTTTCCAGCAGGACGGTGGCGTGGCCGAGGTAGCGCATGCGTACGGTGTTCTCGGCGGCCGGGGTGTGCGGGGCGGGCGCCCGGTCGGTGAACAGGGCGGTGAACGCCTCGGCCGCGCCGGGGGCCGGGTCGTCGCCCAGCAGCTGTTCGGCGAGTTCGGTGGGGTCGGCGGGCAGGTGGGTGGCGGCGTAGAGGTCGTCGAGGCGGGGGTCGGCGAACGGTACGGGCAGGTCGATGCGGGCGGGGTGGGCGAGGACGGGGCTGCCGAAGGTGAAGGGCTGCTGGAGGTCGGGCTGCGGCAGCAGGCACACCGACTGCCCTGCCTGCCAGGCCTGGGCGGCCCGGTAGGCCAGTGCCTCGAAGAACCTCAGGCGCGGCCGGTCGGCGGTGTCGTACACCAGCTCCACCAGTCCGCGCAGGCTCTCGGGTATCTGGGGGTACAGGGAGTCCATCGGGCGGCCGTCCGCCTGTTCGGTGAGCAGCTGCTGGGCGGTGCGGATGTCCTCGGCGAGCCGCAGCAGTGGGGTGGCGTCGCGTTCGGTGCGGTTCAGCAGTGCTTCGATGTCGTCGGCGGAGCCGCCGTAGGGGGACAGGAATGGGCCGCCGTAGCGTTTCGGGTTGGCCAGTGCGGAGGAGTGCACGTGCGGGGAGCGCAGGTAGCTGCGCATCATCGGCAGGTAGCGGTAGTTCAGGTTCAGGGCGGCGGTGTGCGGGGGCACCAGGTGGCACCAGGCGTACCAGCGGTGCAGCAGTGGCTGCGGCACCGTGGTCGGGCTCAGGTACTGCTTGACCGGGCTGCTCATGGTGTCGCTCCCAGCTCCTTGTCGGCCGCGGACGGGGTGGGATCGGGGTCGTCTTGGGCCGGCGGGCCGGCGGCCGGGGTGGGTGTGGTGCGTGCGGTCAGGACGCCGGGCGCGCACAGGGCGAGGGTCAGGAAGATGCCGGCTCCGGCGATGACGAAGGCGAGGCGGGGGTGGGTGTCGGGGCTGAGGAAGCCGCCGCCGAGGTAGCCCAGGGTGCTGCCGAGGAAGGCGGCCGAGGACAGGGTGCCGCCGACCCGGCCGAGTACTTCCACGGGTACCGCTTTTTGCAGCAGGGTTTCCTCGCCGACGTTGGCGACTCCGTTGCCCAGTCCGGCGATCATCTGCATGGCGACGGCTGCGTAGAGCACGGGTGCGGCCGCGGTCAGCAGCAGTCCCAGGCCGGTGAAGAACCAGCCGAACAGGAACACCCAGACGGGCGAGCGGTGTTCGGCGGCGCGTACCAGCCACAGGGAGGAGGCGACCATGGCCACGCCGAACGAGGCGGACAGGATGCCGAAGCCGAACTCGCCGGTGTCCAGGGCGTGTTCGGCGAGGAACACCAGTGCCAGGTTGTCCAGGGAGCCGAAGAACACGCCCAGCAGGAGCAGCAGGATGATCGCCCGTGCGACCCGGTTGCCGCGTACGTGCCGCAGTCCTTCGGCGGTGTCGGCGAACAGGCCCTTCATGCCGCTGCGTGTCCCGGTGCTCAGTGAGGGCAGGGCGGGGATGCGGGTCAGCAGTGCCGCGGACAGGAGGAAGGACACCGCGTTCAGCAGCAGGGCGCCGCGCGGGCCGGTCCAGGCGGACAGCAGGCCGCCGAGTACGGGTCCTACGGCGGCCTGCAGGTTGAAGGCGGTGCCGAGCCAGGCGTTGGCGGGCATGAGGTCCGGTTCGTCGACCAGCCGTGGTACGACGGTGCGCCCGGCGGCGGAGAACACGGTCGAGGCGGAGGCCGCGATCACCACCAGCGCGACCAGGGCCATCAGGCCCGGCCGGGCGAGGACGATCACGGCGAAGACCGCGGCCTGTACCAGTTCGGCGGTGATCAGCAGGGCGCGTACGCCGACCCGGTCGGCGAGGGCGCCGGCGAGCGGGCCGAAGAACCGTGGCACGGACTCGGCGAGCAGGATCAGCGACACTCCGGTTCCGGCGTGGTCGCCCCGGCTGACCAGCAGGACCAGCGCGATCATCGCTGCGCCGTCGCCGATGAGGGAGACGGCGCGGGCCAGCCAGAACCGGCGGAAGGCCGTGTGCCGCCGGATCAGGTTGCGTTCAGTTGCCAAGGCCAGGGGTCCTTTCGCACAAACCGGGTGGGGGGTGTCAGACGACGGCGCGGCCGTGGGCGCCGGTGCGCCGGCCGGCGCTGCGCCGTAGGTCGGCGGTGAGGTTGAGGCGTTTGAGCCAGCGGTCGGTGCCGTCGTAGCGGGGGGTGAAGGGTCTGCGGCCGTGCACCGCGCGTTTGTTGTCCAGGATGAACAGTTCTCCCGTCGCGATGGGGAGGTCGGTCAGCTGCTGCTGAACGGCCGTCAGCAGCTGTTGCAGGGCGGCGGCGGCTTCCTCGTCGCCGTCCTGTGCGCGCATGAACGGGGGGTCGGCCCGCAGCCACGGCGAGGCAAGGTCGCCCTCGAGCAGTGCGACGGGCTCGGGGCGGGCGGCCATCGTGTCGATGCGTGCGAAGCGGCTTGCGTCGTCGGCGCCTTGGGCGCCGGTGGCCTGGTTGAAGTGCTGGGTGTGTGATTCGTCGGGCAGGATGTGGAACCGCTTTTGGAACAGCACCCGCCGGATCGGAGCGCTCAGGCTGAGGTCGTCCAGCGCGGCGAAGGTGGTGGCGACCCGGTCGTGGTTGCGCAGTCCGAGCAGCATCATCCAGTCGGCGCGCAGTGGGTGGAAGGCGTCCTCGGTGTGCCAGTCCAGGGTGGTGTGGGAGCCCGAGCCGAGTTGCTGGTTCTCGTGCCCGGCCACCGGGAACAGGTCGAGGATCAGCCGTCCGTCCTGCTGGCTGTGGAAGGAGAACGGCTCGCCCAGCAGTGAGCCCAGCAGCAGCAGTACGGCTTCCGCGCTGTGCAGTTCGGGCCGGTCGGGGCGCTGCCGGTAGCGGGTGGGGGTGGGGCCGAGGGCCCCTTCGTCCACCGGCAGTCCGGTGATCAGGAAGCCCGCGCGGGGCCGGCCGGTGAGGCGGAAGTCGGTCAGGACGCGGCGCAGCGGCCGGGGCAGTTCGTGGGCCATCAGCGTGGCCAGCCGCAGGGCGCGTTCGGCGCTGAGGGAGCCGGTGGCCCGGACGTATTCGCGGGCCAGCGCGGCCACGGCGTGGCGGTCGCCGGGCAGCAGGTCGATCCGGTCCGGCGTCGCGGCTGCCGGGCCCGCGGGTGGGGGTGGTGCCAACGTCTGCATCAGGGCTCCTCCGGGGGCTGTTGAGGGAGGCGGCCGGTGCGCCGTTCGTCAGGGGGGCACGCCTGGCGGTCCACCTTGGCACGGGGGTGCTCAAGGACCGCTCGAGAGCTGTCGGGGCCGGTGGGCGGGGGGCTGCTCGGGCCCGGCTGCACAGGGCCTTTGCGTCGGCTCAAGGGCGACTCCAGCCGGACTTGGCCGCGTGTTGCTGGCATGGACGCACCAGATCGGCACCGCTCCCGGCACGCCGGGGGCCGACCCACACGGTGGTGACGCATGACGGCGACGACCCTGCTGAAGCGCCGCATCTACATGTCGGTCTTCAGCCGCTCCGCGTATCTGCCGGTGGTGTGGGGCGCGTTGCGCGCCTATGCCGAGACGCAGAGCGACGTCGCCGCCGCCTACTGTTTTGAGGAGCCTTTCTTCCTGCCTGAGCAGGCGGCCGATGTGGCCGGCCGCATGGAGGATCCCGCGGTCTTCGCGATGTCCTGCTACCTGTGGAACTTCAACAAGAACATGGCGGCCTGCCGGGCGGTCAAGGAGCGCTTCCCGGATGTGGTCACCGTCGTCGGGGGCCCGCATGTCCCGGACGACGCGGGCGCTTTCCTCGCCGAGCACCCCTATGTGGACTTCGCCATCCACAAGGAGGGCGAGGTTCCGTTCGCCGAACTGCTGCGGGCGCTGCTCGCCGAGGAGCCCGACGTCACGGGCGTGCCCTCGCTGAGCTGGCGTGAGGCGGACGGCACGGTGCGGCGCAACCCGCTGGGCGGGCAGCTGCCGCGGGAGATCGACGTGCCCAGTCCCTGGCTGAGCGGCATCATGGACCCCTCGTTCGACGCGGCCCGCGCCGCCGGCTACCGGCCGACGGTGCTGTGGGAGACCAACCGCGGCTGCCCCTACAGCTGCACGTTCTGCGACTGGGGCTCCAACACCCTGTCCAAGGTGCGCAAGTTCGACGAGGACCGGCTGCACGCCGAGATCGACCACTTCTCCCGGCAGGAGGTCGCGGCGATCCTGTGCTGCGACGCCAACTTCGGCATCCTGCCGCGCGATGTGGCCCTCACCGACCATCTGGTGGCCAACCACGAACGCAGCGGCTTTCCCGGCAAGTTCGTCACCAGTTACGCCAAGAACGCCACCGACCGCATCGTGCAGATCAGTTCCAAGTTCGTGAAGGCCGGCATGTCCAACGGGGCGATCCTGGCCATGCAGACCGGCACCGCCGACGTGCTGGAGCAGATCCGGCGCTCCAACATGCCCGCGAAGAACTACGAGAAGCTCGCGGCCCGCTTCAAGGAGGAAGGCGTCGAGGCGTACACCGAGGTCATCCTCGGGCTGCCGCACGAGACGCCTGAGTCGTTCGCCCGCGGCCTGTGCCGGATCCTGGAGATGGGTGTCCAGGACGACATCATGATCTACGAGTGCTGTCTGCTGCCCAACTCCGAGATGGGCAGCGCCGCGCACCGTGAGAAGTACGCGCTGAAGACCATCACCCGCACCTATCTGCCCGACGACGTCGAGCAGGTCGAGGTCCTCGTCGAGCACAGCACGATGAGCCGCCAGGACTGGGTGAACATGTACCTGTTCGGCGCGGTGCTGCAGTCGATGCACAACCGCGGCCTGACCCGGCAGCTCGCGGTCTATCTGCACACCGAGCAGCTGCTCGGCTACGAGGACTTCTACCGCTCGCTCGCCGACGCGGCGATCGGGGATGCCTCCACGGTGCTCGGTGAGGCCGTCGACCGGGCCCGGCGGCTGTTGTGGGACTACCTCGCCTCCCCGGACATTCCCAACGAGGGCAAGGTCGCCTCCCAGCCGGACATGATGGAGCGCCTGGCCGCCTGGGTGCCGGGCAAGGAGTCCTGGCTGATCTACGAATGGTGCTGGGCGTACGTCCAGAACGAACTGGACCGGTTCTACCGGGAGTTGCGTGCCCATCTGGAGTCGGTGGGTGTCCCGTGCGACGAGCGTCTCGAGGAGTTGCTGCGCTACCAGCAGGCCCGGGTGTTCACCGTCGCCGACGCCGACACGCGGGTGGAACTGTTCGCTCACGACTGGACGGCGTATTTCCGTGACCCGTCGGCGGGGCTGAAGCCGGGGGTGCACATCGCCCGCTTCGAGGCCCCCGCGGCGAGGATGCGGTGAACGCCGCCCAGCGGCTGCTTGAGCGGTGCGCCCGCCACCCCGGGCGCATCGCGGTGGAGCCGGCCGGTGAGGCGGGCCGCGCCCTGACCTACGGCGCTCTCGCCGAGGACGCTCTCGCGCTGGCCGCACAGCTCACCCGGCGTGGCGCGCGGCCCGGTGACGCGGTGGCGCTGGTCGCGGCCGGTGTTCCCGAGTTCGTCACGGCCCTGCTGGCGCTCGGTGCCGCGGGCCTGGTCTGCTGTCCTGTCGACGACGCCCAGCCGCCCGAGCGGGTGCGCCGCGCGATGGACGTGGCCGGCGCGCGTGTGGCGGTGGTGGCGTCTTCGCGGCGGGCCGGGTACTGGGCGGCCGAGCTGGGGGCGGCGGCGGTCGTCGTGGGGGCCGGTGAGGCGGGGCCGTCCGGTGGCGGTCAGGCGGGGCCGTCCGCGGGTGTGCCGTATCCGGCGGTCGCGGACGATCCCGCGTATGTGCTGTTCACGTCCGGCTCCACCGGCACGCCCAAGGGCGTCCAGATCGCGCACGGCCCGTTCGTTAGGCACTGCGACGTGGCCCGCGAGGTCTACGGACTGGATGAGACCTCGGTGGTGCTGCAGTTCGCCTCGCCCGGCTTCGACGTCGCCCTGGAGGAGATCTGGCCGACGCTGCTCGCCGGGGGCCGGGTGGTGCTGCGCGGCGACGGGCTGTGGTCGCTGGCCGATCTGCTGGAGGTGACCCGCCGGCACGGCATCACGATGTGGCAGTTGCCCACCGCCGTGTGGACGCTGCTCGCCGCGGAGGCCGAGAGCCACGCCGGCCTGGTGCCGCCGCCCTCGCTGGCCTGCGTGCTCACCGGCGGCGAAGCGGCGACTGTGGCCGCGGCCCGGCGCTGGCTGGCCTCCCCGCTCGGCGCCGTACGGCTGCTGAACGCGTACGGGCCGACCGAGGGTGTGGTCACCTCCACGGTGTACGAGGTGCCGCGCGATGCGGCCGTCCTGCCCGGCGGCGAGGCCCTGCCCATCGGCCGTGCCATCGGCGGGCGCCGCGCCTTCCCCGTCGACGAGCGGCTGCGCCCGCTGCCTGGGGGGCGGACCGGGGAACTCGTCGTCACGGGCCCCTGTCTGGCCGACGGCTACCGGGGCGACGCCGGCGCCACCGCCCGGGCCTTCACCGAACTGCCCGACGGCACCCGGGTGTTTCGCACCGGGGACCTGGCCACCGAGGGCGCCGACGGCCACCTCGTCTACCACGGGCGCCGTGACCGCCAGGTCAAGGTCTCCGGGGTCCGGGTCGAGCCCGGCGAGGTGGAGGCCGCGCTCGCCGAGTGCGCCGGCGTCACCGCCGCCGCGGTCACCGTGGACGGCGCGGGCGGGCGGGCCCGGCTGGTCGCCCATGTGGTGCTGCGGCCCGCGCCCGTGGACACCGGCCGCAGCTGGGGTGCGCTGCGGGCCGAGCTGTCCGCCCGGCTGCCGGCCGCGCTGGTGCCCGCCCGGGTGGAGTTTTACGAGCGGCTGCCCCGTACCGCCAACGACAAGATCGATCTGACCGCGCTGGCCGCATCCGGACGGACGGGGAGCGCATCGACGGTGAGGAGTGAGGTGTGACCGCGACGACCACATCAGCGGCCGGCGTGCAGGGCGGACCGGAGCAGCAGACGGATGCCGTACGGGAGTTGGCACGGGCCCTGGCCGGCGACGGGTGCACCGCCGCGGCCGAGGCGCTCACCGGGTTCGCCGACGCCCTCGCCACCGCCGCGGCCGATCCGCTGCACCCCGTCGCCGTCCCCGGCTGGATCGTCGTCGAACGCGACGCCGAAACGGCCGACAGCGCCGACGGCGGCGGCGACGCCGACGAGATGGACGAGAGCGACGACGTCGTGGTGGCGCTCGACCCGGACGGTCTGCTGCCGCTGTACGAGGAGCTGTGCCGCGTCCCCGACCCCGAGCGGCTGCGGGCCGCCGTGGTCCTGCTGCTCAACGTCAGCGTGCGGCTGCAGCAGATCCTGGGCGGCGCCGAGGCGTCCGCCCAGCTGATGCAGACGGCGGCGCAGCTCTCGCCGGTGCTGGAAGCCGTCACCGGCGGCGCGCCGCCGCTGGTGGGGCGGGCCGCGCTGCAGCTCACCGAGGACGGCGACCGGCTGGTGCTGACCGAGCCGCACGCGCGATGGCTCACCGGTGAAGTGGAGCGCCTGCCCGCCGGACGGCGCCGCGGCGCCGTCCTCGCGCTGGCCGCGCTCGCCGAGCAGCTCGGCGAGAAACCGCAGACACGGGACGCCGGTCGGGCCGTCCTGGCCGTCGCCCGGGCGGCGGCCGGGCAGCTCGCCGCTCCGGAGGGAGAGCACGCATGATCACCAGTCAGACGCTGGGCACCACCCTCTACCCGGTCAGCCTCGGCGGTCATCTCGTCGAGACCGCCGTGGAGATCGCCCGGGGGGCCGCCGCGCGGCTCGCGTGCGGACCCGATCCGGACAAGCTGCGCGCGCTCGGCGCCGACGCGGCCTTCCTGCGCCATCTCACGCCTGCGCCCGCGCCGCGGGCGTGACCTTGAACTCCGGCGCCGTGTCCGCTCGGTGCCGGTGCACAGCCCGGTGCCGTCGTGCGGTACCGGCACCCGAACTCCGGTTCCGCGGCCAGCGGCTGCCGGTGCATGGCCCGGTCCCGCCCCCTAGGCGGCGCCGGTACTCAACCCCAACCCGACCAGGAGTCGAGATGACCCAGAAGACCATGGACGTGCAGTCCGCCCAGCAGCCCGCCGCCGCCCCGGCCAAGCCGGCCGAGCGCAAGCCGTCGATCAGCTCGCGCATCAGCAAGTACGGCAAGTACGACCGGCTCCAGGGCTGAACCGAACTCCCCGGGGTGCGGGCGGCACGGCCGTCCGCACCCCTGGGGGCGTCGCCGTCGAGTCGCCGAAGAGAGGTTCCGCGATGTCCGCACAGACCGTCAGGATCGATCCCGGGCAGTTCCGCAAGGTGTTCGGCGGTGACCTCGGGGACGTCTTCCTCCTCGTCACCTCGCCCGGCATCCGCGCGGGCCTGAGCATCGCCGCCGACACCCCGGTGCCCGTGCAGGAGTTCACCTGGAGCGGGCCGGACTCTCGCCCGGGCCTGATCGCCGAGATGGCCGCGCTGCGCGCGTCCGGCAAGCGTGCCTGCATCCTGTGGATCGCCGACGACGAGTTCGTCCACTTCGACGACGAGGACCTTCAGGGCATGCGGCTCGGTGCCTTCTCCAGCTTCTCGGCCCCCTTCTCCGAGGAGACCCTCGCCAGCAGCGTCCGTATCGTCTCCGAGGTCGACTACGAGCGTGAGCTCCAGATGGAGGAAACCTTCCTCACCCTGCTCGACCAGGCCGACGACATGCTCTTCGTCGGGCACGAGTTCGGCACCGAGGCGGTCTTCCAGCACCAGTTCTCCGAGCACTGGTTCTCGCTGCACGGGCCGCTGCAGCCCGGCCAGCAGGTCGTCCTGCCCACCGGCGAACTCAGCTCCCTCGTCAACGCCTCCGGCGAGTTCGAGGACGACACCCGCTTCACCCTCGACGGCGAGATCACCCTGAAGGGCGCCCCCATCGTGCACCGCGGCGGCCACGACACCAGCCTCGCCGAGACCGAGCGGATCTACCAGGACCTGGCGGCGATGGCCGACGAACCCGCCGTCATCACCCTCGCCCAGGGCCGCATCACCGCCGTCCGCCCGGCCCGCCCCGGCCGGGCCCGGTTCGCCGAAGGGCTGCAGCGGCTGCTCGCCCACGACGCGCGGTACGCCAAGCTGCACGAGATCGGCTTCGGCACCAACGCCTCCTGCGTCCCGCTGCTGCCCGGCAACTACTTCGCCAACGAACGCCACCCCGGCGTCCACCTCGGGCTGGGCCTGGGCACCTTCACCCAGTTCCACGTCGACCTGATGAGCACGGCGATCGACGTCGTCATGCGCGGCGTCGAAGGCCGCGACGTCGACCTGTTCCCGGCGCTCGGACTCACGGCGGGCCAGGCCCTGCCGGCCGCCGCCTGACCCACTCGAGACGGAGGACGCGCAGGTGCTGCACGATGCTGGAACTCCCTGGCCGGCACGTCTGAGGGGCGCGGAAACGGATCCGCTCCTCGCGCCGGCCGTACCGGCAGATGCCGCACCGGCGGCTGCTGTCCCGCAGCCGCCCGCGCCGGGCGAGGCGGTGCGGGTGGCGGCCGGGGCCGCGCGGGTGCTGCATGCCATGACCGGGGGTGCCCCTGAGGGGCTGCTGCTGGTGGTGGTGGCCGCCGTGCGGATCGTCGTCGCGGGGCTCGGTGGCGCCCGGCGTGTGCCCGTCGTCTGCCCGGCGTTCGGTGAACATGCCTCAGACGGCGCCGAGTTCGCGCTGCTCGCGCCGCTCGACCCCGAGGCGCCCGCTGCCGCGTTCGTCGAGGCGCTGCACACTGAAATGGCCGGCGCGGCGGCCGATCCCTGGCCGGACCGGGCCGCGCTCGCCGCCCGGCTCGAGGCCAGCGGGGCGGCCGACCCGGCCGTCCTCGGCCAGCTGGCGGTCCTCTGCCCCGCCCTGCACGGTGACCGGAGTCCCGCGGCGCCCACCGGCGCCGTACTGACCGCCGTGCAGGACACCCCCGACGAGCTCCGGCTCACCGCCCACGGCACCGCCGACCTCGCCGGGGCCCTGCCGCGCTGTGTCGCCGCC
>NZ_JBFALC010000117.1:0-14996 GCF_040656035.1 Streptomyces sp. NPDC050211
CGGGGCGCGACGCGTTTCCGGGCCGGCTCTCAGGAGGCCTGGCGTTCCGGTCCCTGGTGGATCTCCACGCCGCCCGAGTCCCCGAAGGTCAGCCGGCAGGTGTCCGCGCGGTACGTGGCGACGGAGAGCGCGGCGGTGCGGCCCTCGGCGTTGAAGCGGGTGGTGACGACGAGGACGGGCGCTCCGGGGAGCCGGTCCAGTTGCTTGGCGTCGTCCGCGCGCGCCGAGCCCAGCTCGACGGCGCTCTCCTGGCCCTCCAGTTCCAGGCGCTGCAGCTCGCGCAGCACCGCACGCGCGCGTGCCGGTCCCGACGGGGCGTCTATGGCGGAGAGGTCGGGCACCGCCGACTCCGGGACGTAAAGCAGCTCGGCGGCGACGGGCTGGCCGTGCGTCCGACGGGAGCGGTGCACGATGTGCACGGGCTCCTGCGCGCCCGTCTCCAGGGCGGCCGCGACCGCCGCGGGCGGCACCGCGGTCGTGCAGTCGACGGGCTGCCAGGCGTCACCGGCGGCGCCCGGCCAGGTGTGCTGCTCGGTGCCGAGGGCGACGCCGACGCGCGGCGGGGCGACCGTCGTACCGACGCCGCGGCGGCGCTGCAGCCTGCCTTCGAGTTCGAGCTGTTCCAGGGCCTGGCGGAGCGTGGCCCTGGCGACGCCGAAGCGGGCGGCGAGATCGCGCTCGTTGGGCAGGATCTCGCCCACGGAGAACTCGGAGTCCAGTGCCTCACTGAGCACGGTCTTGAGATGCCAGTACTTCGGTTCCGGCACCGATTCCAGCTGCGTGGTCCCCACCCTGTCCTCCGCAATCGCCGTGGTCCGGCGGCGTTTTAACGCCCTTGTTTATTAAAGGTTGTTGCACTTATCTGCGACCATAGGGCGGCCCTCACCCTTGGTCAAGACCAATCAGGGCGGCTATCCGGCGAGCGACCGGAGCTTGTCGGGGTTGCGGATGATGTAGACGGACTGGATGCGCCCGTCCAGTACCTCCAACTGGAGGACGCTGTCCGGCTTGTCCCCGGACAGCATGAGCACCGCGGGACCGCCGTTGACTTCCAGGAACCGGAAGGACAGGTCCGGGACGCCGCCGCCCTTGCCTGCCGCGCCGACGATGAAGCGGCCCACCTTGTCGGCGGTCTCCAGCACACGCACCGGCGCCTTGGCCTTGCCGCCGCTGTCGCCCACGAGGCGGACGTCCGGGGCCAGCAGGGACATGAGCCCTGCGATGTCCCCCTCCATCGAGGCGGCGAGGAAACGCTCGGTCAGATCACGACGCTGGGCCGGGTCGACGTCGTAGCGCGGCCGCCGTTCCTCGACATGCTTGCGGGCGCGCCCGCCGAGTTGCCGTACCGCCGACTCGCCGCGGTCGAGCATCGCGGCGATGTCGGCGTACGGGTAGCCGAACGCCTCCCTCAGGACGAAGACCGCCCGCTCCAGCGGCGACAGCGACTCCAGCACGACGAGGACGGCGAGGGAGACGGAGTCGGCGAGCACGGCCCGCTCCGCGGCGTCCGGGACGGTGTCCCCGAAGTCGGTGACGTACGGCTCCGGCAGCCACGGGCCGACGTAGGTCTCGCCGCGCGCCTTGACCTGGCGCAGCCGGTCGATGGCGAGGCGGGTGGTGATGCGCACCAGATAGCCGCGCGGTTCGCGCACCTCGCTCCGGTCCGCGCCGGACCAGCGCAGCCAGGCCTCCTGGACCACGTCCTCCGCGTCGGCCACCCGCCCGAGCATGCGGTAGGCGACTCCCAGGAGGACGGGACGGTGCTCTTCGAAGACGTCGGTCTCGATATCGGTGGTCACGCATTCCATCCCAACCGACACATCCGGACCTGTCCAGGCGATAACCGCGGACCGCGGAGACCCTCAGGGGCTACCCGCCGGTAGCAACTGCTGACAAACTGTCTACGACCAGCCCGCCAGCGAGCCTCAGACGAGGAGCAGTTCATGTCGGCCACCGTCTCCTTCAAGGTCCCCTCCGCCAGCGGCCCGCGGACCGCGACCCTCTCCTACGCGCGCGTGGGCACGGGCGAACCGCTCCTCCTGCTGCACGGCATCGGCCACCACCGGCAGGCCTGGGACCCGGTGGTGGACATCCTCGCGACCGAGCGCGATGTGATCGCCGTCGATCTGCCCGGGTTCGGCGCGTCCCCGGCCCTTCCGGAAGGCCTCGCGCACGACCTGTCCACGATGAACGCCGCGCTCGGCGCACTGTGCGAGGCGCTGGAGGTCGAACGGCCGCATGTCGCGGGCAATTCGCTCGGCGGCCTGCTGGCCCTGGCACTCGGCCGCGAGAAGCTCGTACGGTCCGTGACCGCCCTGTCCCCGGCCGGGTTCTGGACACCGGCCGAACGACGCTACGCCTTCGGCGTCCTGCTGGGCATGCGGCAGTTCGCCACGCGGATGCCCCCGCCGCTGGTCGAGCGGCTGTCCCGGTCGGCGGCCGGCCGTACGGTCCTGACGAGCACCATCTACGCCCGCCCGGCCCGCCGTTCACCCGAGGCCGTGGTCGCCGAGACCCTCGCGCTGGCGAACGCCTCGGCCTTCTCCGAGACGCTCCGGGCCGGCTCCGACGTCCAGTGGACCGACGACATCCAGGGCATCCCGGTCACCGTGGCCTGGGGCTCCAGGGACCGGCTCCTCGTGCGCCGGCAGGGGGTCCGGGCCAAGCAGATCATTCCGCGGGCCCGGCTGGTGCGGCTGCCCGGCTGCGGTCACGTCCCCATGAACGACGACCCGGCGCTGGTCGCCCGCGTGATCCTCGACGGCAGTCGCTGAGACGTCGGTCGCCGAGACGCCCGCCGCTGACCGGCGCCGGGCCAACGCGCCCGATCCGAGGGCGACTCCGGCACCGACGAGGGCACTGCCGACGGCCTGCGCGGGCCCGTAGGAGCCCGTTCCGACGAGGGGCGCGGTGGCGGCCGCCGCGACCGGGATCAGGCCGGAGAACAGCGTGGCGCGCTCCGCGCCGATCCGCTGCATGCCCATGTACCAGCACACGAATCCGATGACGGTGACGATCGCCGCCTGCCACAGCAGCGCGGCGGCCTCCGTCCCGTCGGGTCGCCGCAGCCATGCGCCGCCGTCCAGCAGGAGCCCGACCGCCAGGGACTCGAGCGCCGCGACGCCGCACACCGTGGCTGACAGCAGCCGCGGCCCCAGGGGCCGCAGTACGGGCACGGCGAGCACCGCGAAACCGACCTCGCCGGCGAGCGCGCATACGGAGAACGCGATTCCGGCACCGTCCGTGCGTCCCCAGCCCTGGACCGTGAAGGCGCCGACGGCGACGAGCAACGCGCCGTACAGGACGACGCGTTGGGGTCGGCGTCCGTCCAGGAGGGGCACGAAGACCGCCACCATCACGGGCGCGCAGCCGACGAAGACACCCGGAACGGCCGGTTCGGCGGTGCGCTCCGCCGCCAGGACCGCCAGGTTGAAGCCGACCATGCCCACGCCCGCGAGCAGCGCGAGGCGGGCCCAGTGGCGGGGCGTGAGCGTCCGCAGCCGGGCCGTGGCGTCCCGGCCGGCCAGCGGGACGAGCAGCAGAAAGGCCAGGCCGTAGCGGAGGAACTGGCCGCCGGCGTACGGGTATTCACCGAGGACGCTGTTGGCGGTGAAGGACCCTCCGACGAGGACACAGGCGAGCGCGGCGAGCAGGGCTCCGCGGGTGGTGGTGGCGTTCATGGAGACGACGCTAGGAATCGCGGCGGTCCGGTTTAAGGTCCACTTTCATGAGGCCATCGGAGACCAATCGGGGCGGGGAGCCGGCTGAGGCCACGGGCGAGGTGCCGCCCTCGGGTGCCGGTCCGGGATCCCCGGCCTGGGAACAGCTCCTGCCGGCCGCTTCCGCGCCGGCACGCGCGCGTGGGCGTTCGTTGCAGGCGGCGCTGCGGGAGGCCGTGCGGGCGGGCAGGCTCGCGCCGGGGACCCGGCTGCCGTCGAGCCGTGATCTGGCCGCCGACCTCGGGGTGTCGCGCGGGCTGATCACGGAGGCGTACGAGCAGCTGACCGCGGAGGGCTATCTGCGCAGCGGGCGGGGTGCGGGGTCCTGGGTGGGCGGTGCCGTACGGGCGGCGCGGCCACGCGCGCGTGACCTCTCTCCGCGCCCGCCCGGAGCCCGGGCCGACTTCGTGCCCGGGACGCCGGACCTGTCGCTGTTCCCGCGTGCCGCGTGGGCGGCGGCGCAGCGCGGTGTGCTGGCCGAGCTGCCGCACCACGACCTCGGCTATCCCGATCCGCGCGGGCTGCCCCGGCTGCGTACGGCGCTGGCCGAACTGCTCGCCCGCCGCCGCGGCGTGGTCGCGGACCCGGAGCGGATCCTGGTCGTCTCCGGCGTGGCCCAGGCGACCTCACTGCTCGGATTCGCACTCCACGCGCGCGGGATGACAGCCGTCGGCGCCGAGAACCCGGGCAGCCCGCAGCACGACGCCCTGTACGCGGCGGCAGGCATCACTACCGTGCCGGTGCCCCTGGACGACGAAGGGCTGGCCATCGGCCCGCTGCGGGACACACGGGTACGGTCGGTCGTGGTGACGCCGGCGCACCAGTTCCCCACCGGGATCGCCTACTCCGCGCGCCGCCGGGCCGAACTGCTCGACTGGGCACGGTCCGTGGACGGCTTCGTCCTGGAGGACGACTACGACGGCGACTTCCGCTACGACCGCGCTCCCGTCGGCGCGCTCCAAGGACTCGACCCGGAGCGCGTCGCCTACGCCGGGTCGGTCAGCAAGTCCCTCGCTCCGGGGCTCCGGCTCGGCTGGCTGCTCGTACCGGAAGCGCTCGCCGACGAGGTGATCGAGCGCAAGCGCACCATGGATCTCGGTCATCCCACCCTCGACCAGGCGCTGTTCGCCCGCTTCGTGGAGCGCGGCGACTACGACCGTCAGCTGCGCCGCTGCCAACGCGCGTACCGCGAGCGGCGCGACACGCTCGTGGCCGCCCTGGAGGAGCACTTCCCCGGCTCGGCGGTGTCCGGGATCGCGGCGGGCCTGCACGTCATCGCCACCCTCCCCCGCCGGTACGGGCCCGAGAAGCACTTCCTCTCGCGCGTGGCCGACGCCGGTGTCACGGTGCGCCCACTGGTGGACTACGCGCACGGGACGGCGGACGTCGGCGGCAGCAAGGACGTACGGCTGGTGGTGGGCTACGCCCACCTGTCACCGGCGCGCATCCGGGCGGGCGTACGGCTGATGGCGGAGGCCGTCAGGGGCTGACAAGGGCGCACCCCCGCATGACCGACCGGCCTGTTCCCTTGTTCCCGCGGTCGGTTGTTCACTTGTGGTTTGCGTGTGCGCTGCGGCGCCCCAGTAGTTGTGGCATCGCACACTGACCGGATCTGGTCCCCGGAGGCGCATCCATGTCACACCGTCCCTTCCCCGGCCGCCGCAGCGTCCTGCGCGGCTCCCTCGCCGCGTCGGCGGCCCTGACCCTGCCGCCCGCCCTGGGCGCCGCACCGGCCCTCGCGCTGTCCGGGCGTCCCAAGGCCGGCTGGGGCGTGCAGACGGGAGACGTGACCTGCGACTCCGGTCTGGTGTGGGTGCGCTCCGACCGTCCCGCCCGGATGATCGTCGAGACGTCCGCGACCGAGTCGTTCCGCAACCCGCGCAGATGGCACGGCCCGCTGCTCGGCGCCGGCACCGACTTCACCGGCACGACCCGGCTGCGCGGACTCCCGTCCGGCGAGCAGATCCACTACCGCGTCCTGCTGGCCGACCCCGACGACCCGCACCGCACCGGCGAACCGGTAACCGGCACCTTCCGTACGGCGTCCGACAAGCGCCGCGACGGCGTGCGGTTCGTCTGGTCCGGCGACCTGGCCGGGCAGGGCTGGGGCATCAACCCGGAGTTCGGGGGCTACCGGATCTACGACGCGATGGCGAAGCTCGACCCCGACTTCTTCATCTGCAGCGGCGACAACATCTACGCCGACGGCCCGATCACCGAGACCGTGGCCCTGCCCGACGGCAGCACCTGGCGGAACATCACCACCGAGGAGAAGTCCAAGGTGGCCGAGACGCTCGCGGAGTTCCGCGGCAACTTCCGCTACAACCTGCTGGACGAGAACCTGCGGGCCTTCAACGCCCAGGTCCCGTCCATCATCCAGTGGGACGACCACGAGGTCACCAACAACTGGTACCCGGGCGAGATCCTCACCGACAACCGGTACACCGAGAAGAACGTCGACGTGCTCGCCGCGCGCGCCCGGCAGGCGTTCTCCGAGTACTACCCGATCTCGACGCTGCGCCGCCCCGACGGCCGGGTCTACCGGGTCCAGCACTACGGCCCGCTCCTCGACGTCTTCGTCCTGGACATGCGCACCTACCGCAACGCCAACTCCCCGGACAACCAGAGCACCGACCCGGTGGGCATCCTGGGCAGCGAGCAACTGGAGTGGCTCAAGCGCGAGCTGTCCCGCTCCCGGGCGGTGTGGAAGGTGATCGCCTCCGACATGCCGCTCGGCCTGGTCGTACCGGACACCGGCGACGGCAAGCCCAACATCGAGGCGGTCGCGCAGGGTGACCCTGGCGCGCCTCTCGGCCGTGAGCTGCAGATCGCCGAGCTGCTGCGGTTCATCAAGCACCGCCGGATCACGGGCACGGTGTGGCTGACCGCCGATGTGCACTACACCTCGGCCCAGCACTACCTGCCGTCCCGGGCCGCGTTCACCGACTTCGAGCCGTTCTGGGAGTTCGTCTCGGGCCCGCTCAACGCCGGTGCCTTCCCCGCGAACACACTCGACAACACCTTCGGCCCGGACCGGGTGTTCCTCAAGGCGCCGACCACCGCGAACGTCTCCCCCGCCGGCGGCTACCAGTTCTTCGGCGAGGTCGACATCGACGGCCACAGCGGGGAACTGACGGTGCGGCTGCGCGAGTCCGACGGCACGGTGCTCTTCACGCACGTGCTCCAGCCGGGACGCGTCGGCCAGTAGGTCCCGTAACCTCGTATCAGTGCCGCGTACCGGCGTCATCCCCTGGTGCGCGGCACTGACGTTTCACAAAAGCGACAGAAGGCTGCTTTACCCGTCAGTCACAGTGCGTTCGTGATCACGCAACACCCTTCCTTCACAGTGGCTGCATGAGTCGAGACATATCTGATGTGACGCGTGCGCAGCACGGTCGTACGGTGCACCACTGGTGGCGGGACATCACGGCCGCGTTCCACACATGGTGGACACGACGCCACGGTCATGCCCCGCCGACGACTGATACCAGCACCCGGCCGCTCCCCACGGAGCAGGCCGGGGTCCGGGAGCGTGCCCTGTGGCGGATGCGAACGACGGTGCAGGACGAACCGGGGTCCCTGGCCGCGCTGTGCATCGCCCTCGCCGGGCAGCAGGTCGACATCCTCAGCCTCCAGACGCATCCGCTGGCCGCGGGCACGGTGGACGAGTTCCTGCTGCGGGCTCCCGGTGAGCTCGCGGCGGACGACATCACCCGGGCGATCGACCGGGCCGGGGGTACCGGCACGTGGATCGAGCGGGCCGACGCCCACGACCTCGTCGACGCGCCGACCCGAGTGCTCGGCCTCGCCACCCGCACCGCCCTGGACGCGGCGGAACTCCCGCTCGCACTGCGCCAGTTGCTGGGCCGCTGCACCATCCGCTCACTCCCCGCCGCCCCGCCCGGCGGCGGCCGGGCGCCCGAAGGCGTCCCGGTGGAAGGGGCGTTGGAGGACACCGTCATGCGGCTGCGGGCACCGGAAGGCGGAGTGATCACCGTGGAGCGGCCGTATCTGCCCTTCACCCCGACCGAGTTCGCCCGGGCGCGGGCGCTGGTGGAGCTGGACGCCCGGCTCGGCCCGCGCGTTCCGCGTGGCCAGGACGTCCTCACGCTCCCCGAGGGCAACGCGATCACCGTCCGCCGCGCCGGCACGGACGATCTGGAGGCCGCGACGGCGATGCACGAGCGGTGCTCGGCGCGGACGCTGTCCCTGCGGTACCACGGGCCTGTCGGTGACGCGCATCGTTACCTCCACCATCTGCTGAGCCCGCGCTTCGGCCGGACCCTCGCGGTGCAGACCGCGTCCGGGCGGATTGTGGGGCTCGGGCATCTGCTGTGGGACGGGGACGAGACGGAGGTCGCGCTGCTGGTCGAGGACGAGTGGCAGGGGCGGGGTATCGGCGGGGGGTTGCTCCGCAGACTGGTCGCGATGGCGGTCGAGGCGGGCTGCGAGAATGTGTACGCGGTGACACAGTCGTCCAACACCGGCATGGTTGCTGCGATGCGTGGTCTGGGGCTGCCTCTCGACTATCAGATCGAGGAGGGGACCCTGGTGATCACGGCTCGGCTGGATTCTCCGCTGGGAGCGGCAGAGGGCACGGTGGGGGTTACGAGGGCCTAGGCGCCGTAGGGGTTACGGGGCGCTGGTGGCTGCGGGTTCGTTGTGGCTGATCGCGCAGTTCCCCGCGCCCCTGTCGGGGCGCCTTAGCGCACCGTCCAGATCTCTCCACAGGTCTTCTACGTCCTCCAAACCCACCGACAGGCGCAGCAACTTGTCGCTCACCCCGGCATCCCTTCGGTCCGTCGCTTCCACGATGCGGTGGCTGATGGATGCCGGGTGCTGGATGAGGGTGTCTACGCTGCCGAGGCTCACCGCGGGGGTGATCAGGCGGACGTCGGCGATGACCTGGTGGGGATCGCCGTGGACCTCGAAGGCGATCATGGCGCCGCCGATGCGTGGGTAGTGGACGCGGGCCACGCGCGGGTCGGCGGCGAGACGGCGGGCGAGTTCGGCGGCGTTCGCGGATGCGGCACGGACGCGCACCGGCAGCGTCGCTAGGCCGCGCAGCAGCAGGTAGCCGGCCAGGGGGTGCAGCACGCCGCCCGTCGCGAAGCGGACCTGGCGCAGCCGTCCGGCGAACTCCTCGTCGCACGCGACCACGCCCGCCATCACGTCGCCGTGCCCACCGAGGTACTTGGTGGCGCTGTGCAGCACGAGCCGGGCGCCGTGTTCGGCGGGGCGTTGCAGCACCGGTGTGGCGAAGGTGTTGTCGGCCAGCAGCGGTACGGAGCCGCAGGCGTGGGCGACGGCGCGCAGGTCGATTTCGGCCAGTGTGGGGTTCGCCGGGGACTCGACCATGATCAGTCCCGTGTCGGGTCGCAGCGCCGCCGCGATCCCGGCCGGGTCGGTCCAAGTCACCTCGGAGCCCAGCAGACCGGCGGTGAGCAGATGGTCGCTGCAGCCGTACAGGGGCCGTACGGCCACGACATGGCGCAGGCCCAGCGAGCCCCGTACGAGAAGCACCGCGGTCAGTGCCGCCATCCCGCTGGCGAAGGCGACGGCGGACTCGGTGCCTTCGAGGCGGGCCAGGGCGGTCTCGAAACGGGCGACGGTGGGGTTGCCCAGCCGTCCGTAGACCGGCGGGCCGTCCGGTATGGCGCCGGTGGTGGCGAAGGCGTCGATGCGGGCCGCCTCGCCTTGGCTGTCGTGCGACGGATACGTGGTGGACAGGTCGATCGGCGGGGCGTGCAGGCCCTGGCGGGCGAGGTCGTCGCGGCCGGCGTGCACGGCCTCGGTGGCGAGGGCTCTCGATGCGGTGGGCGTGTCCATGAGGGAAGAGTGAACGCCGACCGGGTCATCGCCGCCGAACGCCGTGTTACGTTCGCCCGATGGCCGAATCTGTCGTACTGGACCCGGTGGATCTCCAGCTGCTGCGGCTGCTGCAGAACGACGCCCGGACGACGTACCGCGACCTCGCCGCGCAGATCGGCGTGGCGCCGTCGACCTGTCTGGACCGGGTGACCAGGCTGCGTCGCGCGGGCGTCATCCTCGGGCATCGGCTGCGGCTGGATCCGGCCAAGCTGGGGCGAGGCCTTGAGGCGTTGCTGTCGGTTCAGGTCAGGCCGCACCGGCGGGAGTTGGTGGGGCCGTTCGTGGAGCGCATCCGGGCGCTGCCCGAGTCGCTGACCGTCTTCCATCTCACCGGCCCGGACGACTATCTCGTGCATGTCGCGGTCGCGGACATGGCGGATCTGCAGCGGCTGGTCCTGGACGAGTTCACCTCGCGCCGGGAAGTGGCCCGGGTGGAGACCCGGTTGATCTTCCAGAAGTGGGACTGCGGCCCGCTGCTGCCGCCCTCTCCCCCGGCCCAATCCACGTGACGGCGGGCGGCCCCTCGTACGAGGATGGCCGCATGTCAGAGACCAAGAGCCCGCTGCCCCGCGAGGTCGCCGACGCCTACGTCGACGAGCTCATCGCCCTCGACCCGATCACCGGCACCTTCCTCGGCGTGAAGGAGAGTTCGAGCAGGCTGCCCGACACCTCGCCCGCCGGCCAGGAGGCGCTCGCCGAGCTCGCGCGCCGGACGCTGGCCCGGCTGGACGAGTCGGAGCGGCTGCCCGGCGCGGACAGTGACATCGAGCGCCGGTGCGCGCGCCTGCTGCGCGAGCGGCTCAGCGCCGAACTCGCCGTGCACGAGGCCGAGGAGAGCCTGCGTTCCGTCAGCAACCTGAGTTCCGTCGCGCATTCGGTGCGCCAGGTGTTCACCGTGACGCCGATGCAGACGGAGGAGGACTGGGTGGCGATCGCCGAGCGGCTGCGCGCCGTCCCGGCCGCGCTGGAGGGCTACCGGGAGTCCCTGGCGCTCGGCCTGGAGCGGAAGCTGTACGCCGGTCCGCGCGCCACTGCCACCTTCGTCGAGCAGCTCGGCGAGTGGGCCGACACGGATGGTCAGGGCCACGGCTGGTTCGAGCAGTTCGCGGCGGCCGGTCCCGAGGCGCTGCGCTCCCAGCTGGACGAGGCGGCCCGCTCGGCCACCGCTTCCATCGTGACGCTGCGCGACTGGATGCGGGATGTGTACGCACCGGCGATCGAGGGCTCGCCGGACGTCGTGGGCCGTGAGCGGTACGCCCGCTGGGTCCGCTACTTCAACGGCACCGACCTCGACCTGGACGAGGCGTACGCGTACGGCTGGTCCGAATACCACCGCCTCCTCGGCGAGATGAAGACCGAGGCCGACAAGATCCTGCCGGGCGCGGCCACGCCTTGGGTGGCGCTGGCGCACCTCGACGAGCACGGCACGCACATCGAGGGCGTCGACGAGGTGCAGCGCTGGCTGCAGTCCCTGATGGACGAGGCGATCGACGCGCTCGACGGGACCCACTTCGACCTGGCCGAGCGGGTACGGCGGGTGGAGTCGCGCATCGCCCCTCCGGGCAGCGCCGCCGCGCCGTACTACACGCCGCCGTCGGACGACTTCACGCGCCCGGGCTGCACCTGGCTGCCGACGATGGGCAAGGACCGCTTCCCGGTCTACGACCTCGTGTCGACCTGGTACCACGAGGGCGTGCCCGGTCACCACCTCCAGCTGGCCCAGTGGAAGCACGTGGCGCAGAACCTCTCCCGCTACCAGGCCAGCGTCGGCATGGTGAGCGCCAACGCCGAGGGCTGGGCGCTGTACGCCGAGCGGCTGATGGACGAGCTGGGCTTCCTGACGGACGCCGAGCGCCGGCTCGGCTATCTGGACGCGCAGATGATGCGCGCGGTGCGCGTGATCATCGACATCGGCATGCACCTGGAGCTGATGATCCCGGACGACTCCCCCTTCCACCCCGGCGAGCGCTGGACGCCCGAGCTGGCGCAGGAGTTCTTCGGCTCCCACAGCAGCCGCCCCGGGGACTTCGTGGAGAGCGAGCTGACCCGCTACCTGTCCATGCCGGGCCAGGCCATCGGCTACAAGCTCGGCGAGCGGGCCTGGCTGCTGGGCCGGGAGAACGCCCGCAAGCGGCTCGGCGACGCCTTCGATCCCAAGGCCTGGCACATGGCGGCTCTCTCGCAGGGCTCGCTGGGGCTGGACGACCTGGTGGACGAGCTGTCCGCGCTCTGACCGTCCACCTTGTGATCAGCGCCGGAACCCGCCCTCCGAGTCGATGACCTGACCGGTGACCCACTCCGCCTCGTCCGTCGCCAGCCAGGCGATGAGACGGGCGGGGTCGTCGGGCATGCCCCACCGGCCGGCGGGGAAGCGGACGGCGACGGCCTCGTAGGCGTCGCCGGTCAGGTAATCCGTGTCGACGGGGCCGGGGTTGACGGTGTTCACCGTGATCGCCTGCTCGGCGAGCGTGGTCGACAGGGAGCGGGTCATCGAGGCGAGGGCGCCCTTCTGGAGGGCGTAGGCGATTTCGCCGGGCATACCGCCCGCGATGTCCTGGCCGGAGGTCATCATCAACACGCGCCCGCCACGGGGCCGCTCCGGCTGCCGGGCATAGGCCTGGATCAGCAGCAGCACCGAGCGGCTGTCGACCGCCCAGTGCGCGTCGAGCATCGCCGCGTCGATCTCGTCGAGCGTTCCGTCGGAGCCGCTCAGGGCGTGGTTGGCGACGAGGATGTCGAGCCGTCCGCCGAGCGCCGAGGTGGCTGTGGCGATGAGTTCGGCGGGTGCCGCCGGGTCGGAGAGATCGCCGGGACCGGCGACGACACGGGCGCCGGGATCGCCGAGCGCCGCACGCACGGACGCGGTCACGTCCTCGGGGCGGTCGGCGCCCCAGGGCATGGCGGCGTCGTGCGGCACATGGTGATGCAGATAGACGCTCGCGCCGTACGCGGCGAGCCGTCGGGCCACGGCATGACCGATGCCGCCGCGCCGGCTGGCACCGGTCACGAGGGCGGTACGGCCACGCAGCGGCAGAGGGTCACGGCGCAGGGCTTCGGGGGCGGGGTGCGGGAGTCGGGGCATGGTCGACCATGATGGGGAACGGTTGCGCGGGGCGCATCTGATTTCCCACGTGGGCCACCCGGCCCGAAGGTCAGTCCCCCAGCGGCCGCAACTGCACCAGCCCCAGCCAGGTCTCCGGCCCGGGCTGCACCTGCGCCGCCCGGACCGCGTACGGCCCCGGATCCAGGGCGATCCTCAGGTGGCCCGCCCGCTCGCAATCCCCTCCGGGCCAGGCCGAGTCGAACAGCAGCACCGGCCCGGGCACGTGCCAGCGCACCTCGTCCGCCCAGACCGCGGTGGCGAGGGCCTCGGGGACATGGGCCAGCAGTTCGTCCTCGGAGTCGGCCGCGCACCACCGTACGAAGGTGTCGTGGGCCGGCAGGAAGGTGGTCAAGGCCGGCTCGTCGCCCAGGACCAGGGCCGCGGAGTCCCCGACCGGGAGCAGCCCGACGAAGCCGTCGACCTCGCAGGCCCGGTCGTAGTCGGAGGCGGTCTCGTCGCCGTCGGCGCCCGCCCAGAACGGCAGCACCGTTTCCGGCACCGCTATAAGCGGCCCGCCGCCCGACTCGACCCACTCCACGACGCCCGGTTCCGCGTATCGCACCATGGCGCAGAAACCTACACGCACGGGGGCCTCGCTTGTCACGGCTGTTTCAACAGCCGCAGTCCTCTGCGTCCATGGGCGCCGTCAGAGGGTCGGAGGCGCGGTGTTCGCGGCCCTGCCAGGTCTCGAACTCGAAGCCCTCGCGCACCCAGTACTCGAAGCCGCCGAGCATCTCCTTGACCTGGTAGCCGAGTTCGGCGAGGGCGAGGGCGGCCCGGGTCGCGCCGTTGCAGGCGGGGCCCCAGCAGTACGTCACGACCGGCACCGACTTGTCGAGGAGCTGACCGGCCTGTTCGGGGATGAGCGCGGTCGGGAGGTGGACGGCGCCCGGGATGTGGCCCTGGTCCCAGGACTCGGTGGAACGGGAGTCCAGCACGACGAAGCCCGGGTCGCCGCCGGCCGAGAGCGCGGCGGCCACGTCGGAGACGTCGGCGTGGAAGGCGAGACTGGCGCGGAAGTGGGCGGCGGCCTCGGCCGGGTTGGCGGGGGCGACGCGGAGGACGGGGTTCACGGTGGTGGTCGTCATGGACAAAAAACTACGGAAGTTGAGCCGTGCTCTGAAGTGGCGATCCCCGGCACTCCCCTTGATCGGCCGGGGATTCCCCTGCTATTCATCGCCCATGACCACGTATTCCCCGGACGCCACCGACTGGCACATTCTCGACGTCCTCCAGCGGGAGGGCCGGGCCAGCTTCGCCGAGCTGGCCCGTGCCGTCTCCATGTCGCCGAGCGCGGTCACCGAACGGGTGCGGCGGCTGGAGGAGGCGGGCGTCATCCAGGGCTATGCGGCGGTCGTCGACCCGGAGCGGCTCGGGCTGCCGATCCTGGCTTTCGTCCGGCTGCGCTACGCCCTTCCCCGAGGTGAGTGGCGGAGTGCTTCTGAGTATCCGTCCGGCAACTACAAGCCCTTCCACGACCTCGTCGCCGCGACCCCCGAGATCCTGGAGGCCCACCACGTCACGGGCGACGACTGCTTCGTCATCAAGGTCACCGCCCGCTCGATGCGCCACCTGGAGGAGGTCTCCGGGAAGATCGGCGCCCTGGGTTCGGTCACCACGAGCGTCGTGTACTCATCACCCCTGCCCCGGCGCCCCCTCGGCCGCTGACCTCAGCCGACGCCCCGCTGCCGCAGTTCGGAGCCCGCTCTGCCCTTGACGACCTCCAGCTGCGCGTGAATGCGTCTGCGCAGGTCGGCGACGTGACTGACGATGCCGACGCTGCGGTCGCGTTCACGCAGCGAGTCGAGTACGTCGAGTACCTCGTCGAGGGTCTGCTCGTCGAGGCTGCCGAAGCCCTCGTCGATGAAGAGGGTGTCCAGCCGGACGCCGCCCGCCTCGTCCGTGACGACATCCGCGAGGCCGAGGGCGAGGGCGAGCGAGGCGAAGAACGTCTCGCCGCCCGAGAGGGTCGCCGTGTCCCGCTCGCGCCCGGTCCAGGCGTCGACGACGTGCAGCCCGAGGCCGCTGCGTCCGCGGCCGGTCCGGTCGTCGGAGTGGACGAGGGTGTAGCGGCCGGAGGACATGCGCCGCAGCCGTACGGTCGCGGCGGCGGCCACCTGTTCCAGGCGGGCGGCCAGCACATACGACTCCAGGCGCATCTTGCGTTCGTTGTCCGCCGAGGTGCCCGCGCTGAGTCCGGCGAGGCGGGCCACCCGGTCGTACTCCTCGCGCAGCGGCGCCAACCGTTGTACGCCCTCCGCCGCTCGCGCGGAGAGCCGGTCGAGTTCGGTGCAGCGCCGGGC
>NZ_JBFALC010000118.1:0-14464 GCF_040656035.1 Streptomyces sp. NPDC050211
ACGCCCGGTTACATTCCGAACCCGGAAGCTAAGCCTTACAGCGCCGATGGTACTGCAGGGGGGACCCTGTGGGAGAGTAGGACACCGCCGAACAATCTTTGGAGGACCCCTGGTCCCAGCGTTCAGCTGGGACCAGGGGTCCTTTTGTTTTTACTGGAGCGCGCCGGGTGTCCCGAGTTGCGCGAGAATGACTGCGGTACCGAAGACAGGAGTCACCCATGTCCACCAACTCTCCCGAAGATCGACCGGAGCGCGACCAGCGGCGACGGGACAGTGGTGACCGTGGTGATCGCGGCGGGTACCGCGGGGGTCCGCGGCGCGGCAACGACCGCCCAGGTGGTGACCGAGGCGGGAACGACCGTGGCGGGTACGGTCGTTCCAACGACCGCCGTGACGACCGCCGCGATGATCGTCGGGGCGACGACCGTGGCGATCGCGGTGGCTTCCGACGCGACGACCGGGATCGGGACCGAGGTGGCCACGGCGGGCGCGACGACCGTTCCAGTGGTCCGCGTCGCGACGACCGCGGCGGGCGTCCCGGGGGCTTCCGCCGGGACGGTGACCGTCCTCCGTTCCGTCGCGACGACCGTGGGGATCGCCCCGACCGTGGTGACCGTGGTGGAGACCGCCCTCCGTTCCGTCGTGACGACCGGGGTGAGCGGGGCGGAGACCGTCCCCCCTTCCGCCGTGACGACCGCAGTGACCGTGGTGACCGTGGTGGAGACCGCCCTCCCTTCCGCCGTGACGACCGCAGTGACCGCGGTGGGGACCGTCCCCCCTTCCGTCGCGATGACCGCGGCGACAGGGGCGGGTTCCGGCGCGACGACCGCGGTGACCGTCCTGAGCGTGGTGGATTCCGCCGGGACGACAGTGGCGGACGGCCCGGAGGCTTCCGTGGCCGGGACGACCGGCGTGACGAGCGCAGGGACGACCGTCGTGAGGGTGACCGTCCCGGGTTCCGGCGCGATGACAACCGTGGCTACGGCCGCAGGGACGACGACCGTGGTCATGGCCGTCGGGATGACGACCGTGGTTACGCCCGTCGGGACGACGACCGCGGTCCCGCTCGCCGTGACGACGACCGTGGCTACGGCCGGCGCGACGACCGGAGGGACGACCGCCGGGGTGGCGACGACCGTGGGGCCCGTACTGGCTTCCGCCGGGATGACAGTCGGCGGGATGACAGTCGCGGGGACAGCCGAGGTGAGCGTGGTGGGTTCCGTGGGCGTGATGGGCGCGACGGGCGGGATGACCGTAGCCGTGGGCCCCGGCGTGACGACCGTGGCGGGCGGCCCGGGGGATTCCGTGGCCGGGATGACCGGCGGGACGACCGCAGGGGTGACGACCGCCGTGGCGGTGGGCGTTTCCGTGATGAGCGTGACCGGGACCGGGAGCCCATCAAGCGGCTGCCGATTCCGGAGGACGTCACCGGCGAGGAGATCGACAAGGACGTACGGCAGGAGCTGCAGAGTCTGCCGAAGGGGCTTGCCGAGGACGTCGCCAAGAACCTGGTGATGGTCGCCCGGCTCATCGACGAGGACCCGGAGGGCGCGTACGGCTACTCCAAGGTGGCCCTGCGGCTGGCGTCGCGCGTTGCCGCCGTACGCGAGGCTGCTGGGTTCGCGGCGTACGCGAACCAGAAGTACAGCGAGGCGCTCGCCGAGTTCCGGGCCGCACGGCGGATGACCGGGAACGTGGATCTGTGGCCCGTCATGGCGGACTGCGAGCGGGGTCTCGGGCGGCCGGAGAAGGCGCTGGACATGGCCGGGGCGCCCGAGGTGAACAAGCTCGACAAGGCAGGTCAGGTCGAGATGCGGCTTGTCGCGGCGGGTGCCCGGCGTGACATGGACCAGCTCGACGCGGCGATCGTGACGCTGCAGAGCCCGGAGCTGGCCGCCGGTTCCGTACAGCCGTGGACCGCGCGGCTGCGGTACGCGTATGCCGACGCGTTGCTGGCCGCCGGCCGGGAGGCCGAGGCGCGGGAGTGGTTCGCGAAGGCGATCGAGGCCGACAAGGACGGCAGCACGGACGCCTCCGACCGGCTTGCCGAGCTGGACGGTGTCGAGTTCGTCGACGCGCTGGACGAGAACGAGAACGAGGGCGACGAGACGACGCCGCAGGCATCCTCTGAGGACGGCGAGGAGGACTAGTCGGAGACAGAGGACTAGTCGGAGACAGGGGTGGGATCCTGAACCCAGGGTCCCGCCCCTTCGTCGTTCAGAGGTCCAACGCGCGTAGCACCAGGCCCGACGCCGGTTTCGGGCCGAACGACGTGGACTTGCGGGGCATCGTGACGCCCTGGCGGGCCAGGTCGCGTACGACCTCCTCGCGGACCGGGTGCATCAGGACGGCCGTGCCGCCGTCGCGTTCCGCCTTGCTGACCGTGGCCGCCGTGTCGTGGATGTAGGCGATGTGGGCGGGGGAGTCCTCGGGGATGTGCCAGACGTGGTCGAGGAGTGTGGCGTGCAGGACGGTTGCGTCCAGGGTGCGCCAGGCTGCGGGGCGGTCCGTCGGGACGGTGCGGGCCAGGAGGTCCGGGTCCGGTTCGTCTACGAGGTGGAACGTGCCGTCGCCGGCCAGCAGGAAGGCGTTGCTGGCGCCGGCCGCGTCGGCAAGGGCGGCCAGGGCCTCGGGGAGGGGGACTTCCAGGCGGCGTACGCGGAACAGGTCGGCGAGGGGCTTGAGCGCTTCCGCGACCGGCAGGCCGTGCAGCAGGCGGTGGATGGCGCGGACGCGGAGCGGGTAGCGGGCCGTGTCGACCAGGAGGACCAGACCGTGGTCCCAGGGGCTGGGGGAGGGGTGCTCCGCGCGTAGACGGCGATACGTCGCCCAGCGGTGGTGGCCGTCGGCGATCAGGGCCTGGTGCCCGGCGAGGTCGGCCTGGATGCGGGCCTGCTCGTCGGGGTCGGTGATCGACCACAGGCGGTGGCTGAAGCCGTCCTCGGTGGTGGTGGAGAGGAGCGGGGGCTGCTCCGCCGTACGTTCGATGAGTGCGGCGGTGTCGGTCGCCGAGCCGTTGCCGCGGTACGTCAGGAGCAAGGGCTCGAGGTTCGCGGATGTGGCGCGCATGAGGTCGGCTCGGTCGGCCACGATGTGCGGCATGACGTCCTCGTGCGGCAGGACCAGGCCTTCCGCGGGATCCGAGACGCGCAGGGCGCCGATGACGCCGCGTTGCAGCATGCCGTCGCCGTCACGCTGCTCGTAGACGTACAGGCCGGGCCGCGGGTCGGCCGCCAGGACCCCTTCGGAGAGCCAGCGCCGCAGGGTCTTCGCCGCCTGTTCGTTGCGGGCGGCGGCGGTGGGTGCCTGGGGGAGGATCAGGCGGACGATGTTGTACGGGTCGGCCGACTCGAGATGGAGCACGCCGTCGGGGCGGACCACGACGTCGTACGGCGGTGAGGTCACGGCGGCCAGACTGCCGACCCGGTCGGGGTCGTAGCGGAGCCCTCGGAACGGGGTGAGTTCGAGGCCCCGGCGCGCCGTTGCTTCCGAGTGACCTGCTGAGTTCATCCCGGCATCGTACGTGTGTCAGTGGTATGCGCGATGATCGGGGGAAAGCCGTCGAACGAGGAGCGATGCGGAATGAGCCAGAGCGTCAGGACGAGGCCGGAGGGCAGTGGCCAGGCCCTGAGCGAGGCGTACGACACGGCGCTGCTCGACCTGGACGGAGTGGTGTACGCGGGTGGGAACGCGATCGCGTACGCCGTCGAATCGCTTGCCGCCGCTCGTTCTGGAGGCATGCACCTGGCGTATGTCACGAACAACGCCCTGCGCACCCCTGACGTCGTCTCCGCGCATCTGACCGCGCTGGGCATACCGACGGCGGCGTCCGACGTCATCACCTCGGCGCAGGCGGTCGCCCGGCTGATCGCCGATCAGGTGCCGCAGGGCTCCCGTGTGCTGGTGATCGGCGGGGAGGGGCTGCGGGTCGCGTTGCGCGAGCGGGGGCTCGAGCCCGTGGAGTCGGCGGACGACGATCCGGCGGCGGTCGTGCAGGGGTACGGCGGGCCCGAACTGCCGTGGGGCCGCTTCGCGGAGGCGTGCTACGCCATCGCGCGCGGGGTGCCCTGGTTCGCGTCCAACACCGACCTGACGATTCCCAGCGCTCGGGGGATCGCGCCGGGCAATGGCGCGGCGGTGCAGGTCGTCCGGATCGCGACGGGTGCCGAGCCGCAGGTGGCCGGCAAGCCGCTGCCTCCGATGCACCGGGAGACAGTCCTGCGGACCGGAGCCGAGCGGCCGCTGGTGGTGGGGGACCGCCTGGACACGGACATCGAGGGCGCGTTCAACGGAGGCGTGGACTCGCTGCTGGTGCTGACCGGTGTGACCGACGGGGCTCAATTGCTCGCCGCGCCGCCGCAGCACCGGCCGACGTATGTCGACGCCGATCTGCGCGGCATGCTCACCGGGCAGCCGGAGGTCACGGCGGAGAGTGACGGGTTCCGGTGCGGTGGCTGGAGGGCGAAGGCCGGGACCGAGAGGCTGGAACTCGACGGCGACGGCGAGGCGTTGGACGGTCTGCGGGCGCTGTGTGCGGCGGCCTGGACGTCGGCCGGAGAGGGTGTGTGCGAGCTGGACGGGGGGAAGTCGCTGGCGCGGCTGGGGTTGTGAAGTCTCGCGGTCACTCACTGGCAAGGGATCCGCGTACGGCGACGGAGCGGAATCGTGGCCGAATGCGAGGGTAGGCTAACCTAACTGCGTGTTGGTCGACAGTCCTCCCGAACAGCGCGCGGAGACCGCCCCCGCGCCCCCGAAACGCCGGGCGATACGTGCCTTTGGGCTGCTTGTCTCCGTGGCGATCCTGTTGCTCGTCGCGCTGGCGAGCATCGCGATCGGCGCGAAAGAGCTGTCCGTGGACCAGGTGTGGCACGGATTGTTCGAGGACTCGGGGATGTACGGCGATGTCGTCGTCGCGGAACGGCTCTCGCGGACTGTGCTGGGACTGCTCGCCGGTGCCGCGCTGGGCCTGGCGGGCGCCGTGCTCCAAGCGCTCACCCGCAATCCGCTGGCTGACCCGGGGCTGCTCGGAATCAACGCGGGCGCCTCGGCCGCGGTCGTCACCGCCATCACCTACTTCGGCGTCACCAGCCTGACCGGCTATGTGTGGTTCGCGTTCTTCGGCGCAGCCGCGGTCGGGGCTCTGGTCTGGTTCCTCGGCGGCAGCCGGGGCGCCACGCCGGTCCGGCTCGCGCTCGCCGGCACCGCAATCAGCGCCGCGCTCTACGGCTATCTCCAGGCCGTGATGATCATGGACGAGGCCGCGCTGGGCAAGATGCGCTTCTGGACGGTCGGTTCGCTGAGTTCGGCGACCAACGACATCATCCTGAGGGTGCTGCCCTTCTTCGCCGTCGGCATGCTGCTCGCTGTCGCGCTCGCCCGGCCGCTCAACGCCATGGCCATGGGTGACGACACCGCCAAGGCCCTGGGCGCCAACCTCAACCGCACACGGGCGCTGTCCATGCTCGCCGCCACCGTGCTGTGCGGGGCCGCGACCGCCGCCTGCGGGCCGATCGTCTTCGTCGGGCTGATGGTGCCGCACGTCGTACGGTCCTTCACCGGTCCCGATCTGCGCTGGATCCTGCCGTACGCGGCCGTCCTGTCGCCGGTGCTGCTGCTGGGCGCCGATGTGATCGGCAGGATCGTGGCCCGGCCCGCGGAGGTGCAGGTCGGCATCGTGACCGCGATCCTCGGCGGGCCGGTCTTCATCTTTCTGGTACGACGGCGGAGGACGGCCCAGCTGTGAAGACGACTGTGAAGACGACCAACCGTGCCATCAGGACGCCCGGCGGGCTCTCCGTCCGGCTGGACGTCCGTGCCTTCACCGTCGTAGCCCTGCTGCTGCTCGCCGCGCTCGCCGCGAGCGTCCTGCTGATCGGCACCGGCGACTTCCCCATCTCGGTCGGCGATGTGCTCAAGACGCTGGTCGGCAACGGCGATGCGGGGCAGGAGTTCATCGTCAACGATCTGCGGCTGCCGCGGGTGCTGGTCGGGCTCCTGGTGGGTGCCTCGCTGGGGCTGGGCGGTGCGCTGTTCCAGGCCATCTCCCGCAATCCGCTGGGCAGTCCGGACATCCTCGGCCTCGGGCAGGGTGCGACGGCCGGTGCGCTGGTCGTGATCGTGCTGATGTCGGGGAGCGCGGCCCAGGTCACCGTCGGGGCGCTGGTGGGCGGTCTGGTGACCGGTATGGCCATCTATCTGCTCGCGTGGAAGCGGGGTGTGCACGGGTACCGACTGGTGCTGGTCGGTATCGGTGTGTCCGCGATCGTGACGGCGGTCAACGGCTATCTGCTCACCAAGGCCGACCTGGTCGACGCGGCCCGTGCGGTCGTCTGGATGACCGGGTCCCTCAACGGCCGTGACTGGCAACAGGTCTGGCCGCTGCTCTGGCTGTGCGCCGTGCTCGTACCGCTGGTTCTCGCCAATGGGCGCGCGCTGCGGATGATGGAGATGGGCGACGACGTGTCGAACGCCCTCGGCGTGCGCGTCGAGCGCGTCCGGATGCTGCTGATGGTGGCCGCCGTACTGCTCACCGCCGCCGCGACCGCCGCCGCCGGGCCCGTCAGCTTCGTCGCGCTGACCGCCCCCCAGCTCGCCCGGCGCCTGACCCGCTCACCCGGGCCGAATCTGCTGCCGTCCCTGTGCATGGGCGCCGCCCTGCTGGTCATCGCCGACTGGGCCTCACAGCGGGCGTTCGGCGCCGACCAGTTGCCCGTGGGCGTGGTCACCGGAGTGGTCGGCGGCGTCTATCTGCTGTGGCTGCTGGTCACCGAGCGCAAGGCGGGGCGGATATGAGCGCCGTGAGGAAAACGGCGGACATGGGCGCCGCGAAGACGACGTGTGGCACCGCGCACGAGACCACCAAGAGGAGCACCGTGAACCGCCTGTCCGCCGAGGACGTCACCCTCGCCTACGACCAGCGCGTCATCGCCGAGCAACTGTCGGTGGAGATACCCGACAACTCCTTCACGGTGATCGTCGGCCCGAACGCGTGCGGCAAGTCCACCCTGCTGCGGGCGCTGTCACGGATGCTGAAGCCCAGCCGGGGCCGGGTGCTGCTCGACGGCTCGGTCATCCAGTCGATGCCCGCGAAGAAGGTCGCGCGGACGCTGGGCCTGCTGCCGCAGTCGTCGATCTCGCCCGACGGGATCACGGTCGCCGACCTGGTGGGCCGCGGCCGGTACCCGCACCAGGGGATCCTGCGCCAGTGGTCGACCGAGGACGAGCGGGTCGTACAGGAGTCGATGCGGCAGACCGGGGTCGCCGAGCTGGCCGATCGCTATGTCGACGAACTGTCCGGCGGTCAGCGGCAGCGCGTGTGGATCGCGATGGCGCTGGCGCAGCAGACGCCGTTGCTGCTGCTGGACGAGCCGACGACGTATCTCGACATCCAGCACCAGATCGACGTGCTCGATCTCTGTGCGGAGCTGCATGAGGAGCAGGGGCGCACGCTGGTCGCCGTGCTCCACGACCTCAACCATGCCGCCCGGTACGCCACCCACCTCATCGCCCTGAAGGGCGGGGCGGTCATCGCCGAGGGTGCGCCCCACGACATCGTCACCGCCGACTTGGTCGAGGAGGTCTTCGGGCTGCGCTGCCAGGTCATCGACGATCCGGAGACGGGGACGCCGCTGGTGGTGCCGGCCGCGCGGAAGGCGCGGACCGGCGACAAGAAGGTCGCCGCTACAGAAGCTTCCTGAGGACGAGCAGGTCGCGCAGGCTCGCGTGGAGCTTCACCCGGCCCGAGCCCCAGGCCTTCGCGAAGTTCAGCTCGCCGTCGACCAGCGCCACCAGGTCGTCGCCGGCCAGGCTGAATCTGACCTGGGCCTTCTCCCGAGGTGGTCCCTGGAGCGTCTCGTGGACCCGGATCCGGCCGCCCGTCATGCGTCCCGCGAACGTCACGTCCAGGTCGGTGATGTGGCAGCTCACCGAGCGTTCCAGGGTCGCGGCCGTGCGGGCGTCCCCCTCGGCGTCTTGCATGTTGTCCGAGAGCTTTTCGAGTGCGGCGCGGCACTCCTCAATGGTGGCCATCGAGATCGACGGTACCCCAGCGGTTCGGGGTAGCGTCTGGGCATGAGCGACTCACTGCCGGGGACCGAGATCCCGGAGGAGGAGACGGCGGCGGTCGAGCCCGAGTACGACCCCGCCGCCCCCGCCCCGCTGAACGTCCCGCGCACCCCCACCGCCAACGCCGACGTCGACGCCCTGCTGGAGCGGATCGGCGACGCCGACCACCTCGCCACGGACGGACACCTGGAGGTGTACGAGGATGTACACAGGGGGCTGCGTGACGCGCTCACCGCGCTCGACGCCCGCCCGGGGCCTTCGGCGCCCCCGACACCGTACGGACATAGGAGCTGAACCGAACGTGGCAGGAGTCGCACGCCGCCGTCTCGATGCGGAGCTGGTCCGCCGGAAGCTCGCGCGCTCGCGTGAGCATGCCAGCCAGCTGATCGCCGCAGGGCGCGTGAGTGTCGGCAAGACCGTCGCGACCAAGCCGGCCACGCAGGTGGAGACCGCGGCGGCGATCGTGGTCCAGACGGACGCCGGCGACCCGGAATACGTGTCGCGGGGCGGCCACAAGCTCGCCGGTGCGCTGCGGGTCTTCATGGAGCAGGGGCTCGTCGTCGAGGGGCGTCGGGCGCTCGACGCCGGCGCGTCCACGGGTGGCTTCACGGACGTCCTGCTGCGAACCGGAGCCGCGCAGGTCGTCGCCGTGGACGTCGGATACGGACAACTCGCGTGGACTCTCCGGAGCGATGAACGCGTCACCGTCAAGGACCGTACGAACGTACGCGAGTTGACGCTTGAGGCGATCGATGGGGAGCCCGTGGATCTTGTCGTGGGGGATCTGTCCTTCATCCCGCTCGGGCTGGTGCTGCCCGCCCTGGTGCGGTGCGTGCGGCCGGACGCCGATCTGGTGATGATGGTCAAGCCGCAGTTCGAGGTGGGGAAGGAGCGGCTGGGGAGCGGGGGTGTGGTGCGCAGTCCGGAGCTGAGGGCCGAGGCCGTACGGGGTGTCGCCCGGCGGGCCTGGGATCTCGGTCTCGGCGTGAAGGGTGTCACCGCCAGTCCGTTGCCCGGGCCCTCCGGAAATGTCGAGTACTTTCTGTGGCTGCGGGCCGGAGCTCCCGAACTGGACCCGGCCGAAGTTGACCGTGCAGTGGCGGAGGGGCCGCGTTGACACAGAACCGAGCTCGTACTGTTTTCCTGCTCGCCCACACGGGCCGGCCTGCGGCGATCCGCAGCGCCGAGCTCGTGGTCAAGGGGTTGCTGCGGGAGGGTATCGGGGTGCGCGTCCTGGAGTACGAGGCGCGTGATCTGCCGTTGCCCGACGAGGTGGAGCTGGTCAAGGAGGCGACTCCGCAGTGCCTCGACGGGTGTGAGCTGCTGATTGTTCTGGGCGGCGACGGGACGTTGCTGCGCGGCGCCGAGTTCGCGCGGGCGTCCGGGGTGCCGATGCTCGGCGTCAATCTCGGGCGGGTCGGGTTCCTCGCCGAGGCCGAGCGGGACGATCTCGACAAGGTTGTCGACCGGGTGGTGACGAAGGCGTACGAGGTCGAGGAGCGGATGACCGTCGACGTCGTCGTGCACAGCAACGGGGACATCGTGCATACGGACTGGGCGCTGAACGAGGCGGCGGTGCAGAAGGCCGGTGCCGAGAAGTTGCTTGAGGTCGTGCTGGAGATCGATGGGCGGCCGGTTACGGGCTTCGGGTGCGATGGGATTGTGCTGTCGACGCCGACCGGGTCTACCGCGTATGCGTTTTCTGCGGGTGGGCCTGTGGTGTGGCCTGAGGTTGAGGCGCTGTTGATGGTGCCGATCTCGGCGCATGCGTTGTTTGCGAAGCCGTTGGTCACGTCGCCGGATTCTGTGTTGGCGGTGGAGGTTCTGCCTCATATTCCGCCGGGTGTGTTGTGGTGTGACGGGCGGCGGACTGTGGAGTTGCCTGCGGGGGCTCGGGTCGAGGTGCGGCGGGGGGCTGTGCCGGTGCGGTTGGCTCGGCTGCATCATGCTTCGTTCACTGATCGGCTGGTGGCCAAGTTCGCGTTGCCGGTTTCTGGGTGGCGAGGGGCGCCGCATTAGCCGGTTGTGGGGGGTGGGTTCGGTGCGTCGGGGGCTGCCGGTTTGTGGTGGTTGCTCGCGCAGTTCCCCGCGCCCCTTCGGGGCGCTCCACTCCCGTGGGTGACAGGGTGCCTCGCACTCTTGCTGCTCTACCTCGTAAGGTCGTGTCCGTGTTGGAGGAGATGCGGATACGGTCGCTCGGAGTCATCGACGATGCGGTCGTCGAGTTGTCGCCGGGGTTCACCGCTGTCACCGGGGAGACCGGTGCCGGTAAGACCATGGTCGTCACCAGCCTCGGGCTGCTGCTCGGGGGGCGGGCCGATCCGGCGCTCGTGCGGATCGGGTCCGAGAAGGCGGTCGTGGAGGGGCGGATCGGCGTGCCCGAGGGTGCCTCCGCCGCCGTGCGGGCCGAGGAGGCCGGGGCGGAGCTTGATGACGGGGCGCTGTTGATCAGCCGTACCGTTTCCGCCGAAGGACGGTCGCGGGCGCATCTCGGTGGGCGGAGTGTGCCGGTCGGGGTGCTGGCGGAGCTGGCCGATGAGCTGGTGGCCGTGCACGGGCAGACCGATCAGCAGGGGCTGCTGAAGCTGTCCCGGCAGCGGCAGGCGCTCGACCGGTATGCGGGGGAGGCCGTCGCGGGGCCGCTCGCCAAGTACGGGGAGGCGTATCGGCGGCTGCGGGCCGTCTCCGCGGAGCTCGACGAGATCACCACGCGCGCGCGTGAACGGGCTCAGGAAGCCGACATGCTGCGGTACGGACTCGAGGAGATCGCGGGCGTCGAACCGCGTGCCGGTGAGGACGTCGAACTGGCGGAGGAGGCCGAGCGGCTGGGGCACGCGGAGGCGCTCGCGTCCGCCGCGACGGTCGGGCATGCCGCCCTCGCCGGGAATCCGGAGGACCCGGAGGGGGTCGACGCGACGACGCTCGTCGCGGGGGCGCAGCGGGCGCTGGACGCGGTGCGGTCGCACGATCCTGCGCTGGCCGCGCTGGCGGACCGGATCGGGGAGATCGGGATTCTGCTGGGGGATGTGGCCGGGGAGCTGGCGGGGTACGCCGACGATCTGGATGCCGATCCCTTGCGGCTGGCCGCCGTGGAGGAGCGGCGGGCCGCTCTCAGTGCCCTGACCCGGAAGTACGGCGAGGATGTCGCCTCCGTGCTCGCCTGGGCCGAACAGAGCGCCGCGCGGCTCACCGAGCTGGACGGCGACGACGAGCGGATCGACGAGCTGACCGCCGAGCGGGATGCCCTGCGGGCCGAACTGGGCGGGCTGGCACAGGCGTTGACGGATGCGCGGGCGGAGGCCGCCGAGCGGTTCGCCGCCGCGGTGACCGCCGAGCTGGCCTCGCTGGCCATGCCGCACGCGCGCGTGTCCTTCGACATCCGGCAGACCGAGGACCCCGAGGGCGTCGAGGTCGGCGGGCGTACGGTCGCGTACGGGCCGTCGGGTGCCGACGAGGTCGAGCTGCTGCTCGCCCCGCATCCGGGGGCGCCGCCCCGGCCCATCGCCAAGGGCGCGTCCGGTGGTGAGCTGTCGCGCGTGATGCTGGCCGTGGAGGTCGTGTTCGCGGGGACCGATCCGGTGCCGACGTATCTCTTCGACGAGGTCGACGCGGGTGTCGGTGGCAAGGCGGCCGTGGAGATCGGGCGGCGGCTGGCTCGGCTCGCCAAGACCGCGCAGGTCGTCGTCGTGACGCATCTGCCGCAGGTCGCCGCGTTCGCCGATCGGCAGCTGCTCGTCGAGAAGACCAACGACGGGTCCGTCACCCGGTCCGGTGTGAAGGTCCTCGAAGGGGAGGAGCGCATCCGGGAGTTGTCCCGCATGCTCGCCGGCCAGGAGGACTCGGAGACGGCCCGGGCCCATGCGGAGGAGCTGCTGGCGACGGCTCGGGCGGACGCTTGGTGAAGTCCGACACTTACAGCGCCCCGTAAGGGGCGCGGGGCTGTGACATATGCGGCTCCGCCGCGTGGGCGCGACCAGCCCCCACCGGCCCGCGCACGCGGCGGAGCCGCATATCGATGCAGCATCACCGTGCTTCCAGCGGAGCGCTTGGCGCGGCCCGCTTAGGGTGTACGGATGATCATCACCCGACTCGGTCTGTCCGCCCTCCTCACCCGCGCCACCGTCGCCGTCCTCCGCGCCAAGGCCCCGGGTGAGCGCTGGCACCGCACGAACTACGCCGGGCGGACCGTCGAGTTGTACGCCGGTCCGGCGGCGGCCGTCGCGGCCACGCTCGGCACCGCACACGTCCGTCCCGCCGCCGCGCTCGCCGTGGCCGCCGCCGGGGCGTGCGGGGCGTACGACGATGTCGCGGGGGACCACCGGCGGGGTTTCCGTGCCCATCTGTCGGCGCTCCGACAGGGTGAAGTCACCAGCGGCGCCGTGAAGTTGTTGGGGATCGGGGCCGCCGGTCTGGTCGCGGGGGCGCTGCTCAAGGAGAAGCCGGTCGACAAGGTGCTCGCGGGAGTCGTGATCGCCGGGGCCGCGCACTTCGTCAATCTCGTGGACGTACGCCCCGGGAGGGCCGCGGCGGCGGTACTGCTCCTCGGGGCGCCGGGGCTGTTGCGAGAGGGAGCGGACGTGGCCGCCGTCGCCATGGGAGCCGCCGGTGCCGTGCTGCCTGACGATCTCGGTGAGCGGGCGATGCTCGGCGACACAGGAACGCATGCGCTGGGCGCGGCTCTCGGTGTCGCGGTCGTCGCGAGCAACGGCCGGGCGGGGCTGGTGGCGCATGCCGCCGCCGTCGTGGCCGCGGCGGTGTACGGAGACCAGGTCAGCGAAGCGGCTCGCTCACTCTTGTGAGTGACCGTGGGGCCGTGGTGGGCGGTCGTGTCACCTCGGGGTTCACGGAACGCCCGTGCGGCCTGGCATCCTTGGTGTTGTACGTCGTACGCGTAGGGATCCACGCGGTACACCCCTCCGCTCGATCCTTCTGTACGTTTCTTCGTGACCGCCCGACGCCGAACCAGGAGCCCCCGGCCACGTGACCCCCGTGAGCAGCCACTCAGCGACCGGCCAGTCGCCGCTGCGTACCGTGCAGGTGCTCGGCGGAGGCAACGCCGGCAGCAGCGCACATGTGCGTTCGCTGGCTTCGGGGCTCGTCGCTCGGGGCGTGCGGGTGACCGTGTGCGCCCCCGTGGAGGCCGACCGCGCCTATGACTTCACCGGCGCCGGAGCCGAGCACGTGCATGTGCCGCGCAGCAGCGATCCGACCTCCGTGGCCGCGCTGCGGGCGGTGTGCGCGGACGCCGACCTGGTGCACGCGCACGGGCTGCACGCCTCCTTCCGCGCCGCGCTTGCGCTCAGCGGGCGGCGCACTCCGCTCGTCGTGACGTGGCACAACCGCGCGCATGCCGAAGGTGCCCGCGCCCATCTGCTGCGGATGCTGGAGCGGCGGGTCGTGAAGGCCGCGTCGGTGGTGCTCGGGGCGTCCTCGGACCTGGTGGAGCTGGCTCGCCGCACCGGTGCGCGGGACGCCCGGCTCGCCGCCGTCGCCCTGCCCGGGCCGCGCAAGACGGTGGAGCATCACGACCCCGACCGGCTGCGCCCCAAGCTGCGGGCCGAACTCGGCGCGACCGGGCGCCCGTTGCTGATGGCCGTCGGCTCCCTCGACCGGCATCGAGGCTACGAAACGCTGCTGGACGCCACGCGCGCGTGGCGCCGCCTCGACCCCGTGCCGCTCGTCGTGATCGCCGGGGAGGGCCCGCTGCGGGCCGACCTCCAGCGGCGGATCGAGGACGAGGGACTGCCCGTCCGGCTCCTCGGGCTCCGCGACGACGTCGGCGAACTGCTCGCCGCCGCCGACCTCGCCCTGCTGCCCAGCCGTTGGGAATCGCGCTCCGTGCTCGCGCAGGAGGCCCTCCACGCGCGCGTGCCGCTCGTCGCCACGGCCGTCGGCGGCAACCCCGAACTCGTCGGCGACGCCGCCGAACTCGTGCCGTACGGCGACGCGGAAGCGCTCGCCGCCGCCGTAGTGCGCCTGCTCGCGGAGCCCGAACTCCGGGAACTGCTGAAGGAGAAGGGCGCACGGCAGGCCGCCAGCTGGCCCACCGAAGACGAGACCGTCGCCCAAGTGCTCAGCGTCTACGACGAGTTGACGCAGCCCAGGCCCATGATCTAGGGCACGTGTCGGCGGGCGCGCAGCGCCAGGCTCAACGCCAGTACCGTCTGCGGGTCGTCGAGGTCCGTGCCGAGCAACTCGCCGATGCGGGCGAGACGGTTGTAGAGGGTCTGCCGGTTCAGATGCAGCTCGCGGGCCGTCTCCGCCTTGCGGCCCGCGTGGGCCAAGTACGTCTGCAGGGTGGGCAGCAGCGGGGGCTTGGACCTGCTGTCGTGGTCGCGGACCGGGCCGATCGCGCGGTCCACGAAGGCCGCCAGGTCCGCCCCTGGCCAGCGCGAGCACC
>NZ_JBFALC010000119.1:0-14276 GCF_040656035.1 Streptomyces sp. NPDC050211
CCCGTCCGGCGTTTGAGGACGAGGCCGTTCAGGCCGAAGCGGGGGTCTGGGGGCGCAGCCCCCAGTGATGGGACGGGTAGGGGCGGCGGGGGCGAAATCCGAGCCGACATGCACAAGCCCGGTGCCGGAGAGTCCCCCCAGACTCCCCGGCACCAGGCCCTTCCCCCGCAACCCCCGTATGCGGTGGCTATTCGGTCGCGATGGCGTTCAGGACGTTCATGCGGCCCGCCCGGAACGCCGGGATGAGGGCGGCGAAGAGGCCGACGAAGGCCGAGCCGATGAACACGCCGCCGATCGTCACCCAGGGGATCTCCAGGACGTTGAGGCCCTCCAGGGCGAGGAGCTTCTGGGCGGTGGCGCCCCAGCCCATGCCGAGGCCGAGGCCCAGCAGGGCGCCGAACAGGGCGATGACCACCGACTCCATGCGGATCATCCGGCGCAGTTGGCGCCGCGAGAGGCCGATGGCCCGCATCAGGCCGATCTCCCGCGTCCGTTCCACCACCGAGAGGGCCAGGGTGTTCACGACACCCAGGACGGCCACGATGATCGCCAGGGCGAGCAGGCCGTAGACCATGTTCAGGAGCTGGCCGACCTGGTCCTTCAGTTCCTGCTTGTAGTCGGTCTGGTCACGGACCTGGTACTGCGGGTACGGCTCCAGTGCCTTCTTCAGGGCGGCGTACGCCTGGTCCTGCTGACCGTCCTTGGCCTTGGCGAACATGATCTCGTTCGGCGGGATCTTGTCGGCGGGCACGTACTTCCGCATCGTCTCGAGGCTGGTGTAGAGCGCCCCCTGGTCGATGGCGGTGTCGTCGTCGGTGATGGCGGCGACCTTGAGCTTCGCCGTCTCACCGCCCTTGAAGGCGACGGTGATGGTGTCACCGACCCGGACGCCGTGCTTCTTGGCGTAGTCGGTACCGACCGACATCGCGTCCTTGCCGTACGCGGCCGGCAGGCTGCCCGCCGTGGTGGCGCGGCGCAGGTCCTCCGCGTACGTCGGGTCGGCGGCGGTGAGACTGGTGTCGTCCGTCTTGCCGTCCGGGGAGGTCAGCTTGGCTTCGACGTCCTTGTAGGAGGTGACGTGGGCCAGGCCCGGGCTCTGCTCCATCGCCTTCTGGGCCTGCGGCACGATCCGCTGGTTGCCCTGGACGATGAAGTCCGCGCCGACCGACTTGTCGAGCTCGCTGGTGGCCGAGGCGACCATCGAGGAGCCGACGACCGACAGACAGGCGACGAGTGCGAGGCCGATCATCAGGGCCGCGGCGGTGGCACCGGTGCGGCGCGGGTTGCGCAGCGCGTTGCGCTCGGCCATGCGGCCGACGGGACCGAAGGCCCGCAGCAGCACCACGCTGATCACCCGGACGACCCCGCCCGCCAGCAGCGGGCCGATGACGACGAAGCCGATGAGGGAGAGGACGATCCCCGCGCCCAGCATCAGCGCGCCCTCGCTCGCCTTGTCCGCGTTCGCCGCGGTGTAGAGGGCGAACCCGCCGGCGCCCGTGAGCACCGTGCCGATCACGCCGCGGATCCAGCCCGCCTTGACGTCGGCCGGCGTACCGGCGTCGCGCAGCGCGGCCATCGGGGAGACCTTGCCGGCGCGGCGGGCCGGCAGGTAGGCGGCGAGGACGGTGACGACGACGCCGAGGATCACACCGGCGATCGGGGTGCTGACCTTGATGGTGAGGTCGTCGGTGGAGAGGTTCATCCCGGCCATCGACATGAGCTTCATCAGGCCGATGGCGATACCGACACCGGCGGCGACGCCGAGGATGGAGCCCACGACACCGAGGAACAGCGCCTCGACCAGCACGGAACGGTTGACCTGCTTGCGGGACGAACCGATCGCCCGCATCAGGCCGATCTCGCGGGTGCGCTGGGCGACCAGCATCGAGAAGGTGTTGATGATCAGGAAGATGCCGACGAGGAAGGCGATCCCGGCGAAGCCGAGCATGGCGTACTTGATGACGTCCATGAACTCGCCGACGTCCTTGCGGTTCTCGTCCGCGGTCTCCTGCTGCGTCTGGATCTTGTACGTGCCGTCCAATGCCTGCGCGACGTTCTGCTTGAGCTGCGCGTCGGAGACGCCCGCCGCCGCGGTGACGTTGAACTGCGTGAACCGGCCGGTGGAGCCGAGGAGTTCGCGCTGGGCGGTGTCGGTGTCGAAGTAGACGACGGACGCGCCGGGGTTGGTCACCTTGAAGGTGGCGATACCGACGATCTTCGCGGTGAAGTCACCGGTCTGCGCGATGGTGCGCAGCTCGTCGCCCAGCTTCAGGTCGTGCTTGTCGGCGGTGTCGGCGTCGACCATCACCTCGGTCGGCCCGCGCGGGGCGTGTCCGGAGGTGATCTCCATCGAACGCAGGTCGTTCTTGGTCCAGTTGCCGGCGATGGTGGGCGCGCCGGTCGTCGACCCCATGTTCTTGTTGTCGCTGTTGACGACGGTCACGTTCATCGAACTGACCGCGCCCTCGGCCGACTTGACGCCCTCGGCCTTCTGGGCCTGCGCCAGCAGCGAGGCGGGCAGCGACTCCGGGACGCCGTTCTGCGGGGCCTCGTCGGTCTTGGCCTCCTTCGGGGAGACCGTCACATCGGAGGACGTCGTCGCGAAGAGCTTGTCGAACGTCGTATTCATGGTGTCGGTGAACACGAGCGTGCCGCACACGAACGCCACCGACAGCAGCACCGCGACCGCGGAGAGGGCCATGCGGCCCTTGTGCGCGAAGAAGTTGCGCATCGAGGTCTTCAGGACGGTCATGACGTACGTCCCCGGGCGTCGAAGTCCTTCATCCGGTCGAGGACGGCCTCGGCAGTCGGCTTGTACATCTCGTCGACTATGCGCCCGTCGGCGAGGTACAGCACGCGGTCGGAGTACGAGGCGGCCACCGGGTCGTGGGTGACGATCACGATGGTCTGCCCCAGCTCGTCGACGGACCGCCGCAGGAACCCGAGCACCTCGGCGCCGGCCCTCGAGTCCAGGTTTCCGGTCGGCTCGTCACCGAAGATGATCTCCGGCCGGGCGGCCAACGCGCGGGCCACGGCGACACGCTGCTGCTGCCCGCCGGACAGCTGCGTCGGCCGGTGCTTGAGCCGGTCACTCAGCCCCACGGTGTCGACGACCCGCCCCAGCCACGCCTTGTCGGGCTTCCGCCCGGCGATGTCCATGGGCAGCGTGATGTTCTCTATCGCGTTGAGCGTCGGCAGCAGGTTGAACGCCTGGAAGATGAACCCGATCCGGTCCCGGCGCAACTGCGTGAGCTTCTTGTCCTTCAGCCCGGTGATCTCGGTGTCGTCGAGGTAGATCTGCCCGGACGTCACGGTGTCGAGCCCGGCGAGGCAGTGCATCAGGGTGGACTTGCCGGACCCCGAGGGGCCCATGATCGCGGTGAACTGCCCGCGAGCGATGTCCACGTCCACCTGGTCCAGGGCGACGACACGGGTCTCACCGGACCCGTACGCCTTGACGACCTGCCGCGCCCGCGCGGCAACGGCCGTACGCCCTCCAGTACCCCCGTGCCTGGGAATGGTCACAGCCGATGTCACGGTATGTCTCCTATGTCGGTCAGCAGATGAAGCGTGTCGGTCCAGCGGAACCGTGCGTTCGTACGGTCGTGCGCTGTTGCGTGAGATTCGGTACTCGGTACGCCCATGAGTCTGGTCGCGGCAGGGGGTCCTGCGCGCTGGTGCCCGACCCCGTCTTTTCCTGGGGAAAACCCCACCCCCGCGGGTTCGGTACGGCGCCCCCCTCGGCGTAAAGCCAGGTTAAGGACGACCCCGTACCCGTCTCGTCCTCCGCCGGTACGAACCCTCCCCGAGCCCTAGTACGGAGGGACCCCTAGGGGCAGTCCACCCTTCGGTGGAGCGCGCCTCGGGGTTCCCTCCACCCTCGGACGCACTCAGCCTCCACCCTCCCGCGACGTGAGGCGCAAGTGGGATGCTGGCGCGCGGAAGATAGATGCAAGGGGAATGCATGGGGAAGGAAGCCCGGTGGGCAGTACGAGACCTGCGATACCCGACACCGCACAGCGCACCGGAACCGAGAAGCGGGGAGCCGTCGTAGCGGCCCTCATGCTCGCGATGGCGCTGGCGGCCCTCGACTCCACCATCGTCTCCACGGCCGTACCACAGATCGTCGGCGACCTCGGCGGCTTCTCCGTCTTCTCCTGGCTCTTCTCCGGCTACCTCCTGGCCGTGACCGTCACCCTCCCCCTCTACGGCAAGCTCTCCGACACCTTCGGCCGCAAACCGGTACTCATCGCGGGCGCGGTGGTGTTCCTTCTCGGCTCCCTGCTGTGTGCGGTGGCCTGGAACATGGGCGCGCTGATCGCGTTCCGGATCGTGCAGGGCTTGGGCGGCGGGGCCCTCCAAGGCACGGTCCAGACGCTGGCAGCCGACATGTACCCACTGAAGGAACGCCCGAAGATCCAGTCCAAGCTGTCGACGGTGTGGGCGGTGTCGGCGGTCGCGGGACCGGGTATCGGCGGGATCCTGGCGGCGTACGCGGACTGGCGCTGGATCTTCCTGATCAACCTGCCGATAGGGGCGGTCGCCCTGTGGCTGATCGTCCGGTACCTCCACGAACCCGAGCGCGAACGGGCCGCACGCGCGCGTGTCGACTGGGCGGGCGCACTCGCGGTGTTCGCCTGCGGCGGCGTGCTGCTGACGGCACTGGTGCAGGGCGGGGTGGCGTGGCCCTGGCTGTCCGCACCATCCCTGGCGTTGTTCGGTACGGGACTCGCGCTCGTAGCGGTCGTGGTGATCGTCGAGCGCCGAGCCGCCGAACCGATCATCCCCGGATGGGTATGGCGGCGCCGCACGATCGCGGCGGTGAACCTGGCGCTGGGCGCCCTCGGCCTGCTGATGGTGGCACCGACGGTGTTCCTGCCGACGTACGCCCAATCAGTCCTCGGCCTGGCCCCGGTGGCCGCCGGCTTCGTCCTGTCCGTCTGGACCCTGAGCTGGCCGATCTCGGCGGCATGCAGCCAGCACGTGTACCGGCGCATCGGCTTCCGCAACACGGCGATGCTCGGGGTGGGGTCAGCATCTCTGCTCCTGCTGGCGTTCCCCTTCCTCCCCTACCCGGGCCAGGCCTGGCAACCGGCCCTGCTGATGCTCCTGTTGGGGGCAGCCCTCGGCCTCTTCCAACTCCCGCTGCTCGTGGGCGTTCAGTCGACGGTGGGCTGGGAGGAACGCGGCACAACGACCGCCTCGGTCCTCTTCTGCCGCCAGACCGGCCAGACGATCGGCGCGGCCGTCTTCGGCGCAGTGGCCAACAGCGTGCTGGCAGCACGGCTGGGCGGCGCGAGCGACCTCGACTCGGTGACACGCGCACTGGACGCGGGCGCCGCGTCGGAGTCCGTACGGCGAGCGATCGCGGACGCCGTGCACGCGGTGTACTTGGGGGCGGCGGGGGCGGCGGCGCTGGCGTTCGTGGTGCTGTTGGTGCTGGCGCCGAGGCGTTTCCCGGTACTCAAGGAGTAAAGGAGTAAGGGTGAGTCCCACGGTGAGGCTGGAACGGCTGCGCGCTGACCACGCGCGCGTACTGCTCGCGTTCGAGCGGGAGAACCGGGCGCACTTCGCGCGCTCGATACCGGATCGCGGGGACGCGTACTTCGCCGAGTTCGCGGCACGCCATGAGGCGCTGCTGGCGGAGCAGGAAGCAGGGGTGTGCCACTTCCACCTGGTGCTGGACGAGGAGGGCGACCTGATCGGCCGCGTCAATCTGGTCGATGTGGCGGACGGATCCGCCGAGTTGGGCTACCGGATAGGTGAAGGCGCGGCGGGCCGGGGCGTGGCCACCGCGGCGGTGCGGGAGATACGCCGGGTGGCGGGAACGACGTACGGGCTCGTCGCCCTGACCGCCGCCACGACTCTCGACAACCTGGCGTCGCGACGGGTCCTGGAGCGCAACGACTTCGTCGAGATCGAGCCCATCACGCTGGCTGACCGCCCCGGAGTCTCCTACCGCTGCGCGCACCTAGGACACTGACAGGGCGGAAACCGTCCCGCGAGGTCGATGGGGGCGTCCTTCCTGGACGGCTGGTACGTCACTTCCGGCCCCCAGGTCCGCCCACCGTCCCGGGACACCCGCAGCGTCATGCCCGGCGATCATCTTCTCCGCCCCCGCCTGGTCCGCCTTCGTCACTTCTCTCGGTCGAACCACGCCGGAGCGACTCAGCCCGTACTACCGGCACTGCCCTGTCCCGGGGCTCCCCACCACACGTTGAGTCACGGATGGAACCGCCACCGGCCTTCAGAAATGACATCCACCTTGCCGTCCCGGACGCGAACGGCCGTCTCGTCGTCGATGAAGTAGATCGGGAAGTCCGCCCGAGCAACGATGCGGTCAGCCCACGCGTCGTCCCGCTCGGGGAAATCCGGCGAGTACAGATGGGGCTTGAGATACCAGTCGAAGAGGCCGAACGGCGGCTCCACGGTCGTCGCGCCGAGGACGTGGAGGTCCGTGGTGTCCCCGATGACGTCGGCGGAGTGTGCGGTGAGATTGCGGCTGAAGATCATTGATCCGGCGCTGACCCCCACATAGACCCGGTTCTCCAGCGCCTTAAGGAAGCCGTCTGCCGAGGCAGGCCGTTCAGCTCCAGCACGTCGAACTCCCGCCAGCCGAGGCCGTACAGCCGGTGCATGTCCTCGACGAACCACCCGTGGTCCCCGGGCTCGGCGACTGATGCCGTGGGAACGAACACGATGTTCGCCGATCCGAACGGCTTTCCCAGCATGTCCCGCAGCGCATCCCGCAGTGTCTCGTTGCGCAGGCCACCCGCCGTCAACAGAAAGTTCATCGGGCGAGCCAAGCACGGCTGACGTGCACGCGCAACGAACCCAGAATCCACCAACTCACAGATCCCCTAGGGATGTCACCCCCCGCCCCCGACCCCACCTTCAGGGTCCCGCCGTCCCCCCGAACGACGCCCGGGGACACCCCCTCCGCGTCTGCTTGAGGTATGGACTTCAACAGGCGTACGGCTCTTGCGGCGGGGCTCGGGGTCGTGGTGGTGGGTGTTCCCTCCGCGCACGCGGCTGCAGCTCCGGCTTCGGGCACGGTCACGATCACGGTGCCGGGTGAGTCACCGGTGCGCGGCAACATCCCCGTCGTGCGGGACCGGCGTGCATCCGGCGGGCGTTATCTCGCCCTGCTCACGACCGAGCGACCTCCCTCCGCGGACGGCTGGTTCGCCACGTACCGCGTGAAGGTCCCTCACGCCGGCGTCTACGCCCTCACCGCCGTCGCCACCGCCCCCCTTGAGACCCCGCACACCGAGGCCGTCGCCTCGTACCTCCAACTGCGCATCAACAACGGCCCCTTCACCGACCTCGCCCGCTCCCAACCGCACTGGTACGCGTCGAAGCCCGCCTGGGGCGACCTCTCCCTACTCGACCTCGGCCGTGTCGAACTCCGGCGCGGCGACAACACGTTGACCCTCCGCGTCCGCGAACCCGCCGTCCTCGACACCACCACCGCCTACGCCCTCTCCCTCGACCACCTCACCCTTCGCCTCCTCCACCTCCACCCCGCCCTGCACCAACTCACCGTCCCCCGCCACCGCGACGGCGAGCCCGCCCGCCTGCACCTGACCCTCGACGGGCACGCGACCCGCCCGTACGCCGTCCACTACACCGTCACCGACTACGACGGACACCGAGTCGCCGACGGAGACGCCACCATCCCCGTCGGCCGAACCACCGTGACCGTCGCCCTCCCGCACGGCCTCCCACCCGGCCACTACCGCGTCCACGCCGACAACATCACCGGCGCCTTCGCCCGCCTCCCCGCCCGTCCCGCGCTCACCGGCACCGCCAGCCGCTTCGGTGTCAACGTCTGGCACTCCTCCTTGGTCCCCCCTTCCCGCCTCCCCGAATTCGCCGCTGCGGTAGGGGACATGGGCGCCGGCTGGGTCCGCGACGGACAGTCCTGGCCCGTCGCCGAGCCCGCCCCGGGCGCGTACGACACCGCCCACCACGACCGCGCGATCCGTACCCTGCGCGCCCACGACCTCGCCGTTCTCGACGCCCTCTCCCCCGCCCCCGAGTGGGCGATGACCGACGCCTCACTGCCCCTGCCCACCGACCTGCGACACGCCTACCGTTACGCCCGCCGCCTCGCCCAAGCCGGCCCCGAGGCGCTCCAGCTCTCCAACGAACCCGACGTCGACACCACCCGCAGCACCGGCGACGCCCACGCCGCGTTCGTGAAGGCGGCCGCGCTCGGGGTCAAGGACGCGTCCGACGCGCCGCCGCTCGTCGTCCTGCCGGGTATCGCGCAGGCGGGCCCCTTCCAGGACCTGATGCTGGCGAACGACGTCGTCCGGTACGCCGACGTCTGGGCCTTCCACGGCTACCCCGACCCCACCGCGCCGGGCGAGCCGCAGTTCCCCGGTGCGGCGGACGAGCAGCACGCGCTCGCGCGGCGGCACGGGGCGGACGTACCGCTGTGGATGACGGAGTGCGGGGCGTTCCAGCAGACACCCCGCGATCTGACGCCCGCGCAGGAGGCCGTACAGGCGCGGTATCTGGTGAAGTCGATGGTGGAGGGGCTGGCCGCGGGGAACGCCAAGCAGTTCTGGTTCGCCGGGCCGCCGCTGCACGACGACGGCGTGTACTTCGGGCTGTTCGACCGGGAGTTCGCACCACTGCCCGCGTACAGCGCCTTCGCCGCGCTGACTTCGCTGCTGGGCGAGGCACGGTTCGTTCAGGCCCGGCAACTGGCCGATGGCGTCAGCGTGTTCGTCTTCGACAGCGGGCGGGGGGAGCTCGTGACGGTCGCCTGGTCCACGAAGCGGGGCATGCGGCGGCTCGATCTGCCCGGCGTGGCGTACGACATCATGGGGCGCCGGATCTCCGGGACCGTGACCGCCTCGCCCGATCCCGTCTACCTCGTCTCGCGTGCGCACTTCGAACCTTGCGGCGCACCTCAGGGCCGCCGCCGTCTCCCCTCCCCCGCCGAGCACGCCGAGCACATCGTCCTCAGCCAGCGCTACTCCGCCCGCAACGCCGCCCCCGGCAAGGACAACGGGGACGCGCCGCCGCCGTACGGGTATCGGCTGGGTCGGCGTACGCGCATGGTCGTCGACGTCTACAACTTCGGTGCGGCGGCGCGGTGGGTGACGGTCACCGGGCGTGGGGACGGTGGGTGGTCGGTGCGGGCGGACAGTCGCTCGGGCCGGGTGCGGGTGCCGACCGGGGGGAGGGTGGCGGTGCGCTTCACTCTCGTCGCGGGGAGTTCCGTGCGGCGGCGCGTCGATCACCGGGTGACCTTCCGTGCGCGGCTCGACGATCAGGCCGACGTACCCGTTTCCGTAGCGCTGGTTCACGTCAAGTAATCGTAAAAAGTCTGAGTTAACGCGGGTAACAGCCCAGGTCAGCGTAGCAAGCGCGTACCGACCAATCAGTTTGGTGAAACCCTCGACCGTCCCGGATACCAGCGAGTAGCGTGCGCACTCCGCCCGCCCCCCACAGCCCTGCGGTCCGTCACCCAGCGGACCCGAGCCACGCAAGGAACACCGGGATGTCCTACGACCCCTACACCTACCCCTGGGCGCCACCACCCCCACCCGAACCGCCCGCCGCCCGGCGGGTGCCGGACCGGCCGCCCTTGGGGCACCACCGGGATCTGCGGATCCTGCGCACCGCCTACCGCTGGCAGCGGCGGGTGGCCACGCTCACCGCGCTGGGCTACTTCACGCTGTTCCTGATCCTGTCGGCGTTCGCGCCGGGGTTCATGACGAGCACCGTCACCGACGGACTGCCCGCCGGCCTGCTGCTCGCGCTGCTTCAACTGCCGGTCACCTGGCTGGCGATCGCGCTGTACGAGTACACGGCCCGCCGCCATGTCGACCCGCTCGCCGACCGCATCCGCAAGGAGGCCGCGCTGGACGCCAAGCGGGAGGGGAGGGAGGGGGAGCGATGAGTACCGACTTCGGGAACAGCTCCATGTCGCTCGTGGCGTTCTCCACCGTGGTCACCATCACGCTGCTGTTGTGTGTGATGACCGGGCCCGACCGGGACGACCTCGACGAGTTCTACACCGGCTACAGCTCCCTGTCCCCCATGCGCAACGGGCTGGCGATCGCCGGGGACTACGTCTCCGCGGCGACCGTGCTGGGCACCGGCGGGGTGATCGCGCTGTACGGCTACGACGGCATCGTGCTGGCGCTGAGTACCGCGCTGTCGCTGATGCTGCTGATGTTCCTGCTGGCCGAACCGCTGCGCAACGCGGGCCGGTTCACCATGGGGGACGCGCTGGCCCGCCGTATGCCGGGGCGCTGCGTGCGCATCACGGCGTGCGTGGTGACCATCGCGGCGCTGCTGCCGCTGATGCTGGTGCAGTTGGCGGGGACCGGGCAGTTGATGGCGTACATCCTGGGGTTCTCGGGCTCGGCCCTGAAGACCGGCTGCATCATCGGACTGGGCGCGCTGATGATCAGTTACGCGGCGATCGGCGGGATGAAGGGCACGGCTCTCATCCAGATCCTGAAGATCGTGATGCTGCTCGGTTCGGGCGCCGTGGTCGCCGTACTGGTGCTGAACCGGTTCGACTGGAACCCGGGCGCGCTGTTCGACGCGGCGGCGGCGCAGAGCGGGGTGGGGCCGGCGTTCCTTGAGTCGGGGCTGCAGTTCTCCGGCGGGCCGCATCCCCAACTGGACATGCTGACCTCGCAGTTCGCGGTGGTGCTGGGCGGGGCGTGTCTGCCGCACGTCACGATGCGTATGTACACCGCGTCGAGCGCGCCTCAGGTGCGGCGCTCGATGTCCTGGGCGGTGTCGTCGGTCGTGCTGTTCGTGCTGGTCATCACGGTCGTCGGGTTCGGCGCGACGGCGCTGATCGGGCGCGAGGCGATCGTGCAGGCCGATCCGCAGGGCAACTCCGCGTATCTGCTGGGCTCGCGGGCGGTGTTCGGGGCGGAGATGTCCACGGTGGAGACCTTCCTGTTCACGTCGGTCACCACGGCGATCTTCCTCACCGTGCTCGCCTCCGTCGCCGGCATGATCCTCGCCTGCGCCAACTCCCTGGCCCACGACGTCTACGCGGCCCGCGTCCAGGAACTGTCGCCACGCCGCGAGATGCTGCTGGCCCGCCTCTCCGCGCTGGCCGTCGGCGTCCCGGCGATCCTGCTCGCCACGATGGTCCAGCACCGCAGCCTGCAACCCCTGGTGACCCTGTCCTTCTGCCTCGCCGCCTCCGCCATCGCCCCCGCCCTCGTTTACGGCCTCTTCTGGCGCCGGTACACGCGGGCCGGTCTGCTGTCGACTCTGATCGGCGGCTCGGTGGTCGTGCTGCTGCTGATGCCGGGCACGAATCTGGTCTCCGGGTCACCGTTCTCCGCCTTCCCGGAGGCCGACTTCAACTGGTTCCCGTTCACCACCACCGGCCTGGTGTCCATCCCGGCGGGCTTCGCCTTCGGATGGCTGGGGACGATGATCTCCGGACGGCGGAAGGCGGAGGAGCAGCGGCGGCAGTACGAGGCGGTGGAGGGGTCGATCCTGGCGGGGGCGGTGCGCAGAGGCGAGTGATAGCAGGGCGGGGGGAGCAGGGCGAGTGAGAGCAGGGGATCAGCGCTGCTCAGCGCTGCTCTCACTCCGCCGTCGCGCGGGCCTTCAGCGCGGTCAGGCTGCTGCGTACGCGGTCGATGTGGGCGCGGACCTGGTCCCACCGCTCCCCGTGCTCCCGCAGCACGCGCTCGGTCTCGCGGGCGATCTGTTCCCGGCGCGACCGCGCCTCGGCGAGCACCTCGGCCGCCCGCGCGTCCGCCTCTTCCTGGAGCCGCTCGATCGAGCCCTCGGCGTCGGCGTAGGCCTGCTTGGCGTCGGCGAGCGCGGCCTCGGCACGCGCGGCACGCTCGGCGCAGGCCGCGTCCAGCGCGGCAATGGCTTCGTCCTCCTCGCGCTCCGCCTCCGCCCACCGCTGGGCGTGCTCCTTCGCCTGGTCGGCCAGCATCGCGGAGACGCGCTGCCGCATCTCCCGCAGCGCGGCGAGGGACTCGGTACGGCTGTCCTTCACCTCGCGCCGGGCCGCGATACGGATCTCGTCGGCCTCGGCTCGCGCGACGACAAAGGCCTGGCGGGCGAGTTCCAGGGCATCGGCGCGTACGACGTCCGCGTCCGCCTGCGCCGCGGCCTGCGCACTGGTCGCGTACACGTGCGCCTCTTTCGCACAGCGCTGCGCCTCCTGCCGCGCGGCCTCCCGTACGGCGGCGGCCTCCTCCTCCGCGAGCTGGAACAAACGCTGCGCGCCCTCCCCGAGCGCCTCGTACGTCTGCGGGACGAGCTGCGCCACGGTCTCGCGCAGCTGGACGAGCTCCGCCTCCATGTCCTTGGCGAGCACGGTGAGACGCGCCGCGCGCTCCCAGGCGGCGTCCCGGTCCTGGGAGAGCGCTTCGACATACGCGTCGGCCTCTGCGGGACGGTAGCCGCGCCCCCGTACGGCCACGAAGCCATGTGGCGACACCGGTGCGCTGCTCATCCTGGGGCTCCTCTCCATCAGACGTGACGTCATCAGGTGTGACGTCATCAGACGTGGCATCAAATACAACTGATTTTGCGCACATCCTGATGGATCGGATGGAAGTGTTCATAACGCGACACTCCGCGCAGAGGTCACGGCCGCAAGACAGAGCGCGGGGGCCGGTGGTGACCGGCCCCCGCGGAGGATCTTCGTACGACGTCAGCCGCGACGTCAGCCGCGCGTCAGAGCAATCCGTCCCACATCTGCTCCAGCAGCACCGACCACCAGCTCTCCGGCGAACCCAGCGCCGCCGGGTCGAGCGAGGCCAGCTGTGCCTGGAAGTCGACCGTCCAGCGGCCGGCCTGCTCCTGGTTCAGCCCGAACCGCAGCCGCCACATCCGGCCGAGCAGCGCCAGGCAGCGCTGGAACTCGGGCAGGCCCGTGTTCACGAACTGCGGCGGTACGGACGCACCGCCCGGCCCCGCCTCCACGGGGACGGCGACGATGTTCGCCGTCCCGTACTGCACGCAGATCGCCTTGCCGAAGTCGCTGCCCATGACGAGGTACGAGCCCGCGTCCGGCCCCGGCTGCACCCCGCGCTCGGCCGCCAGCTCCGCCAGCGTCGGCACCGGCCGCCCCGGCTGGGCCTGCGCCCAGAAGAACGGGCCCATGTCCATCGGCAGCCCCGCCATCACCAGCGAGTGCGCCACGACCGGCGGCACGCCCTGCCGGGACACTGCGGCCTCCTCGAACCGGAAGATCCCCGGCCCGAACGCACCCGCCAGCTCCTGCGCGATCCCCTCCGGGGGAATCGGCGGCGCCGACTGCACCTGCGGAAGCGGCGCCCGTACGGGGGCGGGGCGCGCGGGTCCGTCGGCGACCTGGTGCAACTCGCCCTGGTGAGCGAGGAGTTGCTGCATGCCCTGCTGTCGGCTCGCGTGATCCGTGCCGTACGGGGCGATGCTTGTGATCCGCGCCTGCGGCCACTGCTCCCGGATCATCCGCGCACAGTACGCACCCGGCAGCTCACACGACTCCAGCTCCGTGTGCAGCTCCAGCACCTTGTCCGGCGGGATGTTCATCGCCCGCAGCTCATGGAAGATCTGCCACTCCGGATGCGGCGTCCCCGGCGCCGAACGCCGGATCAGTTGCTGCTCGGACCCGTCCTGCGCACGGTAGCGGAGCACGGCTTGGTAGCCGGGGCCGACGGTGGGCTGGGCGGTGGGGGGTTGGGGGTAGCCGTAGGCCGGGGGGCGCTGGCCGGGGCCGGGGGGCGGGGAGGACTGGGCTGGGGTGGGGTGTCCGGGCGCGGGCTGACCTGGGGCGGGGTGCCCTGGTGCGGGTTGGCCGGGCATGGGGTGTGCGGGCGCGGGGTGACCCTGCGCCTGGTGTCCGGGCATGGGCTGACCCGGCCCGGGGTGCGTGGGGGGCGGGACAGGACCGGGGGGCATGGCGCCGGGGGGAACCTGGCCTGGAGGCACTGCACCAGGAGGTGCCTGACCCGCGCCGGGTGCCGTGCCGGGGGCGCCCGGAACGCCGGGTGCGCCGGAGGCGGGCGGTGCGCCCGGGGCCTGCGGCGGTGGCGGAGGCGGAGGCGGGCCGGGCGTGCCCGCCGGGGGCGCGGACAGCACGGTCTCCGCGTGGTGTACGGCGCCCTGGCCCCCGGAAGAGCCTGGCGTGCCCGGGGCACCCGGAGGCTGCGGAGCGCCAGGCGCACCCGGCCTCATCCGGTCCGGGTCGGAAAGCACCGTGGCGGCATGGTGAACGCCGCCCGGAGGTGTACCGCCGGGCGCACCCGGCGCACCGGGCGGACCTGGCGGAT
>NZ_JBFALC010000120.1:0-13928 GCF_040656035.1 Streptomyces sp. NPDC050211
GGCCCTTCGGCGTAGTACGAATGGCGCCCCGAAGGGGCGCGGGGCTGTGTCAATATGCGGCTCCGCCGCGTGGGCGCGACCAGCCACGACGATGCCGCGGACGACCGACGACAGATCCCGGCACTACCCAGCGGAGCGTCACCGCACTGGCGAACCCTGCGCCTGCTGCGGTGCGATACCCAGCGCCGTCGTGTACTTGGCCAGCGCGAGCTTGCCGATCGCGGGGTAGGGGCCGAGCGGCTCGGCAGCCGAGCAGCCCGCCTCCTTGGCCGCCGCGTCGACCAGGCCCGGGTCGATCTCGGGGCCGATCAGATAGGGCGCCAGGGCCAGCTGCTGCGAGCCCGAGGAACGCAGCTGCTCGGCGACGGACGAGATCGAGCCGTCCTGGTCCAGCGCCGCCGCCATCACCGGCACCGCGAGGCGCGCGGCGAGCAGCATGCCGGTGATCCCGGCCGCCTGCACGGCCTCCTCACCGCCGACCGAGGCCAGGACGATGCCGTCCGCGGCGGTCGCCACGGTGAACAGCCGGGCGCGGTCGGCGCGGGCCAGACCGGCCTCCGACAGGCGCACGTGCAGCGCCTCGGCGAGCAGCGGGTGCGGGCCGAGCACATCGGTCAGATCGGCCGCGACACGGCTGTCCATGACCGCCTGGCGGACCCGGCGCAGCAGCGCGCCGTCCGGCCCGGCGAGCAGCGGCACGACGACGGCGACGGGGCCGTCCGGCTGCTTGGCGTCCACTCCCGCGGCGCGCGCCTGCTCGTAACGGGCCGTGCGCTCCTGTGCGGCGTGCGCGAGCACGGACGTGAGCGTGGGGAACTCCGCGTCGTCCCCGTCCAGGTACCCGATCCGCGCGTCCAGGCCGGGGAGCTCGGAGCGGGCGATGCTCACGACCTCCTCGGAGAGGCTGCGCGTGGCGGCGCTGGGCGTGCCCGGCACCGCGAGGACGAACGCGGGCGCGCCGTCGGGAGCCGCCAGGGGCTCGGGTCGGCGGTGCCGCCCGGGCTGGCGAGGTCGCGGCATTCGTACTGGCAGGCCGGACGCGGGCCCAGTGGGGGAGCTCATGGCGACGCATGTTACTGGCTTCCTGGGCTTCCCTGTTCGGGGAGGGTGCAGGTGAGCGGTATCCGTCCGGTTTTGTCTGATGAGTTACGGTCGGATCAAAGTGCTCAGCGGGTTCCGGCCGGGCTGTGGGTCAGTCCCCCTTGACGGTGACCACGGTCAGCATCGCCTCGTCACTCGGCAGGGTGAACGCGCCCGCCGCGAGGACCGTCGCGATGCGCACGGAGCCGTCCAGCGGATCGCCGGCGGACGGGACCCGGCGGGCGCGCGGCAGCTGTCGGGACAGCTCCTCCTCCAGCGGTACGACGAGAGGGGCGCCGATCTTGAGCAGCCCGCCGGTGACGGCGACCCGGGCGTCCGCGTCCGGCGGGCAGACGGCTGCCGCGGACTCGGCCATGTGCCGGGCGGCCGTGCGCAGGATGCCCGCGGCGACGGGGTCGCTGTCCGCGCACGCGGCCACATGCGGCACGAAGGACGCGAGGACGGCGGGCCGGTCCGGTCGGGGATACAGCTTGCCGGGCAGCCCCGGCATCGGACCGAACTCCTCCTCGGCGCGCGCCAGCAGCGCGGCGGACCCACCGGGCCGCCCGTCGTACGCCCGCAGTGCCGCCTCCAGTCCGGCCCGCCCGATCCAGGCACCGCCGCCGCAGTCGCCCAGCAGATGCCCCCAGCCGTCGGCGCGGCGCCAGCTCGTCAGATCCGTGCCGATGGCGATCAGTCCGGTACCGGCGGCGACCACGGCACCGGGCCGCGGCCCGACGGCGCCGACATACGCGGCGACACCGTCGGCGACGAGCGCGAGCGTCCGGACACCGAACTCCCGGCGCAGCGCGCCCGGGAGTTCGGCGCGCAGGGCGGCGCCGAGGGTGGAGAGCCCGGCGGCCCCGACGACTGCGGTGTCCAGCTGGTGCACTCCGGTCTCCGTCACCAACACCCGAACCATGGGCACCAGTTGCTCCATCAGATGCCCCGGATCGATACCCCGCGCACCGGTCCGCACCGGCACTCGTGACTCCCGCTGGGCCTTCACGTCTCCCTGCGCGGTCGCCACGACCACGCGCAGACCGGAGCCGCCGGAGTCGACGGCGAGGAAACCGGCGAGCGTATCCGCGAGACGGGCGGGGCCGGACGGGGTCGTCGTCCGCGCGGGATCAGGCGGAGCCGCATCCGCCCCGGCCCCCACACCGGTCACGGCAGGCGCCAGTCCACCGGCTGACCCCCTTGCTGGATCAGCAGGTCGTTGGCGCGGCTGAAGGGGCGGGAGCCGAAGAAGCCGCGGTCGGCCGACATGGGGGAGGGGTGGGCGGACTCCACCGAAGGGAGGGTGCCTAGGAGGGGGCGGAGGTTGCGGGCGTCGCGGCCCCACAGGATGGACACCAGCGGCTTGCCGCGCCCCGCCAGCGCCCTGATGGCCTGCTCGGTGACCTCTTCCCAGCCCTTGCCGCGGTGCGCGCCCGGACTGCGCGGCGCGGTGGTGAGCGCTCTGTTCAGCAGCAGCACGCCCTGCTGGGTCCACGGCGTCAGGTCACCGTTGGACGGCTGCGACAGCCCCAGATCCGTGTTCAGCTCCCGGAAGATGTTGATGAGGCTGCCGGGCAGCGGACGCACATCGGGCGCGACCGAGAATGACAGCCCCACCGCGTGCCCCGGCGTGGGATAAGGGTCCTGCCCCACGATGAGGACACGGACGTCGTCGAAGGGCTGTTGGAAGGCCCGCAGCACATTCGGTCCGGCCGGAAGATAGGTGCGTCCCGCCGCGATCTCCGCGCGCAGGAAGTCGCCCATCGAGGCGATCCGTCCGGCGACGGGTTCCAGGGCCTTCGCCCAGCCCGGTTCGACGATTTCATGCAAGGGTCGTGATGCCACGGGCGTCACCCTACTGCCGTACGGGCAGCGGCGATTAACCGATGGCCAAGGCCGTTGGGGGTGCTCAACCGACCACCGCCGCACGGACGCACAGCACATCCGGCAGATGCGAGGCGAGTTGCTGCCAGCTGTCGCCGTCGTCGGCCGAGGCGAACACCTCGCCGTTGCGGTTGCCGAAATAGACGCCCGCCGGATCCCCGTCGTCGGTGCACAGTGCGTCGCGCAGCACCGTGCCGTAGTGGTCCTCCTGCGGCAGCCCCGCCGACAGCGGCTCCCAGGTCTTGCCCGCGTCCGCCGTGCGGAAGACCCGGCACCGGCGGTCGGCGGGCACCCGGTCCGCGTCCGCGGTGATCGGGAACACATAGGCCATGTCGCCGCGGTGGGGATGTGCGGCCGCCGCGAATCCGAACGTGGAGGGCAGACCCTCGCCGATGTCCGTCCAGTGCGCGCCCGCGTCGTCGCTGCGGTAGACGCCCCAATGGTTCTGCAGATACAGCCGGTCAGGGGTCGCCGAGTCCTGCGCGATCTTGTGCACGCACTGGCCGAACTCCGGGTTGGGATCCGGCAGGAACACCGCGGAGACACCGGAGTTGGACGGTGACCAGCTGGCGCCGCCGTCGGCGGTGCGGAACACGCCCGCGGTCGATACGGCGACCGTCACGGCCTGCGGGTCCCGCTTGTCGGTCACCACGGTGTGCAGGCCCTCACCGCCGCCGCCCGGCACCCACTGCGAGCGGGTGGGGTGCTCCCACAGCGGACGGACCAGCTCGAAGCTCTCGCCGCGGTCCTCGGAGCGGTACAGCGCGGCCGGCTCCGTGCCCGCGTACACCACATCCGGTTCGGCGGCGGCCGGGTGCAGCTGCCACACCCGCTCCAGTGAAGCGCCGGTGTCCTTGGGGAACTTGACGGCAGGCTGGGACGGTTCGGTCCAGGTCCGGCCCAGGTCGTCGGAGTGGAACACGGACGGACCCCAGTGCGCGCTGTCGCCGCCGGCCAGCAGCCGCGGGCGGTCGCCGCGGGTGTCGAGGGCGACCGAGTAGACGGCCTGTGCGTTGAAGTAGGGACTCTCGTCGAACTCCCATGCGCCACTGCGCCGACGCCCGATGAACAGGCCTTTGCGTGTGCCCACGGCGAGCAGTACCTCGGTCATGCCCAACACCTCCGCGACATCTTTGTCCAGGACACCGGCCAGTCTGCACCTCACCACTGACAGTCACCTCTGGAAAGGACTGTCTCGCAGGTCAGAGCGGTGCGGCGGCCCGTGCCCGGTGTTGCGCACGGCCCCGTGCACGGTGCCGATCCCGGACCGATCCGGTCACTTTCGGTCAGACGCCGGTGAGCGCGTCGGGCCCGTGGGACCGTCGGCCCGGGGGACCATCCCTGAGCATCCGCGAGCCGTCCGACGTATGGAAGGACGGTCGGGGATGTTCGCGCGCTCATGAGAGGAAGCCTTCGATGGCGTTCCGTGGTCCGAAGGTGTGGCTGTGGCGCTGGCGGCGCAACCCGCTCAAGCGTCAGGCCGACGTGGTGGAGGCCTGGGTGGTGCTCGGTGCCTGGGTGTTCACCGTCCTCGTCGGGGTGTCCGCAGGTCTGGCGGTGAACCGGTCCGTGGAGCACGGACTGGCCCGGGAGCGCGTCGAGTGGCGTCCCGCGGTGGCCCGGCTCACCGAGCAGGCCCCCGGCCGGGCCGTCACGAACGCGGGCGCGGTCAGCGGCGAGCGGGTGTGGGGCAAGGTGCGCTGGACGGCGCCGGACGGCTCCGTGCACACCGGCCAGGCCCGGGTCCGTACGGGCAGCACCGTCGGCTCCCCGGTCACCGTGTGGACGGACCCGCAGGGCCGCCTGGTGACCAGGCCCGCCACCGCGTCCCAGGCCAGCTTCCAGGCCGCGATGACCGGTGGGCTGATGGGGGTGGCAGCGGCGGCGCTTCCCTTCGTCGGGGGCCGGGTCCTGCGCGGCCGGCTGGAGCGCAGGCGCATGGAGATGTGGGACGCGGAGTGGGCGCTGCTCGGCCCGCTGTGGGGGCGGACGACGGGGTGAGCGGCGGGGCCGGAGACCACGGCCGGTGGCCTCTTACCCGCCTCCCAGCACCGCGCGGCACACCCGCAGCAACCGTTCGTCGTCGACCAGGTCCTGGGTGCCGTATGTGTCGGAAGGCACCTGGTGCCGCCGGGGTGAGGCGAGTTCCGCCCGGAGCAGGTCGTGCAGGGGCGTTCCCGTCGGTCCCATGGCGGCGACGCACTCGGCGATGGTGAGGCGTGTGTACGGATGCTCCGCCCAGACGGAGCGCAGCACCGGAAGCACAGGGTCCGGCACTCCGGTGATCCGCCAGATCGCGCACGCGGCCGACGTCCGTTCCCAGACGGCGCCGGACTCGGTCATCGGCCGCAGCCCCGCGAGGGAAGGGCGGGCGGCAGGGCCGAGTCGCGCCAGTACGTCGGCCGCCGCCCTGCGCCGATACGCGTCACCGGACGTCAACTCCCGCAGCAGGACGGGCAGTACGGCATGCACGTCGGCCTCCACGGACCACAGCGCGTCCGCGGCCGGTACGGCGGACTCGCCTTCGAGCAGCCCCCGCAGCGCCGGTATCGCCTCCCGCGCCGCTCCTCCGAGTGCCCCCAGGGTCCCTGCCGCGTGCCGCACGAGCACGTCCCGCATCCGCGCCTCCTCCGGCAGGCCGAGCAGCAGCCGCAGCACCCCGGGCACACACTCCCTGTCGCGCAGCTCCCGCAACGCCAGTAGCAGCGTCAACGCGAACGAATGTGACTCGGGGGACTCGAGAGGGACTTCCTCGAGCCTGCGCCGGAACGCGGGAGCCAACGGCGCCGCGGCCCGGCCCAGACAGGAGATCACCTGGCCCATGTCGTGCGGCACGACCGGCCCCGCCAGGACCTCCGCCAGTACCGGTACCGCTCTGGGATCGCCGGTCTGGGCCAGGACTTTGAGCGGGCCACCCAGAGACGGCAGTCCGTGCGCCCACTGCTGTACCCACAGGTCGGGACGGGAGGTGACCAGCGCGTGGACGTCGTCGGCGGCAGGGCGGGCGATGTCGAGGAGGCCGGTGAGGGCGGACACCGCAGCCTCGCGCAACCGGTCGTCGTCCGTGCCCAGTTGGGCACCGATCAACGCCACGGGTCCGCTGTAGTCGGCACGCCACTCGCCGAACAGTTTCGTCGACATCCACACCGCGTTGCACCGGTCGACCGGATCGGGGCTGGTCAACTGACCGCACAACAGGCCGATCCGGTCCTCCACCCGGCTGCCGAGGGCGGTGTGCAGCGTGCGCAGCAGCTGGGAGCCCTCCTCGTCCGAGGGGCGGAGCCGCCGCAGCCGGCCGACGAGCGTGTTCGTGTCCGGCCGATCCGGCTCGTCCGGAGTGACGGGCCGCCGTTCGGACCGGTCCCTGAGCAGTCGTACGACGGTGTCCACCAGGTCGGCCGGGAGCCGGTCGGGGGCGCAGGCCGCCAGCTGGCCCAGTGCGGCGATCCGCAGCCCGGGGCCGTACGGCGGCGCGCTCTGCGTCGTCAGGAGGTCCAGCGCGCCCGCGGCCTGACCAGGGTGCCGACGGGCGAAGAGCCCGAGGCTCTCGGTCAGGGCGAGCAGCACGCCGTCGTCCCGCTCGACCGTGATCCGCTCCCGCAACAGCCCCAGCACCCTTGCCGGTTCGTCCAGGAACCGCACGACCGCTCCCGCCGCCGCGCGCCGCACCCCGGCGTCCGGGTCCCCGGCCAGCCGTGCGAACACCCCGGCGTTCGCACGGACCGCGGTGTGGGCCATCGCGTAGCTGCCGCCGAGGAGTTCCGCGCCCTCGTCCCCGCCGATGCTGACCAGCAGCTCCACGATCCCGCCCCGGTCGGGCACCTCCTCCCGCCCCGCGAGCGCGAACAGGAACGGGACGCAGGCGAGTGTCGAGTCGTACACGTCGCCCTGGTGGTGCACCGCGCCGTACATGCCGTCGAGTGCGATCTCCCGCTCGGCCGGGTCCGCGGAGGCGAGCCCTCGCAGCATGCCGGGCACGTCCTCCGCACTTCCGTACGCGTGCCGCAGCGCGGCCCAGTCGACCTCGTCGATCCCCGTGAACACGTTGTCCTCCCCCAGCGAGTGCCACTGGTCGTGAGTGTGCACCACGGCACTGACAACGAAGCGGAATCGGGTCGTGACTGTGTGCGATCCGGTCAGTTCCCCGACACGAGGGCCCGGCGCAGGATCGCGTCCAGGTCAGCGGCGTCGGAGAGGGTGCCGAAGGCGTGCCCCCAGTCGCCGCCGAGCCGGCTGGCGCAGAAGGCGTCGGCGACCGCCGAGGGGGCGTGCCGGACCAGCAGGGAGGCCTGGAGGGTCAGGGCCATCCGCTCCACCAGACGGCGGGCGCCCGCCTCGGACCCCTCGGACAACGCGTCCCGAAGCCGGTTCACGGCCGCGTCCAGGCGGGCGTCCGCCCCCTGCGACAGGGCGAGTTCGGCGAACAGCGCGTCCGCGGTGCCGGGATCGCGGCGCAACGCCCGCAGCACATCGAGAGCGTTGACGTTCCCCGAGCCCTCCCAGATCGACAGCAGGGGTGCCTCCCGGTAGTGGCGGGGCATGCCCGACTCCTCCACATAGCCGTTGCCGCCGAGGCACTCCAGGGCCTCCGCGGTGAAGGCAGGCCCCCGCTTGGTGACCCAGTACTTGCCCACGGCGGTGGCGATCCGGCGGAAAGCCGCCTCACCGGCGTCCCCGCGCACGGCCCGGTCGGCCGCGCCCGCCAGCCGCAGCGTGAGCGTCGTGGCGGCCTCCGACTCCAGCGCCAGATCGGCCAGGACGTTGCGCATCAGCGGCTGGTCGACCAGCCGGGCGCCGAACGCGCTGCGGTGCCGCGTGTGATGTCCGGCCTGGACGAGGGTCTGGCGCATCAGCGTGGCCGACATCATCACGCAGTCCAGCCGTGTGCAGTTGACCATCTCGATGATCGTCTTCACACCCTGGCCCTCGGGCCCGACCAGCCAGGCCACCGTGCCGTCGAACTCCGGCTCGGAGGAGGCGTTGGAGCGGTTGCCCAGCTTGTCCTTGAGCCGCTGGATGCGGAAGGTGTTGCGGGTGCCGTCGGGCAGGACGCGCGGCACCAGGAAACACGACAGCCCGTCCGGGGCCTGCGCGAGCACCAGGAACACGTCGCACATCGGCGCCGAGGTGAACCACTTGTGCCCGCGCAGCGTGTACACGCAGGGCTCGGCGCTGGGCGTCGCCGTCGTCGTGTTCGTGCGGACGTCGGAGCCGCCCTGCTTCTCGGTCATTCCCATGCCCGCCAGCAGGCCCCGCTTCTCCGTCGGCACCCGCAGCCCGGGGTCGTACTCCCGGCTGGTCAGCAGGGGTTCGTAGACCTTCGCCAGCTCCGGCTGCCGACGCAGCGCGGGAACCGCCGCGTACGTCATGGACGTCGGACAGCCGTGCCCGGCCTCCGTGTGCCCCCACACCAACCCGCCCGCGGTCCGGGCGACATGGGCGCCGGGCCGGTCCTCGGCCCAGGGCGTCGCGGCGAGTCCCTCGGTGACCGCGACACGCATCAGGTGGTGCCAGCTCGGATGGAACTCGACCTCGTCGATCCGGTTGCCGTACCGGTCGTGCGTGCGCAGTTCCGGCTCGTACCGGTTGGCCAGCTCGCCCCACTCCTGCGCCTCGGCGCTCCCGGCCCGCAACCCGAGCCGCCGGAGCCCCTCCTCGGCCCACCCGGCACCCTCGCGGCGCAGCCCTTCGAGCAGGGCCGTGTCGTCGGAGGCGTCGTAGGGGGCCAGGGCAGGGGGCTGGTTGGTCACGTCGTGTGTGGCGTGGCCCTGAGGCCCTTCTTCGTGTGCGAGTGTCGAGGCCATACGGTGAGTGTTGCACTATACCTGCGGTCGTAGCAATCATGCAGCAATCCGATCCGGCCCGTACAGTACGTCACCATGCGAACGGTCCAGGCAGACGAGCTGCACCTGCGCCCGCTCTCGGCGCGCTCGGTCGTCCTGAGCCTGCTCCTCGGCATCCACCCGCCCGAGCTGCCGGCGAAGGACCTCGCGCGCATGGTGGAGCCCTTCGGTGTCGGCGGCTCCACCCTGCGGGCCGCGCTCAGCCGGATGACGGCCGCCGGCGACCTGCGGCGCACGGACGCCGGATATCGCATCGGGGACCGGCTGCTGGAGCGCCAGCGCCGTCAGGATGACGCCGTGGAGCCCAGCACGCGCGCGTGGGACGGCGATTGGGAGATGGCCGTGATCACCGCGACGGGCCGGGGTCCCGCCGAACGCGCCGAACTGCGGACCCGGTTGACCACCCTCCGCCTCGCCGAACTGCGCGAAGGCGTCTGGCTGCGCCCCGCCAATCTCCGCCGCTCGCTCCCGGGGGACCTCGAAACGGTGCTCCGGCCCTTCACGGCCCGCCCCGAACAGCCCGCACGCGACCTGGCGTGGACCCTCTGGCCGCTGGACACCTGGGCCCGCACGGCCCATGCCCTGCTCGGCCACATCGCGCGCGTGGAGCGCCCCGCCGACCGGCTCACCGCCTTCGCCGCCGTCGTACGTCATCTGCTCCTCGACCCCGTCCTGCCCGGGGAACTCCTCCCCGCCGACTGGCCCGGACCGGCCCTGCGCGCCGCGTACGCCGATTATCAGCGGGAGTTCACGCAGGTCGTGCGGGAGCAGCGGGCATGACACGGCGGCCGTGCGAAGCGCCGTGCAGGGACGCTTCGGACGGCCGCCTTCACCGCGTGGGAAGGGGTCAGCGGTAGGTGATGTCCGAGGTGGAGTACAGGCAGTTGGTGCTGTCCGGGCCCGTACCGACCGCGGTGTTGTTGTTGTACTTCTGGCAGGGGATGACCTTGCGGCTCGCGTCGTTGAGGATCGTGATGCCGCGCAGTGTCGCCACGTCGCCCCGGTTGACGTTGATGCCGACGAGGCGTGCGGTGGAGCCCGTGCCGGTCACCTCGATGTTGCTGAGGTTGACCTTGCGGGTGTACTGCGTGGAGCAGTCTCCGCAGGAGCGGTACAGGGTCTTGAACTCCTGCACGGCGAAGTTGGAGATGTTCACCGTGCCGGGCCCGTTGTGCTGGAAGACCTTGTCAGCGGCCTTCTTGGCGCCACCGCCGATGACGTTGTACGTGGAGCCACCGCGGAAGGTCGCGGCGTCCTCGCCGACATCCGCCCACCACACGTTCTGCAGCGTGCAGTTGCCCTTGCAGTGGATGCCGTCGGCGCCGGGTGCGCCGATGATGACGTTCTTCAGCGTCGCGCCGGGCTCGAGCTCGAAGATCGGGTCCTGGCCCTCCTCCTGGCCGTCACCGGCCAGGTCACCGGTGCCGTAGAACTGCTTCATCCCGTAGTCCTTGGTGCCGGACACGGAGATGGTGGAGGAGGTCCCCTGGCTGCCGTTGGGCGTCGGCCAGCTGGCGGCACTGGCCGGCGGTGCGCCGAGTGTCATGATCATGACAGACGAGAACCCGACTGCGGCCACGGTGCCGGTCAGTGCGCGCCGGCGGGCGCGTGGAAGTGCTGGTGAAGTCATGTCCCGATGCCTTCTTCCAGTTGGGGGGTGGTCAGATCCTTCCGGTGCCCGCGCCGGACGTGACCGAGGAGACGACCGTCGAGGCGGACTCCGCGGTGTAGCCGTACGGCGGGGCGGTGAAGCTGCCGACCCGCGAGATCTCGGTGGCGGCTCCACCGAGGTCGTTGCCCCGCAGGTTGGCGTATCCGTCGACGTCGCTGCTGCGGTTGGTGGTGACCGCGATCTTCGTCGTCCGGAAGACGTTGTTCTCGACGAGCATCTGGGCGCCCATGCGCGAGTGACAGGCGGTGTCGGCGCCGTCCACGTAGTTGTTGTAGAAGTGGCCGGTGCCGAAGCGCAGGCTGGGGATGCGCGAGTAGACGTTGCTGAAGTGGTTGTGGTGGTACGTCACCTTCAGGTGACCGGTGTCCTCGCTCGCGTTGTTGTCGCTGTGTCCGACGAGCGAGCCCTTGAAGTGGTCCTTGAAGGTGTTCCAGGAGACGGTCACGTTGTCGGCGCCGTGATTGATGTCGAGCAGACCGTCGTAGTAGTCCTTGTCGTGCTGGCGGTCCGCCGAGAAGGAGTTGTGGTCGATCCAGACCTTCGTCGACTCCTGGACGGTGATGCCGTCGGCGGGCGCGACCGGCTTGCTGATGTTGAGATTGCGGACGACGACGTTCGTCACCTCCTTCAGCCGCAGCCCGCCGCCAGTGAACCCGGAGGAGGAACCGACGCCCAGGACCGTGGTGTTGGAGCCGATGTCGACCTGACCGCTCAGCGAGATCAGGCCGTTCACCCGGACGACCTTGGCCGCGCTGCCGGTGACGGCCGTCTTGAAGGCGCTCAGCGTCGAGACGGTGACCGCGGAGGCGCTGCCACCGCCGGTCGTGCCGGCGCCGAATCCGACCGGCGAGGTCTCGGCGGCGCCGGCCGACTGGGGGAGGGCGAGGGCGGCCGCCGTCGCGAGAGCGGCCGCGGCGGCCGTCACCAGGGTGGTTCTTTGCGCGTGTGTACGGAGGGGGCCTGTACGCATGCGGGTGCGTCCCTTCGCGTTGCCGTGACTGGTCGTATGTGTGAATGACGAACGCCATGCTGAACGCTGCGTTGGGGCATGCCGCTGATTCCGGCCTGAGGGAGTGTCAGCCGGTCAGCCTGCTGAACGGAACGTAGGGGGCAAGCGCTTTCTAGTCAACGCTTTGCGCAGAACACATTCGGACACCCCAGGTGAGCGCCATGCCGGACGGAGCGAGGCTGTGGGAGCGCTTCCAGGGCCGGCGCTTTCGTTGCCCACCGCCCTCCGCACGGGTGACGTTCCGTTTCTCGGGAACCCGGCCGTGAAGAGAGAGCGGATCAGTGAGGGAGGCATCGAGAGTCATGACACGGCAGAAGCCGTCGCTCGATCTTCCGGAACCCCTGCGCGAACCGTTGCAGACCACCGCGACGGCGCTGCGCAGGGTCCCCGGCGCCGGTGTGGTGACCAAGACGGCCGAAGGCGCGCTGGACGCGGTCGGCGCCGTGTCCCCGCGCGGCCGGCGCATGGTGGCGTACACCGGGGCCGGGCTCCTCGGAGTCGCAGGCATCGTCGAATGGCCCATCGCCCTCGCGGGGGCGGCAGTGGTCTGGCTGACCCAGCCCAAGCCCGGCGGGAGCGAAGAGACGGGCGACCAGAAGACGACGGCACGCAGCAGTCGCACGTCGTCCACCAGCAGTAGTACGCCGGCCGGCGGCCGTCGTACGACATCCAGCCGCGGCGGAAAGTCGTCCACGGGCACCCGCAAGACGTCCGGCGGCACCCGCAAGACGTCGAGCACCCGGTCGACGTCCGCCGGCGGCGGCAAGAGCGCGCCGAAGAGCCGGAGCACAGCGTCCAAGCGCGCGAGCACGAAGAGCTGAGGTGAGTGATGGGAGTGCTGACGGGGGCTGCCACGGCCCTGTCCGGTGCGGTGCTGGCGGGGCCGCGGTTGCTGGTTCATGGGGCCGCGCCCGGTGTGGGTGTGGCTGCCGGAGCGGTGGCCGGGACGGCGCGGGCCGGTGTGCGGGGGGCCGACGCGGTCGTCAGGGTGACGCGGGTGGCCCGCAGGGCGCTGCCGGGCGGTGACCACACCTGGCGGTCCGGTCACCGGACCCATCTGCCGCTCCGGCCGGCCGAGCCGGAGCGGGTGCGGCGGGCGGGCGGGATGGCCAAGGCGGCGCGCAAGGTGGCAACGGCGCTGGCGGAACGGCCGGACGTGGCCTACGCCTACTGGGACGGCGGCCTCGCCCGGCTGGTCGTGGCCGCGAGTGAGGCGGCCGTGTCCGAACGGGTGGAGCAGAAAGCGCATGCGCTCGCCGCCGAACACGGGCTGGAGCCGGTGGACGACCCGACAGAGGAATTCACGCATCCCGGCGACCCGGCCCTCATACGGACCAGCGCGGCGGCACTCGCGGCCGACGCGGCGGGTGTCGGGGTCGCGGTGGCCGGCTCCGTGCTGCGACTGCCGCCCTCGCCGCGGGCCATCACGGCGGTGGTGACCCTGCTGCGCGAGAACCCCCGCTTCCGGGCCTGGCTGCGCGAACGGTTCGGGTTCTCCCGCATGGACCTGATCCTGGCCGTGTCGAACGCCGCGGTCCATGGCGCGGGCCGCACCCCGACGTCCCTCGTGCTCGACGCGGGCCTGCGCTCGGTTCAGCTCGCGGAGGCGGTCGCACGCGCGGCCGCGTTCGACGCGGTCCACGACCGGGTCTGCGGACCCGAGCGGGAGGACGTGTCCCCGGAACTGTTCCCGCGCCCACCGCTGCGCACCACCCCGGCGCACGAGTACGCGGTCCACGCCGAGACGGGCAGCGTGGTCGGCGCGGCCGTGACGCTGCTGGTGAAGCACGACGGCACCGAGGCGGCCGAAGCGGTCCTCGCGGGCTCCCCGAAAGCGGCCCGCTACGGACCCGCCGCCTTCCACGCCGCACTGGGCTGCGCGCTCGCCCGCACCGGCGTGCTGATCCGCCACATGGAACGCATGCGACAGCTGGGGACGATCGCCACCGTGTTCCTGCACCCGAGCGCGCTGCACACCCCCGACGGCGCCGCGGACCCCTGGGGCGAGGCCGTCCTGGACGCGGCACGGCGGGCCGGACTCCGGGTCGTCGTGACGGACGATCCCTCGCTCGGCGACTTCATCGCCCTCGCCGATCACGTCGTGTCAGCCGAACGGTCCTTCAGCCGGACGGTGAACGAACTGCGCGATCGCGGGGGTGTCCTGACCGTCGCCCGGCCGAGCTCGGCCGATGACACGGACACCCTGTCCGGGCTGCTCGCCGGCGATGTGGCCGTCGCGCTCGCGGACGGTGACGCGGCCGTGGCCTGGGGCGCGGACGTGGTGGCGCCGGGCGGTCTGGCCGACGTATGGCGGCTGCTCGCGGCCGTACCGGTGGCGCGGAAGGTCGGGCGGCGTTCGCAGACACTGGCCCGGTCCGGCGCGGCGCTGTCCGGGCTGATGGTGGCCGTGGGCGAGTCCGGGCGCGGCACCCGCTCGCCG
>NZ_JBFALC010000121.1:0-13876 GCF_040656035.1 Streptomyces sp. NPDC050211
CGCCGAACGGCAGCAGGCGGGGATCGAGGCGGAGATCGACCGGCTGGCCCGGCGCGGACTGAGGGTCCTCGCGGTCGCCGAGCGGGTCGCTCCCGGTTGTCTCCCTCGAACTGCAGCAGCCCGACGGCGCCCTGCTTCCCCCCTGGGCCCCCGGCGCCCACATCGACCTGCTCCTTGAGACCGGTCTCGTACGCCAGTACTCCCTGTGCTCGACACCCGGTGACCCACACCTGCGAGAAGGCACCACAGTGCGAGCCCGCGGGCCGCGCAACAACTTCCCTCTCGTCCCGGCCGAACGCCACCTGTTCATCGCAGGCGGCATCGGCATCACACCGATCTTGCCCCGGCCGTCCTCCACCAACGGCCGCTGGACCGGCCCGGCGTCTGCCCCCGACCGGGCTCCGCCGCGTTCCACCCCGCTACCGCATCCAGCGCACCACGGTCACTGCAGCCTCCGCGTACGGCAGCCGACCGCGGGAACTGGTCGGTCGGCTGCCGGCGGGCCGGGGGCAGGCCGGTGGGGTCAACGCGGGCCGGACAGGACGTGAGCGGTGCCGGGCAGGCGCTTTGTGGTGGCGGACGTGGACTTCTTCGGGGTGGCGGTGACCACGGCAGCGCCTTCCTTGCAGTGATCGGCCTTCTCCGCCGCCGTCATGGGGCGGGAGACCCAGTCGACGACGCCCATCTCCTGCGGGACGGGACCGGTGGCGGTGAAGTCACGGACGTACCAGATGTAGTGACCCCATTTGCGGTCCTCGTACGTCACCGTGTACTCACCCCCGGCGGTCTGCATCTTGGTGTTCCGGTTGACCCAGCCGACCTCCCCGGCCGGGACGGTGAGGTCCGTCTCGTCGGTGACTCGGTTCTCCCAGTTCCACTCATGTCCGTAGGTGGCCTTGAAGCTGAGGCTGTATTCCCCGCCGACCAGGGCATTTCCGATCTTGTAGCTGGCTCCCAGCTCGACGCTGAGCGAGTTCTTGCCGCCGGTGGCGTCCGACCAGGTCATCTTCTTCACCTGCTCGATGCTCGTGCAGTTGTACGCCCGGGCCACCTCGTGCGCCCCGCCATAGCTGTAGGTGACGTCGCCCTTGTGCTCGAACTTGCAGGTCGCGATCTTCTCGTCGCAGTCCGCGAAGAGCTGGGCGGCGGTCGGCGACTCCGCGTAGTTCCACTGGATGGAGCTGGTCCGGTTGTCCACACCGTCCCCGACCGCGAGTTGACCGCCGATCTGCCAGCTGGTGGAGTCGCCCTTCAGCTCCGGGTCGGCAAAGTGCCGGGCCTGGCAGTCGTTGAAGGTCTGGTACGAGCTGATGGCGTCGTTGAACTCGGCGGGCACCTGGTCGACCTGGAAGCCCGGCCCGTCGGGGGTGCACTTGCTCTCGGCGGTGAAGCTCATCGACTTGCCCGTGTGGTCCGCGTCCAAGTACTCGGTGCCGATCACGACGGACGGCTCCGCATCGGCCCGCAGCTCGGCGGCAGTGCCCGCCACGTCGATCTTCTTCTGGAAGGCCGGGTTGGCGACGGCTGCACGGACGTCCAGCGGAGCGTCCTTGACCCGGCCGTCGGTGGCTGCCGCGATGGCCGCCCGATAGGTCGGGAAACACTGCACGGGACCGCCGGATATATCGACGGTGCAATGTGATCCGGCTGCCTGTGAACCGGGCTCGGTGGTGGTCGCTAACGCAGCGATCGGCACGGTAAGGGCCAGCACACTGGTGCCTGCCGCCGCGATGATCACGGTCTTCTTGGAACGGCTCTTCATCCGGTGCTTCATCTGCGGTTTGCCTCTTCGGGGCCAGGGGATCGCCGACCAGCCGCACGAGCAATTGACTGGGCCAGTGCTTACGGGCAGGGAGGCTAGTCCAGCGACTCAGGAGGCTTCTGGGGCTTGAGGGAAATCTGAGGTGCCTGGTACCAAGTCGGCGTCGCTTTCTGGACCTTGGGCCGCTCGGAGTTGTTCCACGCTCGCGCCACGACCGGAGTGCTGGGGAGGGCGCGTGGGCGAGCCTGCGGAGGCGGACTACTTCGCGCGGCCGGTCGACGGGACCGGCGGCTACCGAATCGCCTCGGCCAGGTCACCTGCCACACCGAAGGCGTCCAGCACCGCCCCGTACAGATCCTTACTCAGGGGCAGGAGACTCACTTTCGGCACAATGCGTTCTCCACCAGTTGGTGAGCGACCTTCTCCTGCCCGACCTCGTTTTCCAGTGAGTCGCTGAGCCGCGTAGACATCGCTACGACCACGCTGCGTCGGCCGTCACCCATGACGCCGTTTCGTGTCTTGTAGCCGATCTGGTCGCCGCCATGGCTCCAGAACCTCCCGCCGCAGGACAGCGGGCGGGAGAGGAGGCCGAGGCCGTAACGGGCGCCCGGCAGGATGTGGTTGGTCTCCTCGTCCACGGGGACGGTTTGCCGCATCTGCTTCTGCTGCTCCGGGCGCAGTAGCTTGCCGGCGAGCAGAGCTCGGAAGAAGCGGTCGAGGTCGGCCGTAGTGGAGATGAGGCCGCCGGACGCATCCGCGTCGATCACTTCGGTGACGTCCACCAGCGGACCGCCGGACGGGAAGCGTTGGTAGCCGCGCAGATGCGGGTGAGGCAGGGAGGGGGAAGTGCCCGGCCAGATGGTGTGGTTGAGGTGGAGCGGGTGGATGATCCGGTCGTTGACTTCCTCGTACCACGGGCGGCCGGTCACCTTCTGGACGACCATGCCCAGGACGGCGTAACCCGTGTTGGAGTAGCTCCATCCCCGGCCAGGCTCGAACACCGGCTTGTGCCGCATCGCCAGGGCCACGATCTCCTCGGGCGTGCGGATCTCATAACGTTTCGCGTAGTACTCCTCGGCGGAGTCATACCCGGGATAACTCTCGTCGGAGATGCCACTGGTGTGCTGGAGGAGCTGGCGGACGGTGATCTTGTCGCCCCGATTGCCGTTGCCCTGCACCACGCCGGGGAGCCAGCGTTCTACGGTGCTGTCGAGCCCGAGTTTGCCCTCCCCCACCAGTTGCAGCACGACCGTGGCCACGAACGTCTTGTTGTTGCTGCCGATCCGGAAAGAGGACCCGGGGGCGACCGGGCGGTTGGTCTCGATGTCGGACACGCCGCTGCTCGCGGTCACGGTCCTGCCACCGGGGCCGGTCACCCGCGCCTGGACACCCGTGACCCCGAACGCGCGGATCGCGTCGGTGTCGCGTTGCAGCGCGGACTTGCCGTAGTGCGGTTGCTGCTGGTCCTGTCCCGGCGGCCCCGCCATGGCTGGAACTGTGGCCAGGCTTCCGCTGCGGCCAGCACCAGTGCTCCTGTCACAAGCTTTGAACTCATATGCATGCTCAAAGCGTTGATGGTACGGAAGACGACGGCCATCCGGCTGTCCTCCGGCTGTGAGGTGGGGCCAGCCCTAGGCATCCACGCCCGACATGGAGTTTTCCGAGGCGATCCGCCGTCGGCGCATGGTCCGACTACTCCGAGAAGCCGCTGGCGCCAGAGGTGATCGAGCGGATCCTCGCGTCCGCGCTCCGAGCCCCTTCGGCCGGCTTCTCCCAGGGCTGAGCGTTCCCGACCCTGACCGACCTCACTGACCGCGCTCGCTTCTGGCGCGTGCTTCTGCGGCATCATGCCCGAGCAACTCGAGGACTTCCGGGCCGAGTTCGGGATACCCGGCGAGTACGACCCCATCGGCGCGATCACGGTCGGCTACCGCGCCGACGACCTACCCACGCAGAGTCCTCGGGTCGGAGAACGCAGACGTGGCTCGGGTGAGGTCATCCACCGCGGATACTGGGGCCGATACGCCTGAACCTCCCCGCGACACGGTCCCTCGTGGGCGACGAACGAGGTGAGCTCGCCGGGACCGTATCGACGCCGTTACTACGGCTGTCTCGACTACTGCGGTCTTTACTACTGCGTTCCGGTCGGCCCCCATGTCCGGTCCACGCGCTCAAGCTTCGTCCAACCGGTCCAGCCGCGTTCCCTCAGCAGCTCGATCAGTCGACGGGCAGGCGGTGCGGTGTTGAAGGCCAGTGTGTCCATCAGCGTCACGAATGGCGGCTCGATGTCGGTGTCGTCGACGTAGTCCTCGCCGTGCTCGTCGGCCATCTGCGTGAGGTGGGCGGCCAGTTGGTCGGCCAGTTCGACCAGCCGTGGGTCGTCGTCGGTCCAGTCGAGGGCCTGGCTCAGGGTGAGATAGAAGTCGATCAGGTGGGCGTCGGCGATCTGCTCCCGCTTGCGTGCCGTCCACTCCGGGACGCGTTCCGGTGAGTGCGCGGCCAGCGGGATCCAGCCGTCGCGTTCGACCTGGACGATCCGCTCGTCGACGCCGAGCGCCCGCAGTCGGTCGAGGAACTCGACCACCTCCGGGGGCAGTACGAGGTTGTCGCCGGCGGCGATGTGGGCGATCCGCTCGCGGTGCCGCTGCCGCACCCGGATCTCCTCCCGCAGTCGTTCGTCGATTTCTGCGACGGCCGCGGCGAACTCCTCCGCGTCGGCTTGGAGCAGCTCCCGCACGCGAGCCAGCGGAACCCCGGCCTCGGCGAGCGTCCGGATCTTGATCAGCTCGACCAGGGCATCGGCACCGTACCTCCGATAGCCGGAGTGGTCCCGCTCCGGCTCGGGCAACAGGCCCTTGGCGTGATAGTGCCGCACCGCGCGCACCGTCACTCCGGCGTACGACGCCAACTCGCCGATGGTCAGCATGGGACCAGTCTCCTCGGAGCCGTTCAGGGCGTCGCCCTGCGGGCCGGTCGGTGCGCTGCTCTCCGGATGATGTCCGCGATGTCCGGGGCGTGGGTGAAGACCAGCCGGTGGCCGGTGTCGAGCCAGGACGTGGAGACGTGCGGCCGCTCCTGAACGAGCCGCTCGACGCCGGCACGCCAGAGCCGGTTGTGCCGCGGCGCACGCCCTTCGGTGCTGTCGCCGGCTATCGCGGTCGACATGATCATGGTGATGGGGTGGTCGATCTTCCGGTACCGGTCGAGGGTCCCGGACCGCACCTCGTCGATCTCGAGGTTCAGGGCCAGGATGTCCTCGGCGGTGAGCGAGACCTGATGTGCGGTGCCCTTGGCCCGCTCGGACCGTTGCGCCTGGTCCTGCGCCATCGCACGGAAATCCGCCAGGTCCACGTCGGTGATGAACGGTTCCGGCAACGGGTTCGCCCCGTCGATGAGGACCAGCCCGGCGACGGCGTCAGGGCACTCGGCGGCATGGTGCACCGCCAGGTCCGCGCCCAGCGAGTAGCCCACGAGCACGGGCGCCGAGGGCAGGTCCTGGCGATGCAGCTCGGCCAGCACGGCGGCTAGGTCGCTGAGAAACGCGTCGAAGGTGTATCGGTCGGCTGCGGAGGCGAGCCCGTGGCCCCTCAGGTCGAAGGTCGTCACGTCGTGGTCGCGTCGAAGGAGCTCGGTCAGCTCGCGCAGGTCGGCCTGTGTCGAGTTCAGTCCAGGGCACAGGACGAGCGGACGCCCTCGGCCGCCACGGGATATCGGGATCCTGACGCCGTCATGCTGAACCGTGTAGTGCCGCATCGTCCCGTCGCCTCTCTCGTCCCGCTCCGCGTCGTCGCCGTTCGTGGTCATGCCGCCATGCTGTGAGGTTGCCCCTGCGTCAGGGTCAAGCGTCACGGCGACACTCCACCGGGACGGCCGGGGTGCCTGTGCGCAGCAGTCGTCTGTCCATGGCGCCGGAGACCCCCGGTCTCGTGAGGGTTCGGTCGCGGTTCGGATGCGTGGAACCGGGCCGCGGCCAGCCACAGTTGGGCCGCGAGAGCGAGGTTCGCGGCGATCCGTGCGACAACTGCGCGTACGGGTAGGCCCCGGTCGTGGCACGGGGCGCATCCGCCGTTGGATCCGCGCGCCTGCCTGTACGTCCACGCCGCCCACGACGACACTGTCAGGTCCGCCCACGTAGCCCTCGATGGAAGCGCTCTTTGAGGTGCAGACCTTCCGCACCTCGCGCCGCCGGATCACCATGAACGCCGGTCCCAGGCTGAGCAGTCCCAGCGCGTTGCGCGCGAACGCCAACGCAAGCGCCGGCCCGGCGGCATACGCCGTCACCGGCCCGGTCGGGGAGAACGACACCACCGCGACCAGCACAGCGGCGATGGAGACGGCATTAAGAGCATTGCGCGCGCGTGACGCGGAGCGACTATCTCGGCGTCAGCGCATCCATGACCAGGTCGATCAGCCGTTCCGTTCGTGCCGGGGTGTCGCCGGTGGTGCCGGCGAGGAAGATCCCCAGCAGCATGACGGTGACGTCCTCCGGTTCGACGTCGGGGCGGAGGGAGCCGTCTTCGGCTCCGCGGGCGAGGATCGCGGCGATGGCGGAGGTGATGCGTTCCCGGGTGGCCGGCGTGGCGATCCGGCCGGAGGCCCAGGCGGTGCGGAGGGTGTCGGCCATGCCGCGCTTGGTGGCGATGAAGGCGGCGTAGCGCACCATCCACGCTCGGAGGGCCGCATCCGCCGGTAGTTCCTGGAGCAGGGCGGGCGCGCTGCCGGTGACGTCGTCGAGTTCTGCGGCGTAGACGGCCTCGACCAGTGCCTCGCGGGTCGGGAAGTGGCGGTACAGCGTGCCGATGCCGACGCCGGCCTCGCGGGCGATGCCTTCAAGTACGACGGTGCCGTCGCCGGAGGCGAACGCGGCGCGGGCGACCTGGATGAGCTTGTCGCGGTTGCGGAGCGCGTCCGCGCGGGGGGTGCGGGCGCTGCGCGGCTTCCCGGGGCCGGTTTCTGGGGGCGTCGGGCCGGCGGGCTGCATAGCGGAGGTTCCTCCGGTTAGAGTGCTACAGTCGATGAAGCGGAGGTTCCTCCGCTTCTCTAATCGTCCCACGAGGACGCAATCTGCCATGACGGGCAGCAACACTCGTTCCTCTCAGCTCACGGCCAACGGCGCCCCGCGCGCCGGAGGGGCCGGGACGATCGCCGGTCGTACGGTCTCCCGCATCGGGTACGGCGCCATGCAGCTGGAGCGCCTGAACGCGGACCGCGACGCCGCGATCGCACTTCTGCGCCGTGCGCTCGAGCTCGGCGTCGACCACGTCGACACCGCCCAGTTCTACGGCGACGGTTTCGTCAACGGGCTCCTACGCGACGCGTTCCGCCCCGGGGACGGCGTCGTGGTCGTCAGCAAGGTCGGCGCCGATCCCCATCCGGGCGGCACCATTCCGGTGCGCCCCGCCCAGCGCCCCGAGCAACTGCGGGCGAGCGTCGAGGACAACCTCAAGGCCCTCGGCCTCGACCGGATCCCGGTGGTGAACCTTCGCCGTATGGACACCCGCCCGGGTCTGCTGGCCGAGGGCGACCAAGTGGTCGACCTGGACGACCAGCTCGCCGTGATGACCGCGCTGCGGGACGAAGGCAAGATCGGTGCGATCGGCCTGAGCAACGTCACCCCGGACACGCTGCGCCAGGCTCTTCCCGCCGGCATCGCCTGCGTGCAGAACGCCTACAGCCTGGTGTCACGCGGCGAGGAGGAGATGCTCCGACTCTGCCGCGACGAACGGATCGCCTGGGTGCCGTACTTCCCCCTGGGCGGTGCCTTCCCCGGCTGGCCGAGCGTGACCGACGATCCGGCCGTCATCGCCGCCGCGCGAGCCCGCGGCTGCTCACCCGCACAGATCGGCCTCGCCTGGCTGCTCCACCACTCGTCGAACGTGCTGCTCATCCCCGGCACCGCGGACGCCGAGCACCTGGAGGCGAACATCGCCGCCCAAGCCATCGAGCTCGACGCCGCCACACTGGCCACGCTGGACGCCGCCGGGTCACCGTCGACCGACGTCACGTTCGGCTGAGCCGGGCCCATCCTCAGGCCTCAGCCCGAGTCACCGCGCACGTCGTGACGAGGTAAAGGCACTGGCCCCGCGGGTAGTTGATGTCACGTCAGCCACTCAGGGAACGGACGTGCGCCGTGACGCCGGGCGTGGGAAGGGTCCGGCTGAACTCCGGTGCACTCGCCCGTACTTGCGCCTGTTGCGAAGGATGAGGTCGATGAAGATCAGAGCCTGGCACACCGCGATGGTCGCCGCGGCGGTCCTCTTCACGTTCACGCTGCTCGGCGGACCGTCACCCGCGGCGCAGCCCTACGATGCCCCGCGCCCGGCCGCCGACGCGGCGACGGCCGGACGGTCCGCCTGGTACACCTCCTGGGCGCAGTCCCAGCAAGGCCTGGCGGAGGAACCCCTCAGGAATCAGACCGTGCGCACCATCGCCCGGCTCAGCCAGGGCGGGAGCGCGGTGCGGATCCGTGTGCAGAACCAGTTCGGGCAGGAGCGCCTCGACATCGCGCACGCGTCCGTCGCCGTCTCCCGGGACGGCGGGCCCGCCGTGCGAACGGGCACCACCCGCGAGCTGACCTTCTCAGGGAGCGAGCAAGTCGGCGTGCCCGTGGGCGGCGAGGTGTGGAGTGATCCTGTACGGCTGCCGACCGAGGCACAGACCGATCTTGCCGTGAGCCTGCATGTGCCCGGCACGATCCGCCCCGGTGTGCACGGGGCGGCATGGCGCGACAACTACCTGACCTCGGCGGACTCCGGCGACCACACGACCGATGCCGACGGGTCTGCCTTCACGGTCACCACCCCGTCCACCTACCTGGTCAGCGCCGTCGACGTCCGCAGCCCACGGATACGCGGCACCATCGTGGCGTATGGCAGTTCGGTCGTCGACGGAGCGGGCAGCACCGACTGCGGCCCGGGTTGCACGCCGCATGGGACCGACCAACGCTGGACGGATGTCCTGGCCCGCCGGGTCGTCCGCGAACTTCCCGCCGACCGTCAGCTCGCCATCGCCAACGCCGGCATCAACGGAACGCCCAGCGCCCCGGACTGCCCCGGCACCTCCGACGTGTACGACGGCCTGGACGCGTCGGCCCGCCTCGACCGCGACGTGCTGGCCCTCCACGGTGTCACCGGCGTGATCTTCTTCTACGGCACCAACGACCTGCAGAACCGCTGCACGTCCGAGCAGATCCTCGACAGCTACCGCAAGGTCTTCAGCCGGCTGCGCGCGGCGGGCGTGAAGGTGTACGTCATACCCAGCACCCCGCGCCCCGGATACACGGACCAGATGAACCGGTACCGGTGGGACATCGGCACATGGGCGGGCCATCAGGGCGACTGCGGCGGCGCTTGCGACGGGGTCATCGACTTCGATCAGGTCATCAAGGACCCGGTCGCGCCGAACAGCATCAGCGCGAAGTACGACGTGGGCGACGGAGTGCACGTCAACATCGCCGGACACCGGGCCGAGGCGGAGACGATCTCGCTGCGCATGCTTCTGTCCTCCGGTTACTGAAGAGCAGCAATTCCGCTCAGGATGAGGTCGATGCCGGCGAGGAACTCGGTTCGGTCGTCGTGGTCGCGCAGTCGGTCAGCGACGTTACGGGTGAACGCGTACTCGTCGGGGTCGAGGTTTGCCCATACGGCCGCGGCGGCGTTGAGGAACTCGGCCCGGTTCGTGTCCGGCACTGCGCGGGCGTTGGCCGCGTTCTGTTCGCCCACTCCGAGGATGTAGTGCAGTAGCGCGGACGCGGCGGTGAACTGAGCGTCGTCGGGTACGCCGAGTGCTTGGACCTGGCGCCCTAGGCGCTCGAAGATCCGCAGCATGGGCGACTGCCCAGTGGCGCGGGCGAGTTGAGTGCCGATCCACGGGTGGGCGTCGATCGCGTCGAACACGCCGAGCGCGAGGGCGCGGATCGCCTCCTGCGGCGTTGTGTCGGCGGTGCCGGTGGTCATGGCGCCGTCGACGACGGCGTCGGCCGCGGCATGGAGGAGTTCGTCCTTGCCCGCGACATGCCAGTAGATCGCACCGGGCCCGGTGGCGAGGCGCTGAGCCAGCGCGCGGAACGTCAGTCCGCTCTCGCCCGCCGTGTCGAGAAGCCCGATCGCAGCCTCGACGATGCGCTCGCGGGAGAGCGGTTCGCCTCGCCGTTCTGGACTACGCGTCCTGGTTGCCATGCGGACATCCTGGCACACGCCTGGAACGCCGTTCCAGCTTGACATCTATGGAACGCCGTTCCAGGATGGAGCTGGAACGCTGTTCCATGGATGACCTCCGGGCGCCCACCCGGGCAGACTGCGACACGCAAGGAACCACCATGACCACTGACGTCACGATCATCGGCGCGGGGCTCGGAGGACTGACCCTCGCCCGTGTCCTCCACGTCCACGGCATTCCGGCGACGATCTACGAGGCGGAGACCTCGGCGACCGCCCGCACGCAGGGCGGCCAGCTCGATATCCACGACTACAACGGGCAGCTCGCACTCAAGGCCGCGGGCCTGTTCGAGGAGTTCCTCGGCCTCGTCCACGAAGGCGGTGAGGCGTCGCGCGTGCTCGACAAGGACGGAACCGTGCTCCTCGACGAGCCGGACGACGGTACGGGCGGGCGTCCGGAGGTCCTGCGTGGCGACCTGCGGCGCCTTCTGCTCGGCTCGCTGCCGGCCGACACGATCAAGTGGGGGCGCAAAGCCACCGCGGTCCGCCCGAGCGGCAACGGCCGGCACGAAGTGACGTTCGCGGACGGGACGATCGTAGAAACCGGTCTCCTGGTCGGTGCGGACGGGGCGTGGTCGCGGATCCGGCCGCTGCTGTCCGACGCACAACCCGAGTACGTCGGCGTCTCCCTCATCGAGACGTATCTGTTCGACGCCGACACCCGGCACCCGGCCGCCGCGAAGGTGGTCGGCGGCGGCTCGCTGTTCGCGCTCGCGCCGGGCAAGGGGATCCAGGCCCACCGGGAGAGCGGCGGGACCCTGCACACCTACGTCGCGCTCTCCAAGTCCCAGGACTGGTTCGCCGGCATCGATTTCACCGATTCAGCGGCGGCCACCGCACGGATAGCGCGGGAGTTCGCCGACTGGGCACCGGAGCTCACCGCGCTGATCACCGACGGTGAGACCGCGCCGGTCCTGCGCACCCTCAACTCCCTGCCGACCGGACACCGCTGGGACCGGGTACCGGGAGCGACCCTGCTCGGCGATGCCGCCCACCTCATGCCCCCGTCCGGCGAGGGTGCCAACCTGGCCATGTACGACGGCGCCGAACTCGGCAGGGCCATCGCCGCACACCCCGACGATGTCGAGGCCGCGCTCACCGAATACGAGCAGGCCCTGTTCCCCCGCAGTGCCACGGCCGCCACCGAAGCCACCCGCATCCACGAGCTCTGCTACGGCGCCGACGCACCCCACAGCCTCGTCGACTTCTTCACCGGCTGAGGAGGACGAGCAGTCGGCCCGGCCACCGCAGCGCGAGTGGCCGCCGACGTACTCGCCGCCGCCGTGCTGCGCGTCGGCTCCCCGCAGCACACTGTGGTGGTACGGCAGACCGCCCCGGTACGATCACCCGCCCCGGCGGACGACGCCGCAGCCGCGGATCATCGACGCCACTTACTGGGAGTCCGAGACCATGACCACAGCACGGGACCTGCTCATCGTCACCCTGGACTCCGCCGCCGACCGCCCCGCCGAGCAGGGCGACGTGTCGCTGGCGCTCGCCGGAGCGGAACTGCTCGACCTCGCCGACGCCGGGGCCGTCACCCTGGACGGCGACCACATCGTCCCCGGACCGCAACACGACCTGGATGACCGCCTGTTGAACGAGGCGGTGTCGGCCCTCGTACGACAGGCGCCGTACGAGTCCGTCGAGGAGTGGTTGTGGCGCCGGGGCCGCGGCCTGCATGCCGCGTATCTCGCCGCCCTGGAGGCGGACGGAGACGTCACCCGGCCACGCCGTCGCTGGAGTCCCCTCCGCAGCGAACGAACGGCAGCGGCAGTGCCCGACTCGCCGGCCCGGAGCCACGCGGCCGAGCGCTTGGCATCGGGCGAGCCCGTCCTCGCAGGTCTCGCGGCCGCTGTCGGAACCCGTGACGAGCCGTCCGAGGACCTCTCGGACCTCACCGACGACGCGGTCATCACCGTATTGGCGGCCGTGAGCGACGCGGTGACGGAGCTGGCGGCCGTACGGCAGCGGCGAAGCATCGAAGACGCGGCCTTCGACAACATCTGGCGGGGGCCGTGACCGGGCCGACGGTCACGCCCTCTGCCGCTCTCGGTTCAGGAGCTGGAGCGCTGCAAGTCGTAGTCGTGTGCGTGCGCCGAGCGGTGCTGGAGCCGGGCGGCCAGTGCCGCGACGTCGTCCTCGGCGTTGCGGGCGTCGAGGCGGGCGAGCGCCGTGTCCAGGACGTCCTCGACGCCGGCGGCGGCCGAGAAGCTGAGACCGGCCAGTCGGTGCAGGGACTGGTCGATGTCCTCACTTCGGCGCTCGACGAGTCCGTCGGTGAACAGCATGAGTGTCTCGGAGGGCTCGAGCCGGTAGGTCGCCGGCTGGTAGCCGCCGAGGCCGGTGCCCAGGGGTGGGCCGACCGGTACGGGAAGGAGTGCGACCCGGCCCTCTCCGTCGATCACGGCCGGCGGCAGGTGCCCGGCACTGGCCAGGGTCACCAGCCCGCGGACGGGGTCCACGCGCGCGATGAGGCAGGTGGCCGGGCGGCGGTCCGCCTCCCTGGAGGCGATGTCGTCGAGCTGGCGCAGCACGCGATGCGGAGGCAGGTCGGAGGAGGCTATGTACCGCAGGGCCGAGCGGTAGGCCGCCATGTCCACGGCGGCCTCCAGGCCGTGCCCCATGACGTCACCGACGACCAGGAGCGTACGTCCGAAGTGCAGCCGGACGGTCTCGCACCAGTCACCGCCGACCAGAGCCCGCTGCCCCACGGGCAGATAGCGGATGGCGACGTCCAGATTGGGGTGCGGCCGACCGGGTTCGGCGAGCAGCGCACGCTGCAGCTTGCCGACGATGCCGCTCACCGCGTCGTGCTCCCGGGCATGCCGGATGTTCGAGGCGGCGTGTTCCGCGAGGAACTCCACCAGCTCTCCCTCGGCGGGCGTGAACGGCGCACCCTCACGGGCGCACACCAGCAGGCCGTACTGGTGCCCACCGGCGGTGAGTGGCACGCACAACGCCGGCCGGGAGCCGTCGGAAGCCGCATGCACGACCCCGCCCTCCCCCAGCGCCGCCGACTCCCCCGCGACAGCCGTCGCCCACTCGACGCCGGGCAGCACCGCCGGATTCCCGCACACGGCCTCGTACTCCGAGCCGCCCCCGCTCCGCACCCGCAGGATCGCCGCCGCGGCTCCCACCTGGCCGGCGACCTCCCGGGTCAGCTCCGCACAGGTGGTGTCCTCGTCCAGCGTCGTACCGATCCGGCCCGCAGCCGACCGCAGCGCGCCCAACAGGGACGGCGCACCCACACCTCGCGCGGGCACACCGCCGCGACCGGCGGCCTCCACGGCCGCCGGACTGTGAAACGACTCGAACCACTGCGCCACAACCACCACCCTAAAGGCGTTGCAAACCGGCCAACGTAACTCCCAGGTTTCATCATATCGAACACGCATTCGCACGGGTGTGGCCGGTGGTCGGCATGCCGCGAACCCGCGGGCGTTGAGACGCCGCTCGTCCCATCGGACGGACTGCCGCCGGCGCCGCCGGATGGGCTCGTACGCACTCGGGACGTCGACCGGCCCTCAGTGCGGCGGAGGCTTCAGCGCGCCGCGGAACCCTCCTCCGGGCCACTCGTGCTCCCGCACGCTGACTGGGTTGGCGATCAAGCCAGTCCTTCAGGTGCGCGAAGGCGTGTTCGCTGACGACTCGTTCTGCGGCGATCAGCTGGGGTTCCGAAGGGCTGCCGCGGTGAAGCGCGTCATTCCTCGGCCGGGGTGGGGGCTCGGGGAAGGCGTAGTTGGAAGCATGCTCCGAGGGTTCGGGGGGTGAGGGTGAGGGTGCCTTGGTGGCGGTGTGCGAGGTCGCGGGCGATGGCGAGGCCCAGGCCGGTGCCGCCGTGGTCGCGGGAGCGGGCGTCGTCGAGTCGGACGAAGCGTTCGAAGATGCGCTCGGC
>NZ_JBFALC010000122.1:0-13823 GCF_040656035.1 Streptomyces sp. NPDC050211
GCGGGCACGCGCGCCCCCAACCGACACGACGAGCATCGTCGTGTCGGACGGGTCGAGCGGCGAGGCCCGGGGACGGTCCAGAGCGTTGGGCGCCGTCGACGGGGGACCGTCGCCGCAGGCCGTCTTCCAGACCGACGGCCTGCGGCGTACCGCCGACGGTCGGCGAATTTCCCAGCGGGTCACGCAGGTCGAGGCCATCGGGTCGTTTCGCTGCGAGCGCCATCGGCGTCGGCCGTATGAGCGGCTTCGCGCGGGTGGGGAGGGAACTGCTCATCCATGGATCAGCGGTCTCTGGATAGTCGTGCGGGATGCGGCGAGGATGGGGGCATGGACAAGAAGGAACTGGCGGAATTCCTGCGTCACCGGCGTGAGACGCTGCGCCCCCGCGACGTCGGGCTGGTCGAGGGGCCGCGCAGGCGTACGCAGGGGCTGCGCCGCGAGGAGGTCGCGCAGCTCGCCGGCATGTCCACCGACTACTACGCCCGGCTGGAGCAGCAGCGTGCTCCGCAGCCCTCCGTGCAGATCACCGCGGCTCTCGCCCGGGCGCTGCGGCTGACCCTGGACGAACGCGACCATCTCTTCGTCCTCATCGGCCACAACGCCCCGGCCCGCTTCCACCGCCCCTCCGAACATGTCTGCCCAACGCTGATGCGGGTCCTGGACCGCCTGGACGACTCCCCGGCCCTGGTGCAAACCGACCTGGTCGAGACCCTCGCGATGAACCCGCTGGCCGTCGCGCTGCTCGGCGACCTGACCCGCCACACCGGTCTGGCCCGCAGCGGCTACTACCGCTGGTTCATGGACCCAGCGGAGCGTCTGATGGTTCCCGAGGAGAACCGCGAACGCCACGGCCGCGCCCAGGCAGCACGCCTGCGGGCCGCGCTGACATCCGGCAACGACACCCCCCGAGCCGCCCAGATCCTCGCCGAACTCCAGGAACACAGCCCCGAGTTCGTCCGCATGTGGGAACTTCAGGAAGTCGCCCAACGCTACGACGACTGCAAGAGCATCCTCCATCCCGAACTCGGCCGCATCGACGTCGACGCCCAGGTCCTGTACACCGAGTACCGCGCCCAGACCCTGGTTGTGTTGACCACTCGCCCCGGCACGGAGAGCCACAGCAAGCTCGAACTGCTCTCCGTCATCGGGCACCAGCAGCTCACCCCCTGACATCCTGTACCGGGGGCGGGTCGAGGCTCGGCTCCGCGTCGTCAGCGTTGGCGATCAGCCGAGCGGCCTCAGATTGTCCGGTCAGGGCCGCGGCGGCCGGACGAACGGGACAACGTTGCCTTGGGTCCTTCGAGGGCCTGCGCGGAGAGCACCGAGCGCCAGCCCCAGCGGGAGTACAGCCGTTCGCCGTTGGTGAGGGGGATGACGGTGGACCGCACCACGGCGCCGAGGTCGCAGGAGAACTCCGGCAGCACGGGATCTTCGACGAAGAGCGGCAGGAGAGGCTCCAGGAGCGGCAAGACGCGCAAGAACATCGGCCCGCCGAGTCGGCCGTGGAAGTCCAGTGCCAGTCGCGCTCCGATCCGATGGCCTCATGGACGGCGCTCACTTGCCCACGATGGCGTTGATCGCTGCGGACGTGGTGAGCGGGTCAGTCGGAGGCCGGCAGCAGCCGCTTGTTGGCCGCCCGGTCCGCGGGCCGGACCAGCGGCGGTTGAACGTATCGTCGGCCGACACCGCGCCGACCTGTGCGAATCCGCCCCGGAGCAGGACCGGGCCCACTTCAGCGAGCCGGACCCTAAGAGTGCCGTTGGCATCGACCTGGGCCTGGCTCACTTCGCTGTCCTGTCCGACGGCACGAAGATCGACTCTCCGCGGTTCCTGCGTCGCGCGGAGAAGAAACTGAAGAGGGCCCAGCGGGAGCTGTCCCGCAGGCAGAAGGGATCCAGGAACCGGGCCAAGGCCCGCCTGAAGGTCGCCCGCGCCCAGGCCAAAGTGGCTGACGCACGCCGCGAGTTCCACCACCAGCTCTCCACCACGCTGATCCGTGAGAATCAAGCGGTCGTGGTGGAGGATCTGGCGGTCAAGGCGCTGGCGTGTACCAGGCTGGGCAAGAGCGTGCATGACGCGGGCTGGTCCACGTTCGTGTCCATGCTCGAATACAAGGCGGCACGTTATGGCCGGACGTTTGTCATGATCGGACGGTTCCAGCCCACGAGTCAGGTGTGCTCCGCCTGCGGGATCAAGGACGGGCCCAAGCCCCTGCACGTGCGGGAGTGGACCTGCCGTGCATGCGGGACGGTCCACGACCGGGACCACAACGCCGCGAAGAACATCAAGGCCGCCGGACTGGCGGTGACAGCCTGTGGAGCGCGGGTAAGACCGGAACATGTTCCGGCACCGCGCGGTGAAGCAGGAAGCCATGGAATCCGGTCCGCAACCCGTGCCGCATAGCGGCACAGCACCGGACCGGAAGGCCAGAATCCTCGGGGTTCAGCCCGAGGAGCAAGTCAATGGATCACCAACCTGCCCGCCACCACCCCGGTCGCGGACCTGGTGCGGTGGGTCAAGATGCGCTGGCGCATCGAACACGACTACCGCGGACTCAAACACGGGCTCGGCCTGGACCACTTCGAAGGCCGCACCTGGCGTGGCTGGCAGCACCACGTCACCCTTGTCACCGCCGTCCCGGGCCTTCCTCACTACTAGTCCGCCACTCGCAGGATTCGCCGTGCCATTTCGTCGATCAACTTGTCGGTGGCGTATGGCGTGAGCAGCTGCGGCACCGTCAGGTCATCCAAGATCATTCCGAGCATCGACAGATACAGCAGGATGACGGCGGTGCGGTCGCCCGGTAGGCCCGCGTCCAGGTGGAAGGCGATGTTCCCGTCGAGCTGAGCGGTCAGGAATCGGGTGAGTTCTGCGTGCAGTTCGGGGCGGCGGGTGGCCTCCAGGCGCAGCTCCATCAGGGCGAGCCAGCTGCTGCGGTCGGCGCGCATGCGGCCGAGTAGTTGCTTGAGGAGGGTGGCGACGACGTCGGCGGATGGCTTCTCCTGCAAGGCGCCTGCCACTTGGGCTTCCTGTGGGGTGAGGCGCTCCTGGATGCGCTGCATGACCTGGGCCAGCAACTCTGCGCGGTCGGCGAAGTAGTTGGTCGTGGTGCCCTTGGGGACTGCGGCCTGGGTGTCGACCGCGCGCAGGGTGAGGCCGCGTGAGCCTTCGCGGGCGAGGACCTCGATCGCGCCATCCAGGAGGGCGGCCCTTCGTGCCGGGTTTTGACGCATGGCATTTTCCTTCCGGAAGACCGCTAGAGACCGTTGACGCCACTGCAAGTGCAGTACTATGTTCTTACTACTTCACTCAGAGTACATCGGTTGACGTCATCAGGAGATCGCATGCGAAAGCTCGTGTACTACATCGCCGTCAGCCTCGACGGATGCATCGCGGGCCCCGACGGGTCCGACCCCACCAGTGGGCCGGACGCCTTCTGGCCCATCAGCGAGGACTATGTGCAGCACCTCGCCGCCGAATACCCGGAGACGCTGCCCGGCCCTGCGCGGGACGCGTTCGGGATCAGCGGGGAAGGTGCGCACTTCGACACCGTCCTCGAGGGACGCCGGACGTACCAGAACGGCGTGGACGCCGGCATCGACAACGCCTACCCGCACTTGAGGCACCTCGTCTTCTCCCGGACCCTCACCGAGGCGCCCGATCCCTCCATCGAGATCGTCTCCACGGACCCCGTGGCCAAGGTGCGCGAGCTCAAGCAGGAGGAGGGCAAGGGCATCTGGCTGTGCGGCGGCGGAGAGCTGGCCAGGGCGCTCTACTCGGAGATCGACCAGCTGATCGTCAAGCTGGCGCCCATGACGGTCGGGGCGGGAACGCCGCTGTTCGGGCAGAAGGCTTCGTTCGACCCGGCGTTCTTCACCCTGACCGACAGCAGGATCCTGGGGAGCGGCACCATCTTCCTCACGTATGCGAAGAAGTGACACGGGAAGCCGCAGGAAGGTGAGTCCCGGCGGATCAATTGACCTTGTCGCTCCAGTTGACGAGACACGACAGGTAAGCGGGAACGTATGGGCCGTGAGCTGGTCAGCGGGGCAGGGGCAAGGAGTTGGTCCCGGTCGGCGAGCGGGCGGCTAGGGCGGGTATCGAAAGTGCTGCCATGGGGCCTGAGCTGTGTGCGAAGAATGAGCGCAACTCGGTGGCGGTTGGCGTGGAGATCAGGAAGGGTCGCGCGCATGGTCTCGGTATTGCAGAACGTGGCGATTGACTGTGCGGATGCCTACCAGCTGGCTCGGTTCTGGAGCAGTGTGACTGGCCGTCCGCTGCATCCGGACGACAGACCGGGTGGCCGGGAGACGCAGGTGCTGCTGGCGGAGGGCCCGGTGCTGCACTTCAACCAGGTGCCCGAGGCTAAGACGATCAAGAACCGGATCCATCTGTGTTTGCGCCCTGAGACCTCGCGCGATCAAGAGGTGGAACGGCTGCTGGGCCTCGGTGCCACCTTTGTCGCCGATCACCGGAATCCCGATGGTTCAGGCTGGGCAATCCTTGCTGATCCCGAAGGCAACGAATTCTGCGTTCTGCGCAGTGAGTCCGACCGAGCCGCCATGAATTCATGACGCTCACGCGCCGTCCTGGCCGGTCTCGTATGACAGCTGGTCACAGCCACTCGTTGATGGCTGCGACGAGGACGGTCGCTTCGTAGCGGACGGCGAGCCTGTCGTACCGGGTGGCCACCGCCCGGTGCCTCTTGACGCGATCGATGCCGCATTCGACTGCCTGGCGCTCGCGGTAGTCGGTCTTGTCGAACGTCTGCGGGCGACTACCGCGAGCGCCGAGTTTCCGGCGGTTCGCGAGCTGGTCGACCTTGTTCGGGATGGTGCAGCGGATTCCTCGTCTGCGCAGGTAGACGCGGTTCTTCCGGGAGGAGTACGCCCTGTACGCGCGGACTTTGCGCGGCCGGGTGCAGCTTGGTGGTCAGCCCGCCGCGCGAGCGGCCGAGCCCGCGGTCGGCCGGCCCCACCTGGACGCCGCCGGGCGGCTCCTTTTGCAACTCCCCCTCTTCCGCGCGCCGGCGGCATGCTGGTGCGCCCGGCATACCGTGGAGTCCACGCTGATGTCCCAGGCGATCAGGTGGTTGGCATCTGCCCGGGCCCGCAGCGCGGTGAAGATCCGCTGTCAGGTGCCGTCCCGCTGCCAGCGGCGGAACAGCTCGTACACCCGCCCCCACGGGCCGTACTCGGCGGGCAGGTCCCGCCAGGGGATGCCGGTACGCACCCGAAACCGGATGCCGTCGATCAACTGCCGCCGCGTCCATATCGGCGGCCGCCCCGGCTTCTTCCGCGCGGGCAACAGCGGTTCCAGCACCGCCCATTGCTCATCCGTCAGATCTCCACGCGACACGAATCAAGACCATCACACATCAAGATCCACTTTCGATACACGCCCTAACCGCATAGAGGGATGCGGTCGTCTGGACTCGATCTGCGGTTTCATAGACGGATGGCACGCCCTTGGCGCGTCTCTCGGACGGGTGTAGGTACGGCGGTTACCCGAGTGGGAGAGGCTGGCGGCATCGCTTCCGTGATGCCCGTGGTTGTGTACCCGCCCGACGGGGACGGCCGGCGCCGCGTGCGTGTCGACGGGGAACTGCTCGGCCGGGCGTACTCGCTGCGAGAGGTCGCCGAGTTCCTGCGCCCGGGTCGGGATCGACGAGCCGTAGGCAGGCGATCGGTCCCGCCGCTCCGGGAACGGGGCGGCGGGACGGTGCTCAACACGGGCGGCTTGGCCACGGGTTCGAGGCCTAGTTGATGCTCACCCGGAAGATCTTGTCCGAGCCGTCCGCCTCGACTCCGTTGTTGTCGCTGTCCGTCGTCGAGAGCCAGAGCCGGTCGGCGCCCGGCACCTTGGTGACCGTACGAAGGCGCCCGTACGTGCCCACGTAGTACGCCGTCGCAGTACCGACGTTCTCCGTGTCACTGGTGATCGGGATCCGCCACAGCCGCTCCCCGCGCAGGGACGCCATGTAAATGACGTTGCGGGTGCTGTTCTTGGACTTGTACTTGCCGGCCGGGAAGCGGACCGTGCCGCCACCCGCCGGATTCGCCGCCGTGACAGCCTTGTTGACGGCGGTGGTGTCGTTGGTGGAGCCGTCGCCCTTGGCTCCCTAGCCACGTACGTCGAACTCGGCTGCTGGGGTGGGAAGTTGGCTGGTCTCTGCGCGGTCGGGAAGTCGGCTGGCCTCTGCGAGGGGCGAGAGTCGGGGGTGGTCGGTGCGGAGGGCTGGGTCAGGCCGAGCACGATGGCGAAACGCGTAGAACACGGTCGGCCGCCCATCGCTTGCGCTGCTGCATGGGTCGGCTGCTTACACGAGTTGGTAGCCGCGCAGATTGCTGAGCAGGAGGTAGCAGTCCTGCAGAGACCCCGAGGTGTCGCCGAGGGAGCGGTAGATGCCCCACTTCGGGCGGACGCGGTCGGCGAGGAAGGTGTCGACGCCGGTCCTCGACTTGTCGATGACGGTGGTCGAGCCGTTCTTGAGGATCCAGCGGACCGAGCCCGACGAGCCGTTTCCGACCTTGAGCTGGAAGTCGACGTCGATCCATCTGTTGTGCAGCGGCTCCAGATCCGTGCGGCCGACGAGGATGTCGTCCTCGAACAGCTTCAGCTCGATGGTCTGCACGCCGTTCACCCGGCGGAGCGACTGCACGACGATCGGGGCGCTTCCGGCACCGGGCTGCTTCATCTGCATGATGTGGGTGAAGGTGGTGGTCGCCTTGAGCGAACTCGGTATGTACATCGAGTACGTGACCCGCCAGGTCTGGCCCTCGGTCCACTTGAGGTAGTTGCTGCCGCTGCCGTTGCGCAGGCCGGTGACCTCGTGGCGCTGGCGGTCCGTGGAGGTGTCCCGGTCGACGGTGTGCATGTTGAAGCGCCAGTTGTTGCCGGTGGCGTAGATGTGCGGGGCGGCGCTTGGGTGCGAGTCGGCTCGGTCGTCCTCGATGGTCTCGAACGCGCCGAGCTTGTCGCTGCTTGCTGACGGTGCCCACTTCTGCTGCCAGGAGGCGGCGTGTGCGGTGGTGGCGGGGAGGCCACCGACTGCAGCCCCTGCGCCGGCGCCGAGCGCCGCGCCCAGCAGAGTCCTACGGGATGTGCTCATGGCTGACTCACCTCGTCCTGAGTGGGTTGGTTCCGAGCTTGTGTTCTGAGCTGCTCGTTCCTGATCAGAAAGGCGCCGAGGCCGTGGAAGTCATTGGTCTCCCGAGGCCGGGCGATGTAGAACGCCGTAGTCGCCGACGTTGGTGCCGATGGAGATGCCGGTGAGGTTGGTGTGCCAGGAAGTCCTCCAACGGGCCGCGGTGCCGCCGTCGCGCACAGACGTTGCGGGCACGCTCGTTACCGGTCGCCGCGTGGGCGGGCGGTGACCTCGAGGGCGGTGTCGACGACCAGATACCCGGGTGTCTCCCCACACCATGTCCTCCGATGTCTCCTGAATGATCCGTTCTGTGTGCTGAGTTCGTACGCCGCCTCGATCATGTGTGCGCACCCGCTTTCGCGAGAGATGAGGGTGTGGGGTCCGAAGAGAGACTCCAGGCAGGAGCTGGTTTTCACATGTGTGAACTGGGTTCAGCAGTGTGCAATAGGGTTCCGGTATGGACGGACGCGGTCAATGGTCCGGACCGATAAGGTCCGATCCATTTCTGGCCAATCTTCGGTACGCACCGAACAATCCACGCATCGGCGTGGACATCCGCCGCTGGGCGAAGGAGAACAAGGTCGAACTGTGCTTCACCCCGACCTGCGCCTCCTGGGCCTACCCGATCGAGGCGCGCTTCGGGCCGCTGCGGCAGTTCACGCTGGCCAACTCCCAGCACCGCGGCCACCCCGCGCAGACCCCTGGCCCTGCACCGCTGCCTGCGCTGGAGCAATGCCGGCGCCCCGCCACCCTGACCTACTCGCCGCCCAGCGCAGGGAACGTGCCCGTGTCCGAGGTGAGAAGGGGATCCGCCGGGGCGGACGCCCCCTCGCCGCCACAGCCTGACGGCCAGTGACTCACAAGCCCCGGAAAGCACCGTCGTCGACGACGGCACCGCGAACTCCTCGAAGTCCATGTTCGCGCCCGAGAGGTTGTACTCGTTGCTCCACAGCTCGGCTGCCACAACGCGGACACCACACCCACGATCACCCCGCAGGTCCACCACGAGGCCGAGGTGGCGGCCGCGGAGTCCGCCAGCACAAGCCCTCGTACCTCCGGTCATCGACGAGTGCGACGTTGGCCAAGAAGCCGTCCTTGCTGGGCGAATACAACACCGCCCGAAGAGCGTCCCAAGCACCGTCCGCCGAGAAGTCAGTGCGCACAACAAGCGCTTCCAAAGTGCACGGGAGCTGCTTCATGCGCGTACGGCACCGCCAAGCCGGTGGACCATTCCGGTCACAGCACTGGGCGAGCGTTGGCGGTAGCCGGGGGCTGTGGTGGGGAACTTCTGGTGGGCCAGGAGTACACCCAGCACGGTGATCCCGCCCCCGACGCCTGAGTATGAGCCGATACGCCGCCAACCGGCCAGTCCGCAGGCGCGCTTACCCACCGCCACTCCGTGCACGCCACCCTCGCACATCGGATCTATCTTCGGCTCACTGTGAATGTTGACGGCCTGTGCGGCCAGTCCTACGCTGAATCGGACGATAGATCCGATGAATATGCAACGTCCCTGTGATTCGCCCGCTCGCCCCCGACACGCATGACGCCAACGGGAAGGATTGACATGTGCCCTACAAGACGTTCGATTCTGGCTGCCGGTGGCTTACTCGCCGGAGGCGCCGCCTGGGCGATGACCCCCTCGACGTCCTCCGCCGCAGCCGCCTCACCCACAGACGGCTGGAACAAGACCGCCTTCACATACGGCATGCAGAAGCCGTGGAACCTGGATCTGAGCGACCGTTACAGCAACAGCGGCGGCGTCCACCGGATGTGGGTGTACAGCACCGACGAGCCCATGTCACAGGGCAGTTCCACCGACCCGCGCACCGAGATGCGATGGAGGCAGCAGTACACCTCCGGACAGCACATGTGGGACCCCGACGTGTACATCCCGTCCGGCACGAACGGCGCGACCTTCGTGCAGATCCTCCGTGTGATCCACCCTGAGGGCACACCCGCCACGGACTTCATGCTCAACGCCTACAGCGCGAGCGGTGGCACGGTGCGGGCCTATGACCGCACGGTCCTGAAGACCAACGCATACGACACCTGGTTCAACGTCAAGCTCGCGCACAACGCCTCCAGCGGCAGCGTCAAGGTCTACTTCGACGACGAGCCGGTCCTGACGACCGAAGACCGGGGACCCGCCACCCGCCACTTCAAGAACGGCGTCTACCACCACGGCAGCGGCCGCGCCGAGGCGCGGTTCCGCAACATCACGTACTGGACGCGGTGAGCCATGCGGAGACGAAGGGTAATCGCCGCGCTCGGCGGACTCGGCCTCGCCGGTGTCGGCGCCGCACTCCTGCCGGCACGGGCGGACGCCGCCGACGAGGTCTACTTCCAGAACCGTGGCAGCGTCGAGGGCTGGGACCATGCCTACGCGCAGAAGGACGGCGTGATCGAGACCGTCGACTCACCTACGTACAAAGGCGCGCACGCCCTCGCGGCGACCCAGACGTACATCGAGGAGACCGGCGGCTACCACTCCGAGGTGATCCGACGCGGCGCGCAGAGCGTCGGAGAGGACTGCTACTACGGCCAGGTGATCCGCCTGGCGTCCGACTGGACGTTCCACGACCAGAACGTCACCTTCCAGCAGTGGTCGCCCGAAGACCCTGAAGGACCCTGGCTGTTGATGTTCGTCATCGGATCCACGATCCAGTTCGGCGGCTCCGGCGGCATCAAGGGCTCGGCCGGGTCGATCAGCGGCCTGCGGGGTACCTGGATCAGGATCGTCACCCGGCTGAAGCTCGCCGGCGACGGCCAGGGCGCCTTCGAGGTGTGGCTGAACGGCACGAAGACAGTGAGCCGCACCGGCATCACCGTCCTGCCGTCCACCTCGCGGACGATCCGCTGGTCCAACGGGATCTACTGCACCGCCTGGCGCGACGGGAGGCCGAGCGGCCCGCGGACGCTGACGATCCTGCACGACAACCACAGGATCGCCTCGTCCTACGCCCTTGCCGAACCGGCCAACTGGGCTTGACGCACATGTCGTTTGAGGACCATAAGCAACTGTCGCACCCCTGGAGGCACCCGGATCGGTGCTGGGCGGCACTGCGGTCGCCGCGCTGCCCGCGGCCGTCGAAGCCGCCCCCACCCGCGCTTGCGGACTCACAGCCGCGCAGGCGGCCAGCGCCTGCCCCACCAAGTCGACGAAGCTGCCGGGGAACATCATGGACCGCATCCACCCGAGGCTGACCACCCGCTCCGCGTGGATCGACCACACCGGCGAACGCCCCATCATCGAAGGCACGCTGATCCGCCTCCAGGCCGACTGCCTGCCCGGCGGCCACGACCCCGCTGCCCCTCTGGCTGTGTTCGTCAGCCACCGGTCTGAGCGGCGAGGACGTCGCCGTGCGCTGGCAGGCGTTCCTGAGGAGGTTCGACATCGAGCACCTCTTCAGGCTGATGAAACAGACCCTCGGGTGGACCCGCCCAAAACTCCGCACCCCGGAGGCCGGTGACCGCTGGACTTGGCGGATCATCGCCGCACACACCCAACTCCGACTCCTGCGCGGGGCCGCCGCCGACTTGCGGCGGCCGTGGGAGAAGCCCGCCGAGCCCGGCCGGCTCACCCCGGCCCGAGTCCGCCGAGGGTTTCGGAACCTCTGCCCGCGCCTGCACTGTCCGGCCCGCGCACCGAAGCCATCAACACCCGTACCAGGAAGACCGCTTGGCTCCAAAAATCGCCGTCCCACGACCCGCTATGGCGTCGGGAAGACGACCAGACGGCCCGAGAGCATCATCGAAGGCGACAGCCTCAGAAGTTAGAAAACGTGCTCAGGGCCCACGCTGGTCTAGGACACGATCTCGGTATGCACGCCAAGCGTCGAAAGCCGACTGGGCGCAGTCCGCGGTGAGGAAGTCTCCCGACCCAGTGTCGAAGGCCCGTGCTTTCAACGCATCGGCAACCGCGAGGGCAGCGTGAGCTGCTGCTTCGCTGTCGCCATGGATGAAGAGACTGACTCCGGCGACCGGGGCGTCATCAGCCTCGTTGACCGAGGTGCTGATGGAGAAGCCGGGACCCTCGTAGTCGCCCCAACCATTCTGCGAATACTCGATGCCCGGCAATCTCGTCTATCGCCTCGGCCTCGGGTGGAAACCGCATGATGAATACATCCCAGCTCACCCGCACAATCTACGCGCCAGCACTGACACTCAGCCCGGCCCTGAACCGGCCGCCTGGTTAAAGGACTTCCCAATGACGATGTCAAGCCGCTGGCTTGACGGTTGGTAGCACCTCGTAACACTCTCCGTCGCGGAGCATGGCCCACAAGACGTTCGCTCGTCGACGGGCCAGAGCAAGCAGGGCCTGCTTGTGCCCCTTCCCCTCGTTCCGCTTGCGCCCGTAGTACGCCTGGGAGGCGGAGCAGGTTCTCAGGCTGGCCATGGCGGAGAGGTAGAAGGCCCGGAGCAGGCCGCGGTGGTAGCGGCGCGGGCGGCGCATGTTGCCGCTGACACGGCCGGAGTCCCGCGGCACGGGTGAGAGGCCGGTGAAGGACGCCAGGCGATCGGCTGTGCCGAACGCCTCCAGGTCGCCACCGGTGGCGGCGATGAACTCGGCGCCGAGGAGGGTGCCCATGCCGGGCAGGCTCCGGATCACTGTCGCGTGCCGGTGCTCGTTGAACCGGGCCTCGATGAGCGCGTCGAGTTCGGCGATCTCCTCATCGAGGACCAGCACGCCCTTGGCGATGCGGGCGACCATGGCGGCCGCGAGAGTCTCTCCCGGCAGTGCAGTGTGCTGGGCCCTGGCCGCCTCGACGGCTGTCCCGGCGAGCGCGGCGGCGTTCTTCACCTTGCGGTTCTTCAGCCAGGTTCCGATCCGCCTGGCCCCGCTGCGACGGATCGCGGCCGGCGCCTGATAGCCGGTCAGCAGCATGACCGGGCCCTTCTTGCTCAGGTTCAACGCCCGCTCCAACGCGGGGAAGAACTCGAGCAGTTGAGCCCGCAGCCGGTTGGTCTGACGGGTCCGGTCGTTGACCAGGTCGAGGCGGCGGGCGGTCAGAGTGCGCAGGTCGACGGCTATCTCGTCGCCGGGCCGCAGGAGACCGAGGTCCTGGCGCATGCGTGCCTGGTCGGCGATGACGAACGCATCCTTCTCGTCCGTCTTGCCCTGGCCGCGGTAGGCGTCGACGCCTGATGCACGGCCAGGCCGGTGATGTAGACCATCGGCTGCTCGCGGCTGAGCAGGAGGCCGATGAGCAAAGCGGCGCCGCCGTGGTTGATGTCCACCGCCCACAGGGCGTCCTCGGAGAGCGCGAGTACGTCTGTGATCAGCTCCAGCAGGGCCGGTTCGTCGTTGAAGACTCGGCGTGAAAGGAGGCGTTCGCCCCGCTCGTCGACCACCACGCAGTGGTGGTGTTGCAGGCTCGGCAACATCTCCCAGGCTGGATCCGGCGCTGCGGCAACGCGGACCCGCCCCAGATCCTCAGCAGAGAAATAGATGTTCAGCACAGGCACAGACCCCCCGAGTCGACTGGCTGTGAAACAAGAGGGCAGCGCGGGCGTGACAGTTGCGTCGCCTCGGCCACAACGGCCCTGTGCGGCGGGGTCTTTCAGGTGAGACCGAAAGTGCGTGCGGTGCGTTCGGCCTCCCGGACACCCTGGAGGCGACCGAAGACGTACGGGTGTGGGGGAGACCTGGTGCGCAGAGCCGCCGTGCTGCCATTGCTGTTGCTCGCAACACTCGCTGCCTGCCGACCGGGCGACCCAGGCACGCCCGCCGCGCGCGCCGAGCCCGACGCCGCGCTCCCGCGCGAGGCCACCACCGAAGAGCTCGCGGCCCTGCGCCGGGCCGAGGACATCCTGGAGCGACGCTGCATGGCCCGCGCCGGGTTCGACCTGCCGGCGGCACCCCAGCCGGCCCGCACCGGCCCCGAGCCACCACCGATGGCGCTCGTCCTGGCCGACGTGCCGTGGGCCCGCGCGCACGGCTACGGCGCCCGCGTGCGCACCCCGGAGGAGACAGCCCGGCTGCGCGCGGACGACCCGGTAGGCGACCACCTCCGGGCATTGACGCCCGAGCGGCGCGCCGAGGCGCTGCGCGCCTGGCAGGGCGCCGGCGTCGACACCGTCGAGGTCACCCTCCCCGGCGGGACGACGACCGGGCGCAGTACCCGCGGCTGCACCAGCGAGGCGCGCGGCGAGCTGTACGGCGACTTCCGCACCTGGTTCGGCGCGGACGCCGTGGACCGCGGCGTCACGGCACTGGCCATGAGCCGGGCCCAAGCGGACCCGACGTTCACGAAGGCGCTGCGGGGCTGGTCGGACTGTGTGGCCGAGCGCGGGCTGCCGCATGCACTCACCGCAGCGGCTGCGGGCCGCACTGGGCGACTCGGCGCCCGAGGCCAAGGAGATCGAGTACGCCGTCGCGGAAGCGGCCTGCGCCGTCGGCTCCGGCCTCGCGGAGGTCGCCACGGACGCCGAGGAGCGGCACCTCGCGCAGGTGCGCGAGCAGTACCTCGCCGACGTGATCAACGCCCGCCGGATGCGGCTCGCCGCGCTGCCGGAGGCGAACCGGATCGTCCGCGACGAAGACCCCTCGCGGCACAACACCCACAAGAGAGGCACGAGATGAAGCAGTACGTACGGAGCATCCTCGCGACGGCGGCCGTGATCGGGCTGGTCGCCACCGCGGCTCCCGCCATGGCGGCCTCGGACGCGGGAC
>NZ_JBFALC010000123.1:0-13521 GCF_040656035.1 Streptomyces sp. NPDC050211
GCCACGAGAAGGCCCGCGCGGCCGCGGCGGACCGGCTCGCGGCCCGCCCACTGCCCGGCCACACCGCCCGGGCCGGTGCCCACGGCCAGGGAGGTTCCGGCGCGAGGGCGGCCTCTCCCGGTGGTGCGGAGCCCGCCGACCGTCCGGCCGCGGCCCGCGCGCCCGGGGCCCGGCTCGTCCTGCTGAGCAGCCTGGCCGAGGCCGACGCGCCGCCGCACGAGAACGACCGCCGTGCGGTGAGCCGGGGGCTAGAGAGCGGCCCTGCCCCCGGGCACGGGACCGGCTACGAGGTGTCCTGCGGGCCGGTACGGCCGGCCGGCCGTACCGGGGCCGGCGATCCCGAGCCCGAGGATCCCGAGTTATGCCCGCCCCGCAACGAGCCGCCCAGTGCTCTCATCCGCCTGCGGTTCGCCGACGCGGCCGCGCTCGAACGGGCCGGCGCCGCCTTCCGCGCCGGATCGGGCCCGGGCTTCGGCGACGCGTGGGGCGACCCCGCGACACTGACCCTGCACATCCCCGGCGACGCCGGCATCGAGACCCTGCGGGCGGTGCTCGCGGTCCTCGACGCGGCCGCGCTCACCGCCGAGTCGCTCACCGTGCACACCCGCGAACTCGACGACGTCTTCGCCGCGTTCACCGGCCTGCCGTGACCTCCCCTCCCCCTACGTCGACGCGCCCGCCCGCGTCAGTGACGGCAGGCGGGCGCGGACAGGGAGGGGATGTGCACCGCCCACTCTAGGCACGGAACGGACTCAAGTCCCTTGCACAGGACGGAACTTCGAGTTCAGCTGCAGCGGTTTCCCGGCGCTCGCGCAGGCGCGGGGCGTTCAGGCCAGGTCGTCGCGGGTCACCCGGCGGTGCGCGGTGCGCCACTTGCCGCGGCTGCGGACCAGGACGTCCTCCATGACGCACACGTACAGGACCTTGGAGGTGCCTCCGCTGGGCGTGACGAACACCAGGGCCGAGCAGCGGGTGTGCAGCGACCCGTCCTCCTGGAGCTGGACGTCGAGCATGCCGACCCAGTGGTTGAGGCGGCGGCCGGCCCGCCGCTGGCGGGCCGCGCCGGCGCGGACGTAGCGGGCGAGCCCGGCGCGGGCCCGCACCGGCTCGGACGGGGAGGGCAGTTCGAGAACGGCGTCCTCGGTGAAGGTGCCCGCCCAGCGCTCGGTGTCGTGCGCGTCCAGGATCTGCATCTGGTGCGCGTAGAACTGCTGCACCTCCGCGTACAGGGCGGCGAACTGCTGGCTCTGGAGCGTGCGTTCGGCGGTGCTCGCCAACTCGACGGTCATGATCTTAAGCCTCCGCTTCCGTCCGCGTCCGAACTCGCTGTGGACAGTCTTGGAGGCTCGGATGGAGCATCCTTCAAATACTCCTCAAGCGCTCCCCCGTGCGGCGCATGCGGAAGGCCCAGCGGCATCCGGCCGCCGGGCCTGACCACGGTCGATACGGGTGGCTAGTCGACCAGTTCGGGTTCGCGGCGCGGCGGCGCCACCCGCCCGGCCGGAGCCGTGCGGGAGAGCTTCTCGCCCTCGACGTCGAGGTTGGGAAGCAGCCGGTCCAGCCAGCGCGGCAGCCACCAGGCGCTGCCGCCGAGCAGGGCGAACAGGGCGGGCACGATCGCCATGCGGACGATGAGGGCGTCGAAGAGCACCGCGACCGCGAGGCCGAAGCCGATCATCTTGACGAAGTCGTTGTCCTCCACGATGAAGCCGGAGAACACGCTGATCATGATGGCGGCGGCCGCGGCGACCACCCGGCCGCCGTAGCGGAACCCGGTGACGACGGCCTCGGCGGGCACCGCCCCGTGGACGTACGCCTCCCGCATGCGGGTCACCAGGAACACCTCGTAGTCCATGGCGAGGCCGAAGACCACACCGATCATGAAGATCGGCATCGTGCTCATGATCGGGCTCGGCTGTTCGACGCCGAAGACGTCGGCGAGCCAGCCCCATTGGAAGACCGCCACCACCGCGCCGAGCGCCGCCGCCACGGACAGCAGGAAGCCCAGCGCCGCCTTGAGCGGCACGAGGACCGAGCGGAAGACCACCATCAGCAGCAGGAACGCCAGGCCGACGACCAGGCCGAGATAGGGCAGCAGCGCGTCGTCGAGGGTCTTGGAGAAGTCGATGAACATCGCGGTCTGGCCGGTGACCAGGACCTCGGCGCCGGTGTCGGCCTGGAAGCCGTCGGCGAGGGAGCGCAGATGGCGCACCAGGTCCTCGGTCGCGCCGTCGGTGGGGCCGGTGGCCGGGACGACGTTCAGGATCGCGGTGTCCCCGGCGTCGTTGACCGTGGCCGGGGTGACGGTGGCGACGCCGTCCTGCGCGGCGAGTTGTTTGCCGACGGTGCCGGCCGCGGCGGCCGCGTCCCGGCCCTCGACGGTGACCATCAGCGGCCCGTTGAACCCGGCCCCGAAGGACTCCGAGAGCATGTCGTAGGCCTGGCGCTGAGTGGTGTCGGGGGCCATGGTGCCCTCGCCGGGCAGGCCGAGTTCCAGGCTCGCGGCGGGCACGGCGACCGCGCCCAGGCCCACCACGGCCAGCAGCAGCACGGCCACGGGGTGGCGCAGCACGTAACGGGCCCAGCGGGAGCCGAGGTTGGGCCCGCGCCGGGCGTCCTTCTCGGCCTGCTTGGCGGCCTTGCGCTGCCGGCGCTGCGACAGCGGCTTGGTGGCGAACCGGGCGCGGTCCCGGCGGCGCAGCACCTTGACGGGCGCGAAGCCGAGCAGCGCCGGCACGAAGGTGAGGGCGACCAGGACGGCGATGGCGACGGTGCCGGCGGCGGTCAGGCCCATCTTGGTGAGCACCGGGATGTTCACCACGGCCAGGCCCGCGAGGGCCACGATGACGGTGAGTCCGGCGAAGACGACCGCGGAGCCCGCGGTGCCGACCGCCCGCCCTGCGGCGTCGGCGCGGTCCCGGCCCTCGGTGAGCTCGGCGCGGTAGCGGGAGATGATGAACAGGGCGTAGTCGATGCCGACGGCGAGGCCGAGCATCATCGCCAGGGTGGAGGTGGTGCTGGACAGGCCGAGGGTGGAGCCGAGCGCCGTGATGGCCGAGATGCCGACGCCGACGCCGATGAGGGCGGTGAGCAGCGGCATTCCGGCGGCGATCACCGAGCCGAAGGTGAGGACCAGGACCAGCGCGGAGATCAGGATGCCGATCTGCTCGCCGGTGCCGCTCACCGCGGCGTCGACCTTCACGGCGTCGCCGCCGGCCTGCGCGGTCAGGCCGCCGTCGCGGGCCTTGGCCAGGGCGGCGTCGAGCGCGTCGTGCGCCGCGTCGTCGACCTTGGTGGCGGGGACCTCGTAGGTGGCGACGGCGTAGGCGGTGGTGCCGTCCTTGCTGACCGACTTCGTCGTGAACGGGTCGGTCACCGAGGCCACTTGCGGGGCCTTCTTCAACTGTGCGACCAGCGCGGCGACCTGGGCCTTGTGCTCCGGGGCGGAGATCTTCCCGCCCGCCGGTGCGCGGACCACGACACGGGCGCTGGCGCCGTCGGCGCTCGCGTCCGGGAACTTCTCCTCGAGCAGGTCGAAGGCCTTCTGCGATTCCGTGCCGGGCATGGAGAAGGTGTCGGCGGGCGGGGTCGGCGCGGAGGAGGCGGCGAAGCCCGCACCGCAGAGGATCACCACCCACAGCAGCGCCATCGGCCATCGCCGCCGGAAGGCGAAACGGCCCAGTTTGTAGAGGAAGGTAGCCACGGCTGGGAACTCCTGTCAGTGGGGGGCGTCGCGCGGCGGGATCCTGCTCGGCCGCGGTGACCGCAAGGCATGGGCGGTGCCGGGACTCGTGGTCGCCTGCCGTCAGTGAACCGGAGGCCCGCGGGGCGGGCCACGCGCCTCCGCCGGGTCTTGAGCCCCTTGCGAGTGGTGCTTGACGGCTCGGGGAGGGGGATCACCGGCGTGGGGGTGGTGGGGTGATGCCGGCGAACAGGTCGGTGTCGGCGTGCGCCACCGCGGTGGTCAGGTCCTGTGCGGCCACCGTCCTGAGCAGGGCGGCGAGTTGCCCGTAGCCAGTGAGAGTCCGCAGGACTCGGCAGGGAAGGCCTCGTGCCGGTCGGCGGCGGCGCGGGCTCGGCGGACGGGTACGACCGCTTACGCGGCGACCCCCGAGGCCGCATCTCGGGGGTCTCGGGGGTCGGCCAGGTCTTGGTGATGTCCACGGCGACGTCCCGGTACGGCAGGCGCACCCTGGCGAGCGGCTCCGCCTCCCGCAGCGGCTCGCGCGGTGCTCAGGCAGCGGGACCGGTCAGAGGTTGTCGCCCCAACCGGACTGGATCATGGTCTGGAAGGCCCAGGTGCCGTTGGAGCGGAGCAGGATGTCGGCGTAGGTCATGTCGTAGGTCTTCTCGGCCGTGGTGACGGTGGAGTGGGTGAAGACCACGGCCATGGACGGGGAGAGGAAGACGGGGGTGCGGGTGTTGTCGAAGGTGACCTCCGCGGTGCCGTCCCCCATGACGTGGCTCATGGTCTCGACGAACTGGCTGCGGTCCCACTGTGCCGACCTTCCGTTGCCCGCGGAGTCGTCACTGATCAGGTTGAGGGGGAAGACGGCCATCTGCGCCATCCGCTCGACATCGGCCTTGGTGCAGTGCGCGTCGTACTCCTCGAACCAGGCGTCGAGGCTGGCGCGTTCCTCGGCGGTGGGGGTGTAGCCGGTCTCGGGCAGGGTCACGCGGGCTCCCGTCGTGCGGTCTTACTCGTCAAGTTTGACTAGGGGGTCAGCATAGAGCCGCCCGGGCGGGCGGGCAAACGGTTCGGCCGACGGCCCGGACGTCCCGCGACCGCCCGGGGCTTTCCGGCTGAATTCCCGTGCCGCGTCGAGCATTTCTCCAGGGATTCTCAAGCCGTACTCGAGAAAAAAAGGGGGGGCGGAAAAGAAACCGCCGTGATCCGGTGTGCGGGATCACGGCGGGCTGTGCGGGGTGGTGAAGGGGGCTCACCCGGACTTGCGGCGGAAATTCCGGCTCTGGCCCTTGGGGCCGCCCTGGCCCTTGATCTTCTGGCGTCCCTCCTGGTGTGCCTGCTGGGACCTGGCGACACGGGACTTGCGCTCCAGGGCCTCGCGGAACTTGCGCTTGGCCTCGGTCTCGGGCTCGTTCCCGGCCGCGGTCCCGGTCCCGGGCTCGTTCTCGGCCGCGTCGTTCTCCTGCGTATCAGTCACGCATTACCTCCCATAGATCCTCAGCTTTTTTACCTCATGATCCGATGAAGTCAACTCGTTTTCTAGCGGTTTCCAGTGGGGCGGTCCCTACGCTCGCGGTGACGTCGGTGGTGTCATCAGAAGGGAACTTCCATGGGCGAGACCAAGGAACGGATCGCGGAGCTCGTCCGGGAATACCACCGGGAGAAGGAGCCCGGCCCCTTCGTGCCCGGCGTCTCCCCCGTCCAGGTCTCCGGCGCGGTGCTCAGCGAGGACGACCGGCTCGCCCTGGTGTCCGCCGCGCTGGACCTGCGGATCGCCGCCGGCGTCAGCTCCCGCCGCTTCGAGCGGGACTTCGCCCGGTTCATCGGCACCCGCAAGGCCCATCTGACCAACTCGGGTTCCTCGGCCAACCTGCTGGCCCTCACGTCCCTGACCTCCCCGCAGCTGGAGGAGCGGCGGCTGAAGCCGGGCGACGAGGTGATCACGGTGGCCGCGGGCTTCCCCACCACCGTCAGCCCGATCCTGCACAACGGCCTGGTGCCGGTGTTCGTGGACGTGGAGCTCGGCACGTACAACACCACGCCCGAGCGGATCGCCGCGGCGATCGGCCCGAAGACCCGCGCGATCATGATCGCGCACTCGCTGGGCAACCCCTTCCAGGTCGAGGAGGTCGCCCAACTCGCCGAGGAGCACGAGCTGTTCTTCGTCGAGGACAACTGCGACGCCGTCGACTCCACCTACCGGGGCCGGCGCACCGGCTCCTTCGGGGACCTGTCGACGACCAGTTTCTATCCCGCGCACCACCTCGCGATGGGCGAGGGCGGCTGCGTCCTGACGGGCAATCTGGCGCTGGCGCGGATCGTGGAGTCGTTCCGCGACTGGGGCCGGGACTGCTGGTGCGAACCGGGTGAGGACAACCGGTGCATGAAGCGCTTCGACCAGCAGATGGGGAAGCTGCCGCACGGCTACGACCACAAGTACATCTTCTCCCACGTGGGCTACAACCTGAAGGCGACCGACCTGCAGGCCGCACTGGGGCTCAGCCAGCTGCAGCGCATCGACGCGTTCAGCGCCGCCCGCCGCCGCAACTGGCGCCGGCTGCGCGAGGGCCTGGAGGGCCTGCCCGGTCTGCTGCTGCCGGAGGCGACACCGGGCAGCGACCCGAGCTGGTTCGGGTTCCTGATCACCGTCGACCCGGCGGCCGCCTACTCGCGCGCCGCCCTGGTCGACTTCCTGGAGTCGCGCCGGATCAACACGCGCCGCTTCTTCGCCGGCAACCTGACCCGGCACCCGGCCTACGCGGAGAAGCCGCACCGCATCGCCGAGCCCCTGAAGAACAGCGACCTGATCACCGACCAGACCTTCTGGATCGGCGTCTATCCCGGTCTGACCGAGGAGATGCTGGACTATGTGATCGCCTCGGTCCGCGAGTTCACCGCCGGGCCCTGAATCCGGCCGCCGGGCACGACGGCGCCCCCGGCCCGCCCGGGCCGGGGGCGCCGTGGCCGATCAGGCCGTGTAGTGGGCGAGTTCCGCGGCCAGCGGGGCGTCGACGTGGGCCTTGAGCCGGGTGCCGGTCTCCTCGTGGGACTCGGCGAGGACCTCGCCGTGCGCGTGGACGCGGGCGACCAGGTGTCCTTCGGCGTAGGGGATGAGGACCTCGACCTGCGTGTCCGGGCGCGGCAGTTCCCGCTCGATGCGGGCCAGCAGTTCCTCGACGCCGGCCCCGGTGCGGGCGGAGACGGCGATGGCGCCCGGCTCGGCCTCCCGCAGCCGGGCGAGCATCTCCGGCGGGGTCTTGTCCGCCTTGTTGAGGACGACGAGTTCGGGTACTCCGGCGCCGCCGACCTCGCCGACGACCTCGCGCACCGCCTCGATCTGGGACTCGGGGTCGGGATGCGAGCCGTCCACGACATGCAGGATGAGGTCCGCCTCGGCGACCTCCTCCAGGGTGGAGCGGAACGCGTCGACCAGCTGGTGCGGCAGATGGCGGACGAAGCCGACGGTGTCGGCGAGGGTGTGGACCCGGCCGCCGGGGGTCTGGGTGCGGCGCACCGTCGGGTCGAGGGTGGCGAACAGGGCGTTCTGCACATGCACGTCGGCGCCGGTGAGCCGGTTGAGCAGGGAGGACTTGCCGGCGTTGGTGTAGCCGACGAGGGCGACGGAGGGCACCTGGTTGCGGCGCCGTTCCTGCCGCTTGAGGTCGCGGCCGGTCTTCATGTCCTCGATCTCGCGGCGCATCCGGGCCATCTTGTCGCGCAGCCGCCGCCGGTCCGTCTCGATCTTCGTCTCGCCGGGGCCGCGGGTGGCCATGCCGCCGCCCCCGCTGCCGCCGCCGCCCATCTGGCGGGAGAGCGAGGCGCCCCAGCCGCGCAGCCGCGGCAGCATGTACTGCATCTGCGCGAGGGCGACCTGTGCCTTGCCCTCCTTGGAGGCGGCCCGCTGGGCGAAGATGTCGAGGATCAGCGCGGTCCGGTCGACGACCTTGACCTGGACGACCTCCTCCAGGCGGACGAGCTGGCTGGGGCTGAGTTCGCCGTCGCAGACCACGGTGTCGGCGCCGGTGGCCACGACGAGGTCGCGCAGTTCGCGGGCCTTGCCCGAGCCGATGTAGGTCGCCGGGTCGGGCTTGTCGCGGCGCTGGATGACGCCGTCGAGGACCAGGGCACCAGCGGTCTCGGCGAGGGCGGCGAGTTCGGCGAGCGAGCTCTCGGCCTCGGCGACCGTGCCCGAGGTCCACACGCCGACCAGCACCACGCGCTCCAGGCGGACCTGGCGCTGCTCGACCTCGACGACGTCGCGCAGTTCGGTGGAGAGGACGGCGACGTGGCGCAGCCCGGTGTCCTCGGTGGCGTCGATGGCGTCGGCCGGGCCGATGGGGCCGGCCGACGGGTGCTCGGTGGCACTCATGCAGTTCCTCTCGCAGGGGGTGGCGGGTCGGGTCGGGGTCGGTCGGTTCAGGGGGCGAGGGTGCCGGTGAGGCGCAGGTCCGAGGAGGACGCGCCGACGCGGACGGTGCGGGCGCCGGGCGCGTCCTGCCACGCATGCTTCGACGTGTTCCAGTACTGGAGCTGGCGGGCGTCGAGGGGCACCGTGAGCCGCTTGGCCTGGCCGGGGGCGAGGGTCACCTTGGTGTAGCCGGCGAGCTTGCCGACGGCCTGCGGGGCGGTGACGAGCGGGCTGGGGCCGAGATACACCTGGACGACCTCCTTGCCGGTGCGCTGACCGGTGTTGCGCACGGTGACAAAGACGGCGGCGCCGGCGGCGGTCCGCTTGACGGCCAGGTCGCGGTAGGCGAAGGAGGTGTACGACAGTCCGTGCCCGAAGGGGAACAGCGGGCTGACGCCCTCCTTCTCGTACCAGCGGTGGCCGACGTGGATGCCCTCGCTGTATTCCTGCTTCCCGCCGACGCCGGGGAAACGCTCGGGGTGGCCGGCCATCGGGTGGGCGTCCTCGGCGGCGGGGAAGGTCTGGGTGAGTTTCCCGCTCGGGTTGGCATCGCCGTACAGCAGGGACGCGGTGGCCCGGGCGCCCTCCTGGCCGGGGTACCACATCTGCAGCACGGCGGCGGTGTCGGCGAGCCACGGCATCAGCACCGAGGAGCCGGTGTTGAGGACGACGACGGTGTTCGGGTTGGCCTTCGCGACCGCGGCGATGAGGGCGTCCTGGCCGTCGGGCAGGGACAGCGACGGGCGGTCGTAGCCCTCGGATCCCTCGTCCTGGGCGAAGACGACGGCGGTCTCGGCGGCGGCCGCGGCCGCCACGGCCCGCCGCAGGTTCGCTGCGGCCTGCTGGGGGGTGACCCAGGTCAGGTCGACGGACAGCGGCCGGTCCGGCCAGGCCCAGCCGCTCAGCTGCACCTTGTGGGTGCCCTTGGTGAGCTTGAGGACGGTGCTGGTGGTCTCGCTGAAGGAGTCGGCCGCGTAGACGGGGCTCTGCCCGTCGACCTGCAGGACGGCCAGGCCGCCGTCGACGCGGATGCCGATGCGGTAGTCGCCGTCGGCGGGCACGGTGAGCGTGCCCTCGTAGAACGGGCGGTCGCCGCCCGGCTCCAGCTGCCGGCCGCCGGTGAAGGCGGGGCTGAGGTTCTCGGCGGGCAGCGGGGTGCCGAGCCGGTCGATGCCGGGCTCGTAGGTGAGGCGGGCGCCGGAGCCGGCCCGCTCGCGCAGGGCGTCGACGGGGGCCTGGGCGGTGTCGGGGACGACATGGGCGCTGCCGAGGCCGGAGACCTTGGGCCGCAGGGCGCTGTCGCCGATCACGGCGACGCTGGTGCCGCGGCTGCCGGTGAGCGGCAGCGCCGTGCGGCCGCCGGTGGCCAAGTTGCGCAGCAGGACGGCGCCGTTCTCGGCGACCTGGCGGGCGGTGGTGCGGCCGGCCTCGGCGTCGCGGGCGGGGCGCGGTGCGGCGTTAAGGAGGCCGAAGCGCTCCATCCGGCCCAGGATGCGGACCACGGCCCGGTCCAGGGCGCTCTCGGGCACGGTGCCGTCCTGGACGGCGGCCTTCAGGGCGGCCCCGAAGTACTTGGTGTCGGGGACCGGGTCGGTCGGCTTGCCCATCTCCAGGCCGAGTTCCTGGTCCAGACCGTGGGTGAGGTCGGCGGTCGCGTGGGTGGCGAGCCAGTCGGACATCACCCAGCCTTCAAAGCCCCACTGCTCGCGCAGGATCTGCCGCAGCAGGTGGTCGTGGCCGCACGAGGGGGTGCCGTTGACGCCGTTGTAGGCGCACATCACGGCGGCGGCGCCGGCCTCGACGGCGCTGCGGAACGCGGGCAGTTCGATCTCCTGGAGGGTCTGCTCGTCGATGGCGGCGTCGACGGTGAAGCGGTCGGTCTCCTGGTTGTTGCCTGCGAAGTGCTTGACGGTGGCCATCAGCCCCTGCCCCTGGATGCCCTCGATCTCGGCGGCGGCGGTGCGGGAGGTGACCAGCGGATCCTCGCTGAACGTCTCGAAGTTGCGGCCGCCGTGCGGCACCCGGATGGTGTTGACCATCGGGGCGAGGACGACGTCCTGGCCCAGGGCGCGGCCCTCGTGGCCCAGCACCGTGCCGTAGGCCCGGGCGAGGGAGTCGTCGAAGGTGGCCGCGAGCGCGGTGGGGGTGGGCAGGGCGGTGGCGCGGGCGCCGTTGAGGCGCACACCGGCCGGGCCGTCGGAGGCCTGCAGCGGCGGTATGCCCAGCCGCGGCACGCCGGGCAGATAGCCCACGCCGCGGGCGAGCGGGCCGCCTTCGGGGCCGGCGGTCCAGTGCACGAAGGACAGCTTCTCGTCCAGCGTCATCCGGGCGACCAGGTCACGCACCCGCCAGGTGCCCTCGGTGGCCGGGGCCGCGGTGGTGGTCGTCGCGCTGAGCAGCCCGGCGTGGCACAGCAGAACGGCCAGCACGGCCAGCGTGCGCGAGGTGCGGGCCGGGCGCCGCCGTCCGCCGGGCTGGCGTGGTGCGGGAGGCAAGCGGCGTCCGCCGGCCCGGAGCCGTGCGGTGCGGCCGAGGGCGAACAGGCGCGGTCCCTCGGGCCGGAGTCTGGTGCGGAGGCGGGGTGTCGGCCTCCCTGGCCTGCGGGACGGCATGGGGGCTCCTGGAGTTCGGGGCACGGTTCGGGCGGTGCGGGAGGTGCGGCTTTCCCCGCGTGCGGAGATCGTCGGCTGGCCGGGAACGTAACGTCGGCCGGCAGGGCGGTCAAAGAGTCTGGGGCGGCCCTGCCGCGGGACGGGCAAGGCGGTGGCCGGGTCACCGGCCGGGGCCGCGCGGGGCGGCCGGCGCGGTGGTCCCGGCACCTGGGCCGCGCCCCTCCCCCGGGCCTGGGCTGCGCAGTTGCCGCCCGCCGGGCCGGGCGCAGGGTGCGGCCGCCGGGGACGGGACGGTCGCGTCATACGGAGGGGGCCGGGCCGCGCCCAGGGCGGGATCCGGCCGGGCACGAGCCGCGCCCGAGCCGTGCCCGAGCCGTTCCGGCCCCTGGCTGAGGCGGATCTCGAGCGTTTCTCCGGCCGTTGTGGGGCCGCTCTCGAGCTGCGGCGCGGGGCCGGTCAGGACGGCCGGACGCCGAGGAAGAGGCCCCGGCCGGACGGGCCGCCCGGCTGGAACTCGACGTCCAGGCCCGCACGTTCGAAGGCCCGCTCGTAGGCGGAGCGCTCGAACAGGGTGATCAGGTGGCTTTCGCAGAGGTGCTCGATGTCGCGGCCCGGTTCGGCGACGAGGTAGTGCACGTCGATCGCGGTGGCGTCGCCCGCCAGCCGGGAGTGGGAGACCCGGGAGATCGTCTTGCCCTCGGCCTCGACGATCGAGGCGCCGACGAAGTGGGGGGTGAACGTGTCCGGGAACCACCAGGGTTCGACCACGACGACGCCGCCCGGCTCGAGGTGGGCGGCGAACCGGGCGAGGGCCGCGTCGAGTTCGGCCTGGCCGCTCATGTGGCCGATGGAGCTGAACATGCAGATGACGGCCGCGTAGCGGGTGCCGAGCGCGAAGTCGCGCATGTCGCCCTGGTGGACGGTGGCGCCGGGGTTGCGGCGCAGGGCGATCTCCCGCATGTCCGGGGAGAGTTCGAGGCCCTCGACGCGGTCGAAGAGACCGGTGAGGTGCTTGAGGTGGAGTCCGGTGCCGCAGGCCACGTCGAGGAGGCTGCGCGCGCCGGGTGCCCGGGAGGTGATCAGGGCGGCCAGGTCGGCGGCCTCGCGCCGGTAGTCCTTGCCCTTGCCCTGGTGGACCAGGTCGTAGAGCCGGGCGATGCCGTCCGCGTAGCCGTGGCCCGTGCGGAGGTCGGGGGTGCTCACGTCGTGTCTCCTCGGATCAGGTCAGGGCTGGGTGCGGTGGCGGGCGGTGAGCTGCTCCAGGACGGGCACCAGGTGGGCCGGTGCCGGGTCGGTGAGGGTTTCCTCGCGCAGCCGGCGGGCGCCCGCGGTGAGCGAGGGGTCCTCCAGGGCGCGGACGACGGCATCACGCAGGGCGGCGGCGTCCAGTTTGTGCGGCGGCAGGTCGATGCCCGCGCCGGCGTCCGCGTGCAGGCGGGCCTTGAGGGGGGCGTCCCACAGGGCGCCCACGATGATCTGGGGCACGCCCGCCAGGGTGGCGGTGTATCCGGTGCCCGCGCCGCCGTGGTGGACGATCGCGGAGCAGCTGGGCAGCAGCGCCTCCATGGGCACGAAGTCCACGGCGCGGATGTTGCCGGGCAGGCTGTCGCGGTCGCTGAGCTGGCCGGCGTCGAGGGTGGCGACGATCTCGGCGTCGACGTCGCCCAGGGCGTGCAGCAGGTCCTCGAAGGGGACGGCGTCGCGGCCGAAGGTCTCGCGGGCGGAGACGCCGAGGGTGACGCAGACGCGGCGCCGGGCGGGCGGGGTGTGCAGCCAGTCGGGGATCACGGAGGGGCCGTTGTACGGCACGAACCGCATGGGCACCGTCTCGTGGCCGGGCACGGGCAGCCGGAGGCTCGCGGGGGCGGGGTCGATGCTCCACTGGCCGGCGATGATCTTCTCGATCGCGGCGGCGTGGGGGGTGACGCCGAACCGCTGCAGGGTCCAGGTCAGCCAGTCGGCCATCGGGTCCTCGCGCCGCTGTTCGGGCTGGGCCTCGCGCAGCGCGAGGAACTGGCGGCGGGCGTTGAGGACGACGTCCGGGCCCCACAGGAGGCGGGCGTGGGCGGCGCCGGTGACGTGGGCGGCGATCGGGCCGGCGTAGGTGAAGGGTTCCCACAGGATCAGGTCGGGCTGCCAGGCGCGGGCGACGGCGACGAGGTCGTCGATGGTGGTGTCGCCGTTCAGCGGCGCGAACGACAGGGCCGTCATCATGGTCTGCTGCCCCAGGGCGTGCTCCCAGCCGAGCGGCTGGTCGCGGGTCTCGGCGAAGTCGAGGCCCTGCTGGTAGGGGGTGGGGTCGCCGCCGATGCGGGTCATCAGCTCGACGATGGAGTCGAGGTCTCCCACGGGTACGGCGGTCAGGCCGGAGCCGTTGATGACCTCGGTGAGGGCGGGCTGGCTGGCCACCCGGACCTCGTGTCCGGCGGTGCGCAGGGCCCAGGCCAGCGGCACCAGGTTGTAGTAGTGGGTGTTGTGCGCGAAGCACGTGATCAGGACGCGCATGGCAGGCTCTCCCCGGTGCGGCTTTGTACGTGGTGGCCGGGCCGGCCGGTGTTCTTGGCGGCCGGGAGGCGGGCGGGGGCGTGCAGCACCGGCGAGCAGGGCCGGGTCACCGGCTGCGCGCCGAGGCTCAGCCCGGGCAGGGCTGCGGCCAGGGCGCCCAGCGCGGCGCGGGCGACCGTCTTGATCAGCGGGGCGGACAGTGCGAAGTGCAGGTCGGCGGGCAGGCCCAAGGGCGCGGTGTGCGGGCCGGTGTGCGGGGCGCGGTTGACGGCGGCGACCAGGACGGTCACCCGGCTGCCGGCCGGGAG
>NZ_JBFALC010000124.1:0-13227 GCF_040656035.1 Streptomyces sp. NPDC050211
CACAGATCCGTGCACACAGTTGAGGCCAGAGCAGGACTCAGAAGCCATTCCCCACCCCACTAAAGCGGGGCGTCCCCTGGCTAGGTCCTGATGGACGCTGTGCGCGGTCCCGGCGGCAGAAGTCGACTGAGGGCGGCGCCGAGTGTCTGGGTAAAGGCGTCCACCCCCTGCCAGTTGAGTCGTTCGACGGCTTCGTCGGCCAGATGGGGATCGACGCCGCTGAAGATGCCCGGTTCCAGCGCGCGGGCGGTGAGCCCCTACCCACAGCGGGTCGAAGATCCAAGAGGTGTGCGTCGCCCCGTGCATCGGTTGGAACGCCTCGGAGCCGTCCTGTGGAACGGAATGTCAGTCCGTCATCGCCTCGCGCACCAGCGCTGTGTCGGCGAACTGCTCGAAACGGACGATGAGTCCACCCCGTACGACGAAATGGTGGGCGACACGGACGTCGATCGGCTTGCCGGTGGCCTTGTTGGTCGCGGTGTACCGGGCGAGGACGACGACGTTCTCGCCGTCGACGACATAGGTGTCGTCGTGGGCGGTCCAGCCCTCCCATTCCTTGCCCAGCTGCTCCATCACATGGGAGGTGACCCCTTCAGGAGTGCGGTAGGTGCCGGCCAGGGGGAAACCGGCCATCTCCGTCCACTCCACGTCGGAGGCGAGGGTGGCGCGCAGGGCTTCCAGGTCGCCGGCCGCGGACGCCAGGTACTGGCGCCGTACGACGTCGGCGGGGGCCGTGGATGTGGCGAACTCGGCCATGGTCAGCCCCACTTCATCTCGCCCTTGGCGACCTTCGCGCCGATCTGGGCGGCGATCAGCATGCCATTGTCGGGGTAGCGCTTGACGAGCGCCTCCGTCAGCGCGGCACCGTCGGCCGCCTTGCCGAGTTCCTCCTCGAAGGCGAGCAGGTAGTCGCGGGTGGCGGTGATGGCGGAGGCGTCGGCCGGAGTGCCGGGCAGGCGATGGCCGGGGACGACCAACTCCGGGTCCAGGGCGGCCATTTCGTCCAGCAGGTTGATCCAGGCGGCGCGGTCGACCGGGGTAGGGGTATCGGCGATCCATACGTGCTCCTGCTGGAAGATCAGGACGCCGCCGAGGATCACGCGCTGCTCGGCCTGCCACAGGTAGTGGCGGTCGGGCAGTCCGGTCGGACCGCCCTTGAGTTCGAAGCGGTGTCCTTCGAGGGTGAGGTCGCCGGTCAGCGGGGTGAGGTCGACCAGGCGGGTGGGCAGGTTCGGGCCGAGGGTCGCCCAGGCCTTGAGCTTGCCCTCGTAGGAGTGCTGGATGTGCTCGATGACGATTGGGGTGGCGACGAAGACGGCGTCGGGGAAGGCGTCGGCGATCACTTCGGCGCCGAAGTAGAAGTCGGGGTCGCCGTGGCTGACGAAGACGGTGGTCAGCTTCTTGCCGGAGTCGAGGATCTCGGCGGCCAGCCGGTGGCCGTCGGCGCGGGTGAAGGCGGCGTCGACCAGCAGCGCCTCCTGCTCGCCGGTGACGAGGGTGGCGGTCTTGTTCTTGCTGCCGGCCGGGAAGTCCAGGTCGAGGACCTTGAAGGAAAGCGTGCTCATCGATGGCTCCTTTGCGTAAGGGATGGGGTGGGGACGGGGGAAGCTCAGTGAGCGGCGAGGCGTTCGTCGGCCTCGTCGGCGGTGGCGTGGCCGTAGGCCAGCGGGGTGACGGAGTCGGCGTCGACGGCCAGGAGAGTGGGGAACCCGGTGACGCCGAGCTGGGCCGCGCGGCGGAAGTCGGCGTGGGCCGCGGTCTGTGCCTCGGGTGCTTCGAAGGCGGCGACGACGGCATCCGCGTCGAGCCCGGTCGCCTGGGCGACCGTCCGGTACGTAGCCGCCTCGGACAGGCTCCGTCCGTCGACGTAGAAGGCGTGCTGTAGGGCCGCGGCCAGCTCCGCCGCGCGGTCCGGGGCCACCTGGCGCAGGGCCGCGACGCCACGGGCGGCGGCCTCGGAGTCCATCACGAACGAACCGTCGGCGATCAACTCCTCGTACGCCTGGCCGAACACGGCGCCGGTCAGCTCGGCGATCTTGGCGTTCGCGTCCTTGACGTAGCCGAACTCGCGGATCGGCACCCGACGCGGCCCGGTGAACAGACCGCCGGAGACCACCTCGACCGGCAGGTCGGGGTGGCGCGAGGTGATCTCGCGCAGGGTGCCGGAGAAGCCGTGCGACCAGCCGCAGCAGGCGTCGAAGACGTAGACGAGCTTCATCGAAGACCTCAGCAGGGATGGGGCGCTCGCCGGTTGCAAGCGATTCATCTGACCAAACAGTAGCTGACGCGTCAGATATTTCTCGATCTGTGTGAACTGAGACACACGAGCGCGGCCAACGCCATTAGACCTGCACTGCCGCCGCTCCGCAGGTCAGGGAAGCCGGGGCAGCACGTCCCGGGCTGTGTGACTGAGGATCCGCAGATCCTCCGCGAACCTCTCGCGATCCGCCGCGGGGAGGGGCTCCACGAAATACCGCTTGATGTTCTCCAGGTGCACCCGGGCAGCGCCTACGACTGTCTCCTCGCCCAGCGGGGTCAGCCGCACCAGCTTCCCGCGCCGGTCGCCGGGAGACTCCGCGCGCGTCACGAGCCCCGCCGTCTCCATCCGGTCCACCAGCCGGGTGGCGCCGCCAGTGGTCAGGACCTGCTCCTGCGCGATGGCCCGCATGGAAAGCCCGGGCTCACCCGCCCGCCCGAGGATCAGCAGCACCTCGAAGACCAAATGGCTGATGCCGCACTCCACCTCAAGCGCCCGGCCGAGGATGTACTCCAGCCGGTTCGCCGCCCCCTGCAACCGCCCGAACGCCAGGATGAGCTCGTGGTCAGCGGCCTCCTTCGCCGTCCTGATCTGCACTTCCTCACCCACGGCCGCGCCGCCCCTCTCGTCGTCCCGGTACCACCGTACCGATCACGCATGGGGCGGCCGGCGCAGCGGAATCGGCTCGCGCAGTCGAGCGACGGCAACCCCGTCCCCGCAGCGGTATGCGGTCGGGACGCCGAAGGGCAGGTTCTGTGCGGAGGTGTTCCCAGTACTCACGAAGAAGTCAAGGCTAAACACGACGCTCGCGCCGAAGCCGAAGTCTGCTGATCGACGATCATGTCGAGGAAATCCCGCACGGGATGCGGTTCATTTCACGGCGCCCGGCTGCCGCGGTCGTCACCGTGGTCGGCGCCGGGATCGCGGCAGTCACCCGTGAGCCTTTGAAGAGGCCACGGGAAATGAGTCGGCTCCTTCACCGGCTCCGCCCGCCATCGCAACCGTTCCAGGAAGCCGTCGGCAAGGACATCGCGGAGTTCGTCGTAGACCGCTGCCTCGCGGCGGGTCTCCACGGCGTCGTCCTGACCTCCAACGTCGCCCCTCACCACCCCATGTGGCACACCGACCGGTACTCGTACGGGCCGCTCGCAGCGGCGGCCCAAGAGGATCGTTTCCTAGCCGCCGACGGGAGCATGCCGGGCAGTGAGCAGTCCCGACCGCGCGCTCGGCTTCTCGTAGGCGGACGTACGAGGATCGACGGGGCGATCATTCGGCTCTTCACGCACGAGAGCGACCAGCCGCCTCGACCGCTCAGCACCAACATGCAACTGCTTCCGCGGAGTCTCCCCAGATACCGGCCTCTGGTGCGCTTCCCGATACTTGGCATCCACTTGCCGAGCCTGCTCAAGCAGCGGATCCGCCGCCCTTCGGCACAGCCACATCGTCCACTTCGTCCGCGAGACCATCACCCGAATGGCCCAGTGGCCGGTGCACCAACAATTCGACCGACAGCAGCAGCGCGACCGACGGCCCTCCTCCTGGGCAGGCTTGAGCAAGTCGGCCGTGGCCAACAACAGCCCGTCCACCGGTAACGGCCACAACACGGCCGTCACCGGGTCCGCTCCGCCTTGCAGGACGAAATGACGCTGATGCACATACGACGCGTAGGCCGCGACCGCTGCGACGACCAGACCGCGCAGCAGCCGCACCAACGCATCCGGACCAAGCGCACTCCGACCGGCCGGACGGGCTTCCATGCCCTCCCCGGGCCGCGTCATCGCGCCCTCGCCCCCGCCCGGCCCATTGCACATCCATTGCACAGTTGGCCGGGAACTCGCGGGAAATCCAGAGAACTGGAGGGAAGTATTCCGCAGTCGCTCGCTACAGCAACTCCCCAGGTCAGCAAAGGCCCAGCTCAGCCCCAGGCCCCCACCTACACGAGCGAGCTGTCCTGGCGGGAATGTTCCGTGCTTTCGGCAAACCCCCGCTGACCTGAACGGCACTCCCCTACGCCGGGGCCTAGTTTTCAAAGGTAAGAGCGCAACGGTCGTGGGCCGCCGCACCGATCCGCAGGCTGCGGAGGGCCGACTCGGTCCGGTCACGCACGCAGTTCTGCACCACGCGGCGAACTGGCAGGTCCCACGGCGATGGGGCGAGCGCCGCGACAAGTCAGCCGAAGAACACCTCGAACTCGTCGTACAGCGACGGGTCGACCATCTTGGGCTTCCCTGTGGCGTCGGCGAGGGGCAGGCGGACGATCCTGGTGCTCCGCAGGGCGACCATGACGCCGAAGTCGCCGTCCTTGACCGCGTCGATGGCGTGCAGCCCGAAGCGAGTGGCCAGCCATCGGTCGAAGGCGCTCGGGGTGCCGCCGCGTTGGATGTGGCCGAGGACCGTGGTGCGGGCGTCCTTGCCGGTGCGGTCCGAGATCTCCCGGGCCAGCCATTCGCCGATGCCGGACAGCCGCACATGGCCGTACTCGTCCAGCGTCTGATCCTTGAGGATCATCTGTCCCTCTTTGGGTACGGCCCCTTCGGCGACCACGACGATCGGGGCATAGTTGATCTTGAATCGGCTCTTCACCTGTTCACAGACGTCATCGATGTCGAAGGGCCGCTCCGGGATGAGGATCACGTTGGCGCCGCCCGCGACCCCGGCGTGCAGGGCGATCCACCCGGAGTGCCGCCCCATCACCTCCACCACCAGGGTGCGCATGTGCGACTCCGCGGTGGTGTGCAGACGGTCGATGGCCTCGGTCGCGATGCCTACGGCGGTGTCGAAGCCGAAGGTATAGTCGGTGCCGGACACGTCGTTGTCGATGGTCTTCGGCACCCCGACCAGATGGATCCCCTGTCGGCTCAGCTCGGTGGCCACACCGAGCGTGTCCTCACCGCCGATCACCACGAGCGCGTCCACGTCGTGCTCGGCGAGGGTGTCCCGCACGCGCCGCAAGCCGTCCTCGTGCTTGAAGGGATTGGTACGGGAGGAGCCGAGGATGGTCCCGCCACGAGGGAGGATTCCCCTCACGCCGGCGATGTCCAGCGGCATGACATTGCCCTTGAGCAAACCGAGCCAGCCGTCCCGTACGCCGACGAAGTCGAAGGCGTATTCCTGGACGCCTTTGCGGACGACACTGCGGATCACGGCGTTGAGGCCGGGACAGTCGCCGCCGCCGGTCAGAACTCCGACCCTCATGGGCTTCCTCCCATCCGCTGATCGCCCCGCCTCACCACGGATCGCCCCCTTCCAGCCTCCCTCCATTCGATCCGCAGTGGCCACTCGACGTGGGCAGGAGCCGGGCGCCTGCGTGATTACCTAAAGGGACCGACTCGCTACACACGGTTATCATCAGGGTGCGGTCGTGACTGCTGCTCGATCCACAGTCATCTGACCGCACCACATCCCCGCACTGCGCCGACCCTGGCGGCGGTCTACAGAATGGAGCACCGAAGAGTGAAGCTTCAGCGGAAGAACGGGCTGCGCCTGCTGGCGGTCGGCTCGGCGGTTGTCTCCGGCGCTCTGCTCCTGGCAGCCTGCGGCTCAAGCGGCGGTTCCCGGCCCTCCGGCAGCACGCCCCTGGCTGCCTCGCCCGCCGCCCCCACGGGTGCCGGCGGCGTCAAGTGCGGCAAGGCGGCCACTGTGTCGGCTTCCGGCTCGACTGCGCAGGAGTTCGCGATGCAGTTCTGGATCAAGAACTACATGCGGGCCTGCCCCGGTACCCGGATCAGCTACGAAGGCAACGGCTCGGGTGCCGGCCAGACCGACTTCCTGAAGGGCAGGACCGCCTTCGCGGGTTCCGACTCCGCACTGAGCGCCACCCAGATCACCCAGTCCAGGACCGTCTGCTCCGGCGGTCGAGCCGTCCACCTGCCGATGCTCGGCGGCCCGATCGCGATCGCCTACAACCTGCCCGGGGTCAGCAAGCTGGTCCTGGATGCCCCCACCCTGGCCAAGGTCTTCGACGCGCAGATCACGAAGTGGAACGATCCCGCGATCGCGAAGCTCAACCCCGGCGTCAAGCTGCCGTCGACGTCGATCCAGGCGTCACACCGGTCCGATTCCTCCGGCACGACGGACAACTTCACCTCCTACCTGAGCGCCGCCGCACCGAGTGCGTGGGCGCACGGGCACGACAAGGAGTGGATGGCCAAGGGCGGCCAGTCCGCCAAGGGTTCCTCGGGCCTCGCCGACCACGTGAAGAAGACCGAGGGTGCGATCGGCTACGTCGAGCTGTCGTATGCGATCGCCCGCAGCATTCCCACGGTCGCGATCGCCACCGGCGCGCCCGCTCCGGTCTCCGCCAGTGTCTTTACGGCCTCCAAGGCGCTCGCCGATGCCAAGATCGCCGGCGCCGACGACCTCGTGCTCAAGCTCGACTACGCGACCAAGGCACCGGGCGCCTATCCGATCGACCTGGTCACGTACGAGATCGTCTGCGACAAGGGCAACAAACCGGCGACATGGTCCACCACCAAGGCATTCCTCACGTACATCGCCGGCCCCGAGGGCCAGGAGGACCTGAGCTTCCAGGGCTACGCGACGCTCCCGGCCACCATCGTGAAGAAGGTCCGCAGCAAGATCAACAGCCTGTCCTAGGGTGAGGGAGCCAGGCCGGCAGGGCATTGCGCCGGGCGAGGGTCCCGTCGTACGCCCGCTGGCTCCCCCATCCCACCGCGTCCGATGGGTGAGGGTGCCGCAGCCGCCCCAGGAAGGGCTGGTGGCTCGCAGGGAACTGGTTTCGCGGTGGGCTTCACAGCAGGCCCAGCTCGTGGGCGCGCAGTGCGGCCTGGGTGCGGTCGCGCAGGGCGAGGCGGCTGAGGATGCGGGAGATGTGGTTCTTGACGGTGCCCTCGCTGAGATACAACTGCGTGGCGATCTCCCGGTTGGTCCGGCCACGCGCCACGAGCCGCAGGATGTCGATCTCGCGCGGGCTGAGGGCGACCACCGGGGCCGGGACGGGGGCAGGTGGCGGCAGGGCGGCGGCGAGGCGGCCGGCCACCGAGGAGTCGAGCTGGGTGACTCCGGCGTGTGCCAGGCGGATCGCGTGGGCGAGTTCGTCGGCCGGCAGGTCCTTGAGCAGATAGCCGCTGGCGCCCGCCCGCAGCGCCTGGACGACGTACTCCTCGTCGTCGAACGTCGTGAGCATCACCACCCGGCTCTCCGGCGCCCGGCCGCGCAGCACGGCGACGGCCTCGACGCCGTCCAGCTCCGGCATGCGTACGTCCATCAGCACGACGTCGGGCCGTAGTTCCACCGCCTTCTCGATGGCCTCCCGCCCGTTCACCGCCGTGCCGACGACCGTGATGCCGGGCCGGATGGAGAGCAGCGACGCGATGCCGTCGCGGATGAGCTGCTGGTCGTCCACCACCAGCACCCGCACCATCGTCGGCTCCTCGCTCACCGCTCGCCTCCGCCCCGGGGGACGACGACCGTGAGCCGGGTGCCCCCGCCCGGTCTGCTGTCGATGTCCACGCTGCCTGCCACCAGGTGCACCCGTTCCTTCATGCCGGTCAGGCCGAATCCGGCGGTGGCCGTGTCCGGTGTGAAGCCGCAGCCGTCGTCGGCCAACGCCAGTCGCGCGCCGTGTTCGGTCAACCGGACGGCCACCGACACCCGCGAGGCTCCCGCGTGGCGCAGCGCGTTGGTCAGCCCCTCCTGCGCGGCCCGGTACAACGCGGTCAGCTCCGCCGCGCTGTATCCGTCCTCGTCTCCGCTCACCTCGACGGTGACGCACGGTCCCGTACCGCCGTCGCGTGCCCAGCCCTCGAGTGCGGCGGACAGTGACGGGCGTGCGGCCTCGTCGCGCAGCGCGCGCACGGACTGCCGTACGTCGCCCAGCGCGAGCTTGGCCGCGTGCCTGGCCTCGGTCATCGCCCGTCCGGCGGCGTCCGGGTCCAGGGTGCGGAACTCCGCGGCGATCTCCAGCTGCACCGAGATGGCCGTGAGATGGTGGCCGAGGCTGTCGTGGATGTCCCGGGCCAGCCGGTTGCGCTCGGTCGCGGCGGACAGTTCCGCGACCCGCGCGGCGTACTCCTGCAGTTCACGCCGGGCCCGCTGTTCGCCGACGGCGACGGCCGCCATCGAGATCGCCAGCACCAGGCCGATGCCGAGCATGAGCAGGTCGGACACGTACTCCATGTCGCGGTACCAGCCGGGGGCGGTCAGCAGATAGCCGGTGAGCAGTCCGGCCACGCACAGCGCCGCCAGCGCGAGCGCGACCGTGCGGCCGAACGCGAAGTAGGCGGTGAACGGCAGCAGCACGAACAGCACTTGGGACAGTTCCGAGGCGTCCAGGGCGACCACGGCGGCCGTCAGGCAGAACCGGGCGAGCAGAAGCGGCACCCTGGCCTCGCTCCACCGGCGCCCCACCGCTTCCAGTACGAACAGGGCCGCGAGCCCCGCCACGAAGCCGGCCGTGCGCCAGGACAGCAGCCCGGGACCGTCGCCCAGATCCGCTGCAAGGTAGTAGAGACCGCCGACGAGCACCGCGCCGTACAGCAGCGGCGACACCCACGGGACAGGAACATACGCCGCCATGCACACCCCCACCCACCCGACGCTGCCGCCAGGCTAGGCCGGGTCCGCACCCGGAGCGACACGGACGGGAAAGCTCCGGACAGGTATGGCCGAACGGCACATGCCCAACGGCACCCGTGCCGCCCGTGCGACGGTGACTTCCCGCGGCCGCTTTCGCCGCTGTGCACCTCCCTCCGCTGACGCGCCACTCCTACCGTTGCGGCCCTGACCTGCCCCTCGACGAACCGGAGTGGCCCACATGTCCTCGCCCATCAGCACTGCACCGGTCTCCACCCGGCTCACCCGCCTCGGCGCCCTCTGCGGGGCGCTGTCCGGCCTGCTCATCGCCCTGCCCTCACTGGTCGAGGCGTTCACCGGGGAAACCGCCGCGACCAGCTTCCTCCTCGCCCTCTCCCCCGCGTTCTCCCTGCCGTTCCTCACCGCGCTCCACCAGCGGCAGAGCCAGGCAACCGGCCGATTCGGAGAAACCGCCTACGTCGTGAACCTCATCGGCCTCGGCCTGTTCGGCGGGGCCGCGTTCACCTCGAACCTGGTGCTGTTCTACCTCGACGACGCCGTCATCGACGCGGAACTGACAGGCCCCACCATTCCCGCACTCCTCGGCTCGGCCGTCGTCTTCGCCGTGGGCTGCGCCCTGTTCGGGGCAGCGACGATCCGCGCCCGCAGGTTCCCCAAGGTGCCGTCATGGGCGTACGCCGTCGCACTGCCGCTGCTCGCGTTTCTGATCGCGCTGCCCGAATCGGTGTTCACGAGCGCACTGCACATCGTCGTCGGTGCCACGTTGATATGGCTCTCGATGGCGCTGTGGCAGTCGTCCCCGGCGGCCGACCGGGCCGGCGTTCCGCGCAGTGATGCTCGCGCTGCCTGACGACTCCACGCAGCTGCACTTCGAAACCCGCGCGGGCTGATGGACGCCGGCTTCAACCGGCTCGACGAAGTGGGGGCTGGGCGCGAGATGGCGGGTCAAGCTCGCCGAGGTCGATGCGAAGCGTGCAGGACTGCGGCACCCACGCCAGGTCGGTCATCGCGCTCAGTCCCGTCATCGGCACCCACCCGAACCTCGCCCGGTTCAAAGTCCTTGCCCCCACCTCCCGCAGCGTCTACCCCGACTGGGACACCGTCGCCGACATCGCGGTGGCGATCCTGCGCACCGAAGCCGGCCGCAACCCTCACGACAAGGAGCTCCACGACCTCGTCGGTGAACTGTGCACCCGCAGCGACGAGTTCCGCACCCGCTGGGGTGCCCATGGCGTCCGCCACCACGGCACCAGCACCAAACGCTTCCACCACCAGGGCGACGGCGAGCTGCACGACGCCGAGATCTTTGTCCTCTCAAGGACGAAAGTTCTAGCGATCTTCGCAGAACTTCTTTTCCAAGCGCCCATAAGCCCTTAGATTCCTCCTCGCCCCAAGTGCCGCCCCGAGGACGGGAGTCCGAGATGCCCGATCAGCGATCAGAACGCGGCCGGTTCCGGTTCCGGGAGGGAGCCGGGTCTTTAGTGCCCCGCAGACGCCTGCGCGCCGCCGGGGGCCTGAAGGCGCTGCTGGTCGCGGTGGCCGTGCTGCCGCTCGCGCTGATGGCGCCCGCGGCGGACGCCCGTGACGGCGGGCGGGACGTGCCGGTGCCGAGCGACGACCGGTTCCAGAAGGTGCTGCTCGAGGGCACCGGCCTGACCCAGCCGATGCGGATCAGCGTCGCCCCCGACGGCCGGGTGGTCTACATCGAGCGGGACGGCCGGGTGAAGGTGTGGGATCCGCAGCAGGAGAAGTCGGTCGTGGCCGGCACGGTGCCGGTGAAGGTCACCGGTGAGCTGGGGCTCGTCGGGCTGGCCCTGGCACCGGACTTGTCCAAGACCGGGCACATATACCTGCACTTCTCCCGGCCCGACTGGGACACGTCGTACGTCTCACGGGTGGCCCGCTTCACCCTCAGCGAGCAGAACGAGCTGGACCCGGCCTCGGCGACGACCGTCATCGACATCCCGCACCCGCGCGGCGTGGGCGGCGGTCACAGCGCCGGTGACCTGCTGATGACCGAGCGCGGGGTGCTGTTCATCGCCACCGGCGACAACACCAACTGCTGCGCCTCCCGGGGCTTTCCCGGCACCGACGAGCGGCCGGGGCAGGCGAACGGGGACGCCCAGCGGACCTCGGCGAACACCAATGACCTCAACGGCAAGATCCTTCGCATCAAGCCGAAGGCGGACGGCGGCTACACCGTCCCCAAGGGCAACCTCTTCCCCGAGAAGGACGACAAGCAGGACAAGACCCGCCCCGAGATCTACGCGATGGGCTTCCGCAACCCGTTCACGATCGGCGACTACGACGAGAAGACCGGCGCCCTGTGGATGGCCGACTACGGCCCGGACGCCGTCCTGTCGGATCCGGAGCGCGGGCCCGCCGGCCACGTCCGGCTGTTCCTGATGAAGGGTCCGGGCAACTACGGCTGGCCGTACTGCACGATGGACAACCAGCCGTACAACGACTGGAACTACGTCGACGACAAGCCGGGCCCATGGTTCGACTGCGACAAGCCGGTCAACGACTCCCCCAACAACACCGGCCTGACCGAGCTGCCGCCGATCGAACCGGCGACGATCTACTACACGTACGACAAGCAGGAGTACTTCCCAGAGCTGTACGGCGGCGGAGCCATGGCCGGGCCGATGTACCGCTACGACGCGAAGAACCCCTCGCCGACGAAATTCCCTGAGTGGTTCGACGGCCGGCACTTCCTCTACGACTGGACCACCGACTGGGTCCAGACCACCCGCTTCGACAAGAAGCTCACCTCCCCCAAGGGCATGCGGGAGTTCCTGCCGGAGACGGACTTCGTCAAGCCGATGGACATGGAGTTCGGCCCCGACGGCTCGCTGTACGTGCTGGAGTACGGCAACGGCTGGGGCTCCAGCAACGACGACGCCGGCCTCTACCGCGTCGACCACATCGAGGGCAATCGGGCGCCGCAGGTCGAGGCGAAGGCCAGCGCCAACTCGGGGGCGCTGCCGCTGACGGTGGACTTCGACGCCTCCGGCACCACCGACCCCGACGGCGACACGCTCGCCTACGCCTGGGACTTCGACGGCGACGGCACGACGGATGCCGAAGGTGCCACGGTGTCGCACACCTACACCTCCGCCGGGGAGTTCCAGCCCCAGCTGACGGTCACGGACGCCGGCGGCCAGTCGGCTACCACCCGGCTGTCCGTCGTCGCGGGCAACACCCGGCCCACGGTCACCTTCGAGGCGCCTGTGGACGGCGGCTTCTCCGAGTTCGGCGAGGACATCCCGTTCACGGTGAAGGTCGAGGATCCGGACGGCGGGCCCGTCGACTGCACGAAGGTCGAGGTGACGTATCAGCTGGGGCACAACCAGCACGGCCACCCCATGGGCGAGGCCACGCCGGACGCGAACTGCCAGGGCGTCATCTCACCGGGCCGTGACGCCGAACACGGCCCCGGTGCGTACGTGTTCCACATCGTCGAGGCGAGCTACACCGACGAGGGCGGCGAAGGCGGTGCCCCGGCGCTCACCGGCGAGAGCGACGTCGTGCTGCATCCGCGCGAGTACAGCGCCAGCACCTACCCCGAAGGCGAGGGCGTCGGGCTGTACTACGGCGAGGTGTTCGTCCCCGGCTCCGGCAACTGGTTCATGTTCCCGCGCATCAACGTCGGCGACATCGACCAACTGGCGATGGAGTTCGCCACCCGGACGGCCGGTGTGAACGTCACCGTCCACGCCGATGCCCCCGACGGACCGGTCGTGGCGCGCTACGAGAACCTGCCGCACACCGGGTCGACCTCGCTCAGCAATCGCGTCTACCAGACGTTCACCGCCCCGGTCACCGACCCCAGCGGGGCACACGACCTGTACTTCGTCGCGGACTGGCCCGACGGCGTACAACCGGAGCTGTTCGTAGGCCACTTCACGTTCCAGACGGGCCCGGGAGAGGAGGGCTGAGACTTGGGCGGACGCTACGGGGTCTCCGGTCCGTGGATGCGGGCGGCAAGCCCGGCCGGGGACCCCGCGTCCAGCCACAGCGGCAGCAGTTGGACGGACAGGAGTTCGTCCATCACCATGTGCGCCGCCCCGACCAGCCCCGCCGTATCGCTGAGCGGGGAGAACGCCACCCGCAGATCCGTCGTGGCGGAGGGGAAGGCGGCCTGGTAGAGGGTCTCGCGTATCGCGGCGAGCAGCACGTCGCCGCTGCGCGCCACGCCGCCACCGACGATCACCAACGACGGGTTGACCACGTCGACGACGGCGGCAAGACCGCGTCCCAGCATCCGTCCCGCCTGCTTCAGCAGCGCCGTGGCGGCCGGATCGCCGCCGGCGGCCGCGTCGGCGACATCACGGGCCTCGAGCGTCGCGGTCCCGCTCTGCTCGAGGCGGCGCGCCAGCGCCTCGCTGCGCCCGGATCGCACCAGCTCGAGC
>NZ_JBFALC010000125.1:0-12408 GCF_040656035.1 Streptomyces sp. NPDC050211
GTAGGGCCGCGGCGGCAGCCGGCCCAGCGGAAGCGGACGGCCGCGCGCCGTCCGCTCCCCGCATCGCGGTTACTGCCGGCCGCGCAGCTCCCGGTACTTGGCGACCAGTGCCTTGCTCGACGCGTCCAGGCCCGGCACGTCCGCGCCCTCGGTGAGGGCGGGCTCGACGCGCTTGGCGAGGACCTTGCCGAGTTCGACGCCCCACTGGTCGAAGGAGTCGATGTTCCATACGGCACCCTGCACGAACACCTTGTGCTCGTAGAGCGCGATCAGCTGGCCGAGCACCGACGGCGTCAGCTCGCGCGCGAGGATGGTGGTCGTCGGGTGGTTGCCCAGGAACGTCTTGTGCGTCACCAACTCCTCGGGCACACCCTCGGCACGCACCTCCTGAGGCGTCTTGCCGAAGGCCAGCGCCTGCGTCTGGGCGAAGAAGTTCGCCATCAACAGGTCGTGCTGCGCGCCCAGTTCGTCACTCAGCTCGGCGACCGGCTCGGCGAAGCCGATGAAGTCGGCCGGGATCATCTTCGTGCCCTGGTGGATCAGCTGGTAGTAGGCGTGCTGCCCATTGGTGCCGGGCGTGCCCCAGACGACCGGCCCGGTCTGCCACTCCACCGGAAGACCGTCCCGCCCGACGTACTTGCCGTTGGACTCCATGTCCAGCTGCTGCAAGTAGGCGGTGAACTTGGACAGATAGTGGCTGTAGGGCAGCACCGCATGCGACTGGGCGTCGTGGAAGTTGCCGTACCAGATGCCCAACAGGCCCAGCAGCAGCGGCACGTTGGTGTCGGCGGGCGCGCTCCTGAAGTGCTCGTCGACGAGCCGGAACCCGTCGAGCATCTCCCGGAACCGGTCCGGCCCGATGGCGATCATCAGGGACAGGCCGATCGCCGAGTCGTACGAGTACCGTCCGCCGACCCAGTCCCAGAACTCGAACATGTTGGCCGTGTCGATACCGAAGTCGGAGACCTTCTCGGCGTTGGTCGACAGCGCCACGAAGTGCTTGGCGACGGCTTCCTGACCGGCCTTCAGCTCACCCAGCAGCCAGTTGCGGGCCGAGGTCGCGTTGGTGATCGTCTCGATCGTGGTGAACGTCTTGGAGGCGATGATGAACAGCGTCTCCGCGGCGTCCAGGTCACGGATGGCCTCGTGCAGGTCGGCCCCGTCCACGTTCGACACGAAGCGGACCGTCAGGTCGCGGTCGGTGAAGCTGCGCAGCACCTCGTACGCCATCGCCGGGCCGAGGTCGGAGCCGCCGATGCCGATGTTGACCACGTTCTTGATGCGCTTGCCGGTGTGGCCGGTCCAGGCGCCGGAACGGACCCGCTCGGCGAAGTCGGCCATCCTGTCGAGGACGGCGTGCACACCGGGGACCACGTTCTCCCCGTCGACCTCGATCACCGCGTCCCGCCGCGCGCGCAGCGCGGTGTGCAGCACGGCGCGGTTCTCGGTGGTGTTGATCTTCTCGCCGCGGAACATGGCGTCCCGGAGGCCGAACACATCCGTGGCGGCGGCCAGCTGACGCAGCAGCCGCAGCGTCTCGTCGGTGACGAGGTGCTTGGAGTAGTCGACATACAGGTCGCCGACCTGGAGCGTGTAGCCGGAGCCGCGGCCGGGGTCGGCGGCGAACAACTCGCGCAGCTGCACCTCGCCGAGTTCCTCGCGGTGCTTGGCCAGCGCGGTCCACTCGGGCCTCTGGTTGAGCCGGGTACGGCTTTCTGCGTTCATCTCGGACTTCAGCCTTCTTTCCTACCTGTCCTGCCTGCGTACCTTGCCCCGCTGCCGGTCCCAACCTAGTTGATCAGCGCGTGACGTGAGCTGTCGTGGTGTCGTCGTGCGGTGCAACAACAAGTACGTTCACCTTGAGCGCGGGTATCAGCGCGGTGACGGACAGGACGAAGAAGGCGGCCGCGAGCAGGGCCGGGGTGTTCAGTCCCCAGGTGGTGGCGACGGCTCCGCCGAGCAGGGCGCCCAGTGGTGCCCCGGCGACCCCGACCGTGCGGAAGGCGGAGCTGACCCGGCCCAGCAGTTCGGCGGGGCTGCGCTGTTGCATCAGGGTCGTGGTGTTGACGTTCCACACCATGCCCATGAACCCGAACACGGCCAGCGCCGCGGCCAGCCCGACGAGGCTGCGCACCGAGCCCATCACCACGAGCGCGCCGATCTGCACGATCCCGGCGAGCAGCACCCCGCGGACCCGCCCCACCCGGGCGATCAACGGCCCTCCGGCCACTCCGCCGACCAGGCTGCCGACCGTGTACGCCGTCATGGCCACCGCGTATCCCGTGGTGCCCGCGTCCAGCCAGCCCGTCACCAGGAGCACCAGCGTGGCGTTGAGGGCGCCCATGCCGATGTTGCACAGGGCGGTGGCGGCGCACAGGCCGCGCAGGGCCCGGTCCCGCCACAGGGTGCGCAGCCCTTCCGCGATCTCCCGGCGCAGGGTGCTGCCCGCCGGTCTGGGTTTCCGCTCGGGCGGGGCGGTCCGCAGGGTGGCGACCAGCGCTGCCGCCACCAGATAGGTGACCGCGTCGGCCGCGAAGGGCACCGCCGCTCCGGCCGCGATCAGCAGGGGCACGACCGGCGCGCCCAGCAGACCGCCGGCGAGACGCTGCCCGGTCATCAGGCGCGCGTTCGCGCTGCCGAGTGCCGCGCGGTCCACCAGGGCGGGCAGCAAGGCCGTCGACGCGTTGTCGAAGAGGGTCTGGAGGGTGGTCAGGGCGAAGGCCAGCGCGATCAGCAGGGCGATCGAGGCGTGTCCGAGAGCCACGGCCGCCGCGAAGGAGGCGACCAGCAGCCCTCGTACCGCATCGACCATCCACATCGCGCGCCGCTGGTCCACGCGGTCGGCGACGGCGCCGCCCAGCAACCCGAAGACGATCCAGGGCAGATAACCACACGCGGTCACCGCGGCGATCAGCAGCGGCCGGTCGGTCAGCGTCGCGGCGAGCAGCGGGAGGGCGGCCGTACGCAGCGCATCACCGAAGCTGGAGAGCACGGCGGCGCTCCACAGCCGCCCGAACCCCCCGCGCCACGCCGGCGCGCACCCGTCCCCCGTCACGACCGTCGCCACGTCTCCCCCTCACGATTCGCCCGATGCACAAACCGTAGAGGGCACCACTGACAATCGGTCCGGGAGCGGAGGCCCGGCGGCCAGCAAACAGCTCCGGCCAGGCACCTCTCGGTACCCGGCCGGTCCTCAACTTCTAGATTTCGCCCCGCAGTTTGGCGAGTGCCTCGGCGAGGATCGCCTCGCCGTCCGCGTCGCTGCGCCGCTCCCGTACATACGCGAGGTGCGTCTTGTACGGCTCGGTGCGCGGCGGGTCCGGCGGGTTGTCCCGGTCCTGTCCTGCGGGGAAGCCGCAGCGCGGGCAGTCCCAGGTGTCGGGGACCTGCGCGTCGCTGGCGAAGCTGGGCTGCGTCTCGTGCCCGTTGGAGCACCAGAAGGAGATGCGCAGCCGGGGCGCGGACTCGCCCCGCTCGGCCTCGCCCATCGGCCCCGCCCCGACCCGGCTTCCTCGGATCGCGTTGCCACTTGCCACGGTCGTAACTCCCTGCGTGATGGTGCCGCGAAGCGAGTCGGCGTTTCGCTTCGCTGCGAGCGCCTCAGTCTACGTAAGGCCCAACGCGCGTCCAGTGATTGGAGTTACAGCCCCCACACCTAGACGCAAGCCCCATGATAGGCCGCGCTCAGCTGCGCGTACCGAACATGGGGCCTTACGTACGGAATGTGCGTGCCGATCAGTTGTTCACCTTCATCAGAAGGCCGAGCACAACGATGCACGCGAACCAGAGCAGCCCGACCACCAAGGTGATGCGGTCGAGGTTGCGCTCGGCGACCGAGGAGCCTCCGACGGACGACTGCATTCCGCCACCGAACATGTCGGAGAGGCCGCCGCCCTTGCCCTTGTGCATCAGCACCAGCAGCATCAGCAGACCGCTGAACACGATCAGGGCGATCGAGAACCCCATAACCACGGCTGGACCAACTTCCTCGGATCTGGATGGACGACAGGGGCACAGCCACCGGGCTGTGCCCCCGCAAGGGTACGACGTTCCGCCGCTACCGCATACTCACTGGATAATCACTGGTCGCGGAAGCGCACGATCTTGACGAACTCGTCGGCGTCCAGCGAGGCGCCGCCGACCAGCGCGCCGTCGATGTCGGCCTGGGCCATGATCTCGGCCACGTTGCCCGCCTTGACGGAGCCGCCGTACTGGATGCGGACCTGGTCGGCCAGCTCCTGGGTGTACAGCTCGGCGAGCTTGGCGCGGATGGCGGCGCAGACTTCCTGGGCGTCCTCAGCGCCGCAGACCTTGCCGGTGCCGATGGCCCAGACGGGCTCGTAGGCGATGACGACGGACTCGGCCTGCTCGGCGGAGAGGTCCTTGAGGCCGCCCTCGACCTGGGCGAGCGTGTGCGTGACGTGGTTGCCCGCCTCGCGCACCTCCAGCTCCTCGCCGACGCACAGGATCGGCGTCAGGCCGTGCTTGTAGGCGGCCTTGACCTTGGCGTTCACGAGCTCGTCGGTCTCGGCGTGGTACTGCCGGCGCTCGCTGTGGCCGATCGCCACGTACGTGCACTTCAGCTTGGCCAGCATCGGGCCGGAGATCTCGCCGGTGTAGGCACCGGAGTCGTGCGCCGAGATGTCCTGGGCGCCGTACCTGATCTTGAGCTTGTCGCCGTCGACCAGCGTCTGCACGGAGCGCAGGTCGGTGAAGGGCGGCAGGACGGCGACCTCGACGGCCTCGTAGTCCTTGTCGGCCAGGGCGAAGGCGAGCTTCTGGACGTGCGCGATGGCCTCGAGGTGGTTGAGGTTCATCTTCCAGTTGCCCGCCATCAGCGGCGTACGAGTGGTCATACGGGGTCAGTCCTCCAGTGCGGCGAGGCCGGGGAGCGTCTTGCCCTCGAGGTATTCGAGGGAGGCGCCGCCGCCGGTCGAGATGTGGCCGAATGCGGTCTCGTCGAAGCCCAGGATGCGGACGGCCGCGGCGGAGTCGCCGCCGCCGACCACGGTGAAGCCCTTGGACTCGACGAGTGCCTGGGCGACCGCCTTGGTGCCCTCGGCGTAGTCGGGGTGCTCGAAGACGCCCATGGGGCCGTTCCAGAAGACGGTGGCGGCGTCGGCGAGTTTCGAGGCGTACAGGTTGCCGGACTCCGGGCCGATGTCCAGGCCCATCTGGTCGGCGGGCATCGCGTCCGCGGCGACGGTGGTGGGGTTCGCGGGTGCCTTGGTCTTCAGGTCCGGGAACTCGGTGGCGGTCAGCACGTCGACGGGGAGGACCAGTTCGACCCCGCTCTTCTCCGCACGCTCGATGTACTCCTTGACGACCGGGATCTGGTCCTCCTGGAGGAGGGAGATGCCGACCTCGTAGCCCTTGGCCTTGAGGAAGGTGTACGCCATGCCGCCGCCGATGAGCAGCCGGTCGGCCTTGGCGAGCAGCTGGTCGATGACGGCGAGCTTGTCGGAGACCTTGGCGCCGCCCAGCGCGACGACGTAGGGCCGCTGGACGTCCTCGGTGAGCTTCTTCAGGACACCTACCTCGGTGGCGATGAGGTAGCCGGCGTAGTGCGGCAGGCGGGCCGGGAGGTCGTACACGGAGGCGTGCTTGCGGTGGACCGCGCCGAAGCCGTCGCCGACGTAGACGTCCGCGAGGGCGGCCAGCCGGTCGGCGAACTCGCCGCGCTCGGCGTCGTCCTTGGAGGTCTCCCCGGCGTTGAAGCGCAGGTTCTCGATGACGGCGACGTCGCCGTCATGGAGGCCCGCGACCGCGGACCTGGCGGATTCGCCGACCGTGTCGGTCGCGAACGCCACGCCCCTGCGCAGGAGTTCACCCAGGCGAGAGGCGGCGGTGGCGAGGGAGAAGGCGGGGTCCGGGGCGCCCTTGGGGCGGCCCAGGTGCGAGGCCACGACGACCTTGGCGCCCGCGTCCGCGAGGGCCTTCACGGTGGGCAGCACGGCGCGGATGCGGCCGTCGTCGGTGATGGTGCCGCTGTCGAGCGGGACGTTCAGGTCGGCGCGGACGAAGACCCGCCGGCCGGCCACGCCTTCGGCGAGGAGTTCGTCGATCGTCTTCATGAAGAGGGCTCCTGGGAGGGCTGGTGGTCCAAGAGTGCTGATCTGTACGTGAGTCAGGGCTCGGACGGCGCGTCCCTGCGCTGCCCGAGCCCTGCGTTCACATCGTGGTGCCTGATCTTGGGATCAGAGCTGGTTGCCGACGAAGACCGTGAGGTCGACGAGGCGGTTGGAGTAGCCCCACTCGTTGTCGTACCAGCCGAGGATCTTCACCGACGTGCCTTCCTGGACCATGGTCAGGGAGGAGTCGAAGGTGCAGGACGACGGGTCGCTGACGATGTCCGAGGAGACGATCTCGTCCTCGGTGTAGGTCAGATAGCCCTGCAGCTCGCCCTCGGAGGCCTTCTTGAAGGCGGCGTTGACCTCGTCCTTGGTGACCTCGCGGGACAGCTCCACGACGAGGTCGGTGGCCGAGCCGGTCGGGACCGGGACACGCATCGCGATGCCGTCCAGCTTGCCCTTCAGCTGCGGCAGGACCAGGGCGGTGGCCTTGGCGGCACCGGTGGTCGTCGGGATGATGTTCTCCGCGGCGGCGCGGGCGCGGCGCAGGTCCTTGTGCGGGAAGTCCAGGATGCGCTGGTCGTTCGTGTACGCGTGCACCGTCGTCATCAGACCCTTGACGATGCCGAAGTTCTCGTCGAGGACCTTGGCCATCGGCGCCACACAGTTGGTGGTGCAAGAGGCGTTGGAGATGACGTGGTGGTTCGCCGGGTCGTACTTGTCCTGGTTGACGCCCATCACGATGGTGATGTCCTCGTCCTTGGCCGGAGCCGAGATGAGGACCTTCTTCGCACCGCCCGCGATGTGCTTCGCGGCGTCGTCCTTCTTGGTGAAGATGCCGGTCGACTCGATGACGATGTCGACGCCCAGCTCGCCCCACGGGATGTCGGCGGGGTTGCGCTCGGAGAGCACCTTGATCGTGTGGCCGTCGACGGTGATCGTGTCGGCGGTGTGGGTGACCTCCTGCTTGAGGCGCCCCAGAATCGTGTCGTACTTCAGCAGGTGAGCGGTGGTCGCGGTGTCACCCAGGTCGTTGACAGCCACGATCTCGATGTCTGCACCCTGCTCCAGCAGCGCGCGGAAGTAGTTACGACCGATGCGGCCAAAGCCGTTGATGCCTACGCGGATCGTCACGAACCGATCTCCTCGTTGGTACGCCGGTTTCGAGACCGGCGAGCTGTATGGGATGTCCCCGACCGCCTACGACCCTACCTCCCTGTGGCCTCCGTGGTGACATCGAGATGTCCCATACACGGCAGGGCGGTCCGTACCCACCAGTAGGGGTACGGACCGCTCTGACCGAGAGACGTGATCACTCACAGATCACTCGATTTCGCTACGGAGAGTCGGTCACCGTTGACCGGCCGGTTCACCCCTCGAGCGCCTTCAGCGCCTTGCCGATCAGCGTCGTACGGCCGATCGGCGCGGTGACGTGCTCCAGACCGAAGCCCAGCAGCACGGTGTCGTCCGTGGTGACGGCGCCGTACGTCTTGAACAGCTCGCCCGCGCGCCCCCAGTCCTTGACCACCGCGGGGCTGCCCGCGGGCGGTCCGGGGGTGCTCCAGGCGCCCAGCGACGTCTCGAAGCCCTCGGTCTCCGCGGCGTTGCCGCCGATCACGACGGACGCGTTGTCGGCGAGGACGCCGCGGCCACCGGTGCCGGGGTCGGTGACGTAGCCGAGGGAGACCTCGACCTTCTTCCCGGCGTACGCGGAGAGGTCGAAGGAGACCTCCTGCCAGCCGGACGACGACCCGGTGAAGCTGTTCCAGGAACCGGTCGTGCCGGTGGGCGTGCAGGCCCCTCCGGCCAGCGTCAGATACCGCTTGAGGGCGGGATGCGCCTGGATGAAGTACCCGGCGTCGCACTCGGCGGGCGCCGCCGTGCTGGTCGCGCCGCCTGCCTCCGGGAGCGTGGTCCAGTCGTCGGCACCGGCCGTGCGCGCCTCCAGGAGGGCGTGGTCGTAGCTCTTCTCCGTGTCCCAGAGCAGCCTGGTCCGCAGAGTTGGCTTTTCGGACGCACTCACCGAGGTGAGGTCGATGGTGCGGGTGAGGCGGTTCCAGGCGTAGTCGCTGTGCGTGACGGCGGCCATGGAGGCGCCTTCGTACGGGCCGTACGGATTGACGGTGCCGGGGTAGGCGCCCGCTCCCGCGCTCTCGAACTGCGGATGGGTGTCCACGGGCAGCGTGTCGGAGGTGACGCTGTACGACCCGGCCGCGTTCAGCGGGTTGCCGGGAGCGCCGCCCAGCGGTGTGGTGGCGCCCAGGAGCGCGCCGGAGCCCTGGAAGGACGTGGCGTCCGGCAGGGACGTACGGGTGTAGGCGCCCAGGTAGTACTGGCTGAAGTCGTTCGACAGGGTGCCGCCACCGAGGTCGACGGAGCCGCCGGCCTGCTCGCCCGCCTCGATCAGCTTGCCGCCCTCGTTGAGGAAGGCGCGCAGCTGGAGCTGGGTGGCGTTGCCGGGGACGCCGGCGCCCGTGTAGTGGACGACCGTGTCGAAGTGGCTGAGCACGCCGAGCGCGTCGGGCGCGCCCTGGGTGGCGACGTCCCAGACGACCGCCCTGCGGCCGTTGGCCTTCAGCGCGTCGACGTAGGTCTTGGCCCGCGTGGCCGCCGCGCCCTCTTCGGCGACCACGAGCGTGTCGGCCCTGGGCCGTTCGGCGATCGTGTAGGTGAAGTGCTTGCTGGAGACGGGCTTTCCACTCCTGGTCCTGCCGGTGAACCAGACCTCGACCTTGTCGCCGGGCTCGCCGTCCCGGACCTTGGCCCGGTACTCGTCGAAGTGGATGTTGTCCTCACCGCCGTAGGTCTCTCCGCCCTTCCAGGGCCGCAGAGCGCTGTCCCGGGTACGGCCGCCGTCGACGCGGTACTTGAGCTCCTTGTACCGCACCGACTTCCGTGCGACGACGGAGACTTCCTGGTCGGCGCCGCGGGAGTACGACGTCGTGAACGGGGCCGGGGTGAAGTCGGCGGCCTTCAGGCCGACCGAGGAGGACGGCTGGTCGGGGTGGGCGGCGGACTCGGCGACGGAGAGCGCGAACGGGATGTTCTTGGCGAACTCCTGCTGGATCAGGGTCTCGTCGTCCGGGAAGGTGAAGATCGACTGGCAGTCCTCTGGCTTCCACTGGTCGTCGGGGTCGACGCTGGACGCGGTTTCGCAGGTCGACATCTCGGGGGTGAACATCGCCATGCCGTTGACGTTCGCCGCGTGGCCGTCGGCCTCGCCGTTGGTGGTGTACAGCTCCGAGGAGACCTGCGGGTGGTAGCCGGGGATCGCGGAGTTCTCCGGTGTGCCGGCGAGGGCCTCGTACACCACGTCGTCCGGGGTGGGTGTGGCGACCTGCCAGCCGACTCCGTAGAGGAGGAGTTCGGCGGCGGAGTGGTAGTTGATGCCGTACTCGAATCCGATCCGTCGCTCAAAGGCGTCCAGGGCCCGGGTCTCGGGCTCGGAGTTCGGGGCCGCGCCGCGGTAGGTCTGGCTGGTGGGGTTGGGGGACGAACCCTCGTCGTCGTAGCCCCACTTGTAGGCGAAGTTGCGGTTGAGGTCGACGCCGTCGCCGGTGCTGATGACGCCGTCGCCGTTGACGTCCCGCAGGTTCTTGCGCCACAGGCGGTTGTCGGAGTTCTCGAAGGTGTGGTCGTAGCCGTCGGGGTTGGCCGTGAGGACGAACCACAGTTCCGTCGTGTCGACGATCTTCTTGATGCGCTTGTCGGTGGCGTAGTTGTCCACGTAGTGGTGCATCAGCCGCCGGGTCATCTCCGGGGTGATCCACTCGCGCGCGTGCTGGGCGGAGAGATAGAGGACGGAGGGCTTGGCGCCGTCCTTCGTCTTCTTGGCGTTCTTGGTGAGCTTCAGCGCCAGGATGTCCTGGCCGTTGACGGTCTTGCCGATGGAGACGACCTTGGTCAGGCCCGGGTTGGCCCGTGCGGTGGCGAGGATCTCCTGCCGCAGTCCGCCGTCCGAGCTGTACGGCCGGAACACCCCCTCGGCCGCGGCCTCGACGCGGGCCTCCGCCTTGCCGGACAGCGTGTGCTCGGTGAGGTCGACGCCCTGTTTCTCGAGCTTGTCGGCCTGTTGGTCGGTGAGATAGACCTCGACGGTGGCCGTGCCCTTGTCGGGCACGTGCTCGCCGAGTTCGTGGCCGTCCTGTCCGGTGGCCAGCAGCAGGGGTACCTGCTTCTTGGTGACGTCGGCGCGGAAGACCTTGATCTCGTCCCCTCCGGAGGACGAACTACCGCTCTGTGCCTGGGCAATGGGTGCGATGCTCGCTCCACCGATCAGGAGCGTGCCGACAGCGAGGATCGATCTCGCTCTATGTCTCATGAACCCCCCTAGCAAAGGTCGCCACAGCAGCGAACAGATGCCAGGCTCATGACAGTTCATGATCGAGTCAAGGGTGCCTCAAGGCTGTACAACACGCCGGTGCCGATGCCCAGTTGGGCGTCGGCACCGGCGTGTTGCGAGCGTCTTCGGGTCAGCCGGCGTCGGCCATCTCCTCCGTGAGGCTGGACTCCGTGCCCGGGATGCCGAGGTCCTGGGCCCGCTTGTCGGCCATCGCGAGCAGTCGGCGGATACGGCCCGCCACGGCGTCCTTGGTCAGCGGGGGGTCGGCGAGCGCGCCGAGCTCCTCGAGGGAGGCCTGCTTGTGCTCCATGCGCAGCCGGCCCGCCGCCGCGAGATGCTCGGGCACGTCGTCGCCGAGGATCTCCAGGGCGCGCTGGACGCGGGCGCCGGCGGCGACGGCCGCGCGCGCGGAGCGGCGCAGGTTGGCGTCGTCGAAGTTGGCGAGCCGGTTCGCCGTGGCCCGTACCTCGCGGCGCATCCGGCGCTCCTCCCAGGCCAGCACCGACTCATGGGCGCCGAGCCGGGTCAGCAGGGCGCCGATGGCGTCGCCGTCGCGGACGACGACCCGGTCGACGCCGCGTACCTCACGGGCCTTGGCGGCGATCGACAGACGGCGGGCGGCGCCGACGAGGGCGAGCGCGGCCTCGGGACCCGGGCAGGTCACTTCGAGGGAGGACGAGCGGCCGGGCTCGGTCAGCGAGCCATGGGCCAGGAAGGCGCCGCGCCAGGCCGCTTCGGCATCGCAGGTGGCCCCCGAGACCACCTGCGGGGGCAGGCCGCGGATCGGGCGACCACGGCCGTCGACCAGGCCGGTCTGCCGGGCCAGCTGGTCACCGCCGGCGACGACCCGCACGACGTAGCGCGAACCGCGGCGCAGCCCGCCGGGTGCCATCACGATCAGCTCGGAGCTGTGGCCGAAGATCTCCAGGATGTCCCGCTTGAGCCGGCGGGCCGCCATCGCGGTGTCCAGCTCCGCCTCGATCACGATGCGCCCGCTCACCAGATGGAGGCCGCCGGCGAACCGCAGAACGGCGGAGACCTCCGCCTTCCTGCAGCAGGTCCGGGTGACGGGGAGCCGGGAGATCTCATCCTTCACCGCTGCCGTCATCGCCATGGGCCGATCCTTCCATGCATCCGAAAAATACGGTCGTACGCGGCGGCCAGCAGCTCCGGGTCATGCCTGGGGCTGCCGTCCCTCCGGGCCACCGGCGCCAGCTCGACCGCCGCACCGAGCCGCTTGGCGGCCTCGGTGAGTACAGCGCGGTCGGGCACGGCGGCCTCGTCGGCCAGCACCACGTCCAGGGCGAGTTTAGGGGCGTGTCGTCCCAAAACCTCCAAATGACGCTGCGGGGAGAAGCCCTCGGTTTCTCCGGGCTGCGGCGCGAGGTTCAGGGAGAGTACCCGGCGTGCCTTCGTCTGCGTGAGGGCGTCCAGCAGCTCGGGCACGAGCAGATGCGGGATGACCGAGGAGAACCAGGAGCCGGGGCCGAGCACCACCCAGTCCGCGTCGAGGACCGCCTCGACGGCCTCGGGGACGGCGGGCGGGTCGTGCGGTACGAGGTGTACGGACTGCACCTCGCCGGGGGTGAGCGCGACGGTGGCCTGGCCACGGACGGTGTCGACGTCCTCAGGGCGGTCCGGGTCGTGGCCCTTGACCAGGGCCTGGAGCTCCAGCGGTACGGCGGACATGGGCAGCACGCGGCCGTGTGCGCCCAGCAGCTTGCCGACCAGGTCGAGGGCCTGGACATGGTCGCCGAGCTGCTCCCACAGGGCGACGATCAGCAGATTGCCGACCGCGTGGTCGTGCAGGTCGCCCTGGGACTGGAAGCGGTGCTGGATGACGCGGGACCAGGTCTGGCCCCAGTCGTCGTCGCCGCAGAGCGCGGCCAGCGCCTTGCGCAGGTCGCCGGGTGGCAGCACGCCCAGCTCATCGCGCAGGCGCCCGCTGGAACCGCCGTCGTCGGCCACCGTGACGACGGCGGTGAGGTCGCCGGT
>NZ_JBFALC010000126.1:0-12321 GCF_040656035.1 Streptomyces sp. NPDC050211
GGCTCGGCGGGCGCCGGGGGTGCGGCGGCCGGACGACGCGGCTGCGCGGCGGGAGTCCCGGGTGCACCGGGGCGCTGCGGCGTCTCGGCAGGCAACCGTTGCGCGACAGGACGCGTCAGCGCCTCGGCGGGCGCGGGGGGTTGGGCCGCCGGACGACGCGGGGGCTGGGCGGGAGCCGCGGGTACACCCGGGCGGTGCGCAGGCTCGGCAGGCGCCGCAGATCCACTCGGACGGTGCGAGGTCTCGGCCTTCGGTGCCGGTACGGCCGGGTGGCGTGGCGGTGGGGCGGTCTCCGTGCCTGTCGGGTGGGCGGTGGGGGGTGGGGTGTCCGGGAAGCGGGCGGAGGCCCTCGGTGGGGGCGGTGGAACCGTGGGGGCGGTGTCCTGGGGGGACGACGGGTCGCGTAGGTCGGTGAGGTGGGGCTGGGTGCCGGAGGGGGCGGATGCGCCGCGTCCGTGCGGTGCGCCGTGCGCCGGTGTGACGGGGGCATCCGGCCGGGAGACCCTGCCCTGCGACGGCACGTCGGACATCGGGGCTCCGCTCGAGGACGCATCCGGACCCGTCCCGCCCGTCACCGTCCGACTGTCACTCCGCATCGGCATCTCCGCCGCACCCCGCGTCACAGCCTCACCGTCACGCCGCACCGGCATCTCCGCCGCACCCCGTGTCGCCGTCTGACCGGCACTACCCCGTCCCGGTGCCGCCGCCGTGCCGTTCGCCGACGCCTCTGCAGACGTGCCGTTCGCCGGCGCCTCGGCGGACGTAGCGTTCACCGAGTGCTCAAGGGATGACTGGCCGCCGGTCCCCGGCTGGTCGTAATCGGCCGGAACTGTGGGCGGCTGAGGTGGGCGTGGGGGTACGGAGGCGTGCCTCGCTTCCGTGCTCATGCACCCCCCGTTTCCTCGTGCCCGGGCCTTCCGCGGGCCGGAGTCGTTCCTGCGTGCGTGCGCGCAACTCTACGGGTTGCCCCCGGTCGAACGGGAACCGGTCCACGACGCCGGGGCATCTGCCCGGAACGTCCCCCTACCCTGCGGTAATCCAGTCTGGCAGGCTTCGTTCATGACTGCGCGCGCCGCCGACCGGACCCGTTACGACCGGGCCACCGCCCATCTCGACGCCCCTCTCGCGATCGTGGACCTGGATGCCTTCGACGCCAACGCGGAGGATCTGGTCCGCAGGGCGGGGGGAAAACCGATCCGGGTCGCCAGCAAGTCCGTACGCTGCCGAGCCCTGCTCGAACGCGTCCTCGCCAAGGACGGTTTCGCCGGCATCATGTCCTTCACCCTCGCCGAGTCCCTGTGGCTGGCGCGGTCGGGCTTCGACGACATCCTGCTGGCCTACCCGTCGGCGGACCGCGCCGGATTCGCCGAGCTGGCCGGTGATCCCAAGCTCGCCTCCGCGGTGACCGTGATGGTCGACGACCCGGCGCAGCTCGCGCTCATCGACGCGTCCCGCGACGGCGGGCGTGAAGTGGTGCGGGTGTGCCTGGAGTTGGACACGTCCCTGAAGCTGCTCGGCGGGCGCGTGCGGGTCGGGGCGCTGCGGTCTCCGCTGCACTCCCCTGCCCAAGTCGCCGACATGGCCCGTACGGTGGCCCGCCGTCCCGGCTTCAAGCTCGTGGGGATCATGGCCTACGAGGGACACATCGCCGGCGTCGGTGACGCGATCGCCGGGCGGCCGCTGCGCTCGCGTGCCGTCCGGCTGATGCAGGCCGCCGCCCGCCGGGAACTCGCCGAGCGGCGGGCCGAGGTGGTGCGGGCGGTGCGGGCCGTGGTGCCCGATCTGGAGTACGTCAACGGCGGCGGGACCGGCAGTGTGCAGCACACCGCCGCCGAGGACGCCGTCACGGAGATCGCGGCCGGGTCGGGGCTGTATGTGCCGCGACTGTTCGACAACTACACGTCGTTCAGCGGGCGACCGGCCGCGCTGTTCGCCCAGCCCGTGGTGCGCCGGCCCGGCGTCGGGGTCGTGACCGTCCTCGGCGGCGGCTATCCGGCGTCCGGCGCGGCCGGGCTCGATCGGCTGCCCGTGCCGTATCTGCCGGAGGGTCTGCGCTACGACCCGCAGGAGGGGCCCGGCGAGGTGCAGACGCCGCTGCTCGGGCCGCCCGCCGACGATCTGCTGATCGGCGACAAGGTGTGGTTCCGGCATGCCAAGGCGGGTGAGCTGTGCGAGCGGTTCGACGCGCTGCAGCTGATCGAGGGGGACGCGGTGACGGCGACCGTACCGACGTATCGCGGCGAGGGGCTGACGTTCCTGTAACCAGTCAGTCGTTCCTGTAGCCAGTCAGTCCGTCGGGCCGATGCTGCTGCCCACGCCTCCGCCGCCGTCCTCGTCGCCGGTCACCTTGATTCCCTTGGTGATCCGGTCCATGTCGGACAGCGGCGGCCCGTCCGTGCCCGCGTCGAACACATAACGGACGATGACCCGGGACTCCGGGCCGACGCCGCCCGGGAAGGCCAGCGACTGGACGTGACCGCCGGGCCCCTTGGCCGTGCTGACCTGCCAGCGCACGTAGTACCCGGTGCGGCCCGCCACCGCGATCTGCCCGGAGCCGATGAGCTTGTGGGACTCGATGCCGCCGAAGGGGTGCCGTCCGATGCGGTCGCGGTCGTAGGCGTCATCGGCCGCATCCGGGATGTCCGCCTTGGCCAGGGCCTCGAGGGACTTCTCGTCGTTGCCGGTGACCGTGCGGGAGATGACGAGGCCGTGGCGGCAGACTCCGGCGTCGGCCGGGCACTCGTAGGTGCCGTCGGTGGTCATCAGGACGTCGGGGTCGGCGACGTACTGGGGGCGGACCCAGCCGTCGATCAACGGCAGGGTGATGCCGTTGAGTTGGTCGACGACCACGGCGGGGTCGTCGGCGGACGGTTCGCTCGTGGACGGGGACGGAGTCTCGCTGGTCGGCGCCTCGGCGGTGGGCGTCGCGATCGTCGGGTCGGCGATCGGGTCCGAGCCACCGCCGCTGTCGTCCCGGCCGAGGACGACCGCGCCGACGACGATCGCGACGACGAGGACGACGGCCGCGCTGGTGACGGCGATGGCCTTGGCGCGTCCGGAGGCCCCGCCGGCGGACGGCACGGCCGGCACCGACGGCGCGGGGATCTCGGGCGCGCGCCGGTGCTCGGTCCAGGCCGTTCCGTCCCACCAGCGCTCCAGGTGCGGGCCGGAGGGGTCCCGGTACCAGCCGGGCGGGGGCGTCATGCTCATATCCCGGCACTGTAGGGCGAGGCCTACAGGGGCGTGACGTACGCCCCCGAGATTCCGCCGTCGACGAGGAAGTCGGTCGCGTTCACGAAGGAGGAGTCGTCGCTGGCCAGGAAGGCGACCGCGGCGGCGATCTCCTCGGCCTCGGCGAACCGGCCGAGGGGGATGTGGACGAGCCGGCGTGCCGCCCGCTCCGGGTCCTTGGCGAACAGCTCCTGCAGAAGCGGGGTGTTGACCGGTCCGGGGCAGAGCGCGTTGACGCGGATGCCCTCGCGGGCGAACTGCACGCCGAGCTCGCGGGACATGGCCAGGACGCCACCCTTGGACGCCGTGTACGAGATCTGCGACGTGGCCGCGCCCATCCGGGCCACGAAGGAGGCCGTGTTGATGATCGACCCCTTGCCCTGGCGCCGCATGTACGGGATGGCCGACTTGCAGCACAGGTAGACGGAGGTGAGGTTGACCTCCTGGACACGCTTCCAGGCATCCAGGCCGGTCTCCAGGATCGAGTCGTCGTCGGGCGGCGAGATGCCCGCGTTGTTGAAGGCGATGTCGACACTGCCGTAGGTGTCGTACGCCGTCTTGAACAGCGCCTCGACCTGCTCGGCGTCGGTGACGTCGACCTTCACGAAGACCCCGCCGACCTCTTCGGCGGCCGCCTTGCCGCGCTGTTCGTCCACGTCGCCGCAGACGACATGCGCGCCCTCGGAGGCGAGCCGGCGGGCGGTGGCGAGGCCGATGCCGCTGCCGGCTCCGGTGATGACGGCGGTACGGCCGACCAGTCGGCGGCACACGTTCTCTTCGGTCACTGTGCGGAGCCTTCCGTGCTGATGAAGACGTTCTTGGTTTCCGTGAAGGCGGCCAGGGCGTCCGGGCCCAGCTCGCGGCCGACGCCCGACTGCTTGAAGCCGCCGAAGGGGGTCCAGTAGCGGACCGCGGAGTGGGAGTTGACGGACAGGTTGCCCGCCCGGACGGCCTGCGAGACGCGCAGGGCGCGGCCCAGGTCGCGGGTCCAGAGGGAGCCCGCGAGGCCGTACGGGGTGTCGTTGGCGAGGCGGATCGCGTCCTGCTCGTCGGTGAAGGGCAGCAGGACGGCGACCGGGCCGAAGATCTCCTCGCAGGCCGCCGCGGAGTCGTGCCGCTCGCCGGTCAGGACGGTCGGCGCGAACCAGAAGCCGGGGCCGTCGGGGGCGCTGCCGCGCAGGGCCTGGGCGTCCTCGGGGACGAACGACCGTACGCGGTCCAGCTGTTGTCGGCTGATCAGCGGGCCCATCTGGGTCTTCTCGTCGGCGGGGTCGCCCACGACCACCGTGGACAGCGCGTCGGCGAGCAGGTCGCGGACCTCGTCGTAGACGGACTCCTGGACCAGGATCCGGGTGCGGGCGCAGCAGTCCTGGCCGCTGTTGTCGAGGAAGGAGAAGGGGTCGATCGCGCGCTTCAGGTCGGCGTCGGCGAAGACGATGTTGGGGCTCTTGCCGCCGAGTTCGAGGGTGACGGGCTTGACCAGGTGGGCGCAGCGCTCCATGACTTCGCGGCCGGTACGGGTGGAGCCGGTGAACACGATCTTCGCCACGTCGGGGTGGTCGACGAGGGCGCGGCCCGCGATATGACCGTATCCGGGGAGGACCTGGAACAGCCCCTCGGGCAGGCCCGCCTCCAGGGCGAGTTCGGCGAGGCGCAGCGCTGTGAGCGGGGTGGTCTCGGCGGGCTTGAGGACGACCGCGTTGCCCGCGGCGAGGGCCGGGAAGGAGCCCCAGGCGGCGATGGGCATCGGGAAGTTCCAGGGCGCGATGACACCGACCACGCCGAGGGGTTCCTGGAAGGTGACGTTCCAGCCGCCCGGTACGGGGATCTGCTTGCCGAGGAGGCGTTCGGCGCCGCCAGCCGCGTACAGCAGCAGGTCACGGGCGTTGCCGGCCTCCCAGCGGGCGTTGCCGAGGAGGTGGCCCGCCTCGCGGACCTCCAGCTGGGCCAGCTCCTCGATGTGCGTGTCGACGACGTCGGCGAAGCGGCGCAGCAGCCGGGCCCGGTCGGCGGGGGCGGCGGCCGCCCAGGACCGCTGGGCGACGGCGGCGCGGGCGACGGCACGGTCCATGTCGGCCGCGTCGGCGGCGGGGACGGTGGCGACGACCTCCTCGGTCGCCGGGTTCAGTACTTCGAGTTCGTGCTCGGCGGACAAGAAGGGCCTCACATACGTTCGAAGGAGCGGCGCAGCTCCCAGTCGGTGACCGCGGCGTCGAAGGCGTCCAGCTCGACGCGCGCCATGTTGCGGTAGTGCGCGACGACCTCGTCGCCGAAGGCCGCCTTGGCGATCGGGCTGTTCTCCCACAGCTCGGCGGCCTCGCGCAGGGTGGTGGGGACATGCTCGAAGTCGGCGGCGTAGGCGTTGCCGGGGCAGGGCTCGGGCAGCTCCAGCTTCTGCTCGACGCCGTACAGCCCGGCCGCGACCAGCCCGGCCACCGCGAGGTGCGGGTTGACGTCACCGCCGGGCAGCCGGTTCTCGAACCGCATCGAGCGGCCGTGGCCGACGACGCGGAGCGCGCAGGTGCGGTTGTCGTAGCCCCAGGCGACGGCGGTGGGGGCGAAGGAGCCGGGCTGGAAGCGCTTGTACGAGTTGATGTTGGGGGCGTAGAGGAGGGAGAAGTCGCGGAGCGCGGCGAGCTGTCCTGCGAGGAAGTGGCGCATGACATGTGACATAGCACCGAGTCCCTCCCCCGGCATCACGTTGTTCCCGTCCGCGTCCGCCAGCGACAGGTGGATGTGGCAGGAGTTGCCCTCGCGCTCGTTGTACTTGGCCATGAAGGTCAGAGACACGCCCTCCTGGGACGCGATCTCCTTGGCGCCGGTCTTGTAGATCGCGTGCTGGTCGCAGGTGACGAGGGCCTCGTCGTAGCGGAAGGCGATCTCGTGCTGGCCGGGGTTGCACTCGCCCTTGGCGGACTCGACGGTGAGACCGGCGGCCGCCATCTCGTTGCGGATACGGCGGAGCAGCGGCTCGATACGGCCGGTGCCGAGGACGGAGTAGTCGATGTTGTACTGGTTCGCCGGGGTGAGTCCCCGGTAGTGCGCGTCCCAGGCCTGCTCGTAGGTGTCCTTGAAGACGATGAACTCCAGCTCCGTGCCGACCTGGGCGGTGAGGCCGAGTTCGGCGAGGCGCTCCAGCTGGCGGCGCAGTATCTGGCGCGGGGCGGCGACGACCGGGGAGCCGTCGGTCCAGGCGAGGTCGGCGATCACCATGGCCGTGCCCTCGTTCCAGGGGACGCGGCGCAGGGTGCTCAGGTCGGGGTGCATGGCGAAGTCGCCGTAGCCGCGGTCCCAGGACGACATGGCGTAGCCGTCGACGGTGTTCATCTCGGTGTCGACGGCGAGGAGGTAGTTGCAGCCCTCGGTGCCGTGGTGGAGGACCTCGTCGAGGAAGAAGCGGGCGGCGAACCGCTTGCCCTGGAGCCGCCCTTGCATATCGGGGAAGGCCAGGACGACAGTGTCGATCTCACCGCCCGCGACGAGGGCATGCAGCTCCTCGACGCTGAGCGGGGGTGTGCGGTCTGCCACGGGAAGGGCCTCCTTCGGGCTTCTGCGCGCTGGTTTCAGCCAGCCGAGAGCCATAAGGTATTGCGGAGAACCATTGCTTGGGAAGGGGGCACGGCCATATGTCGGTCGATCCCGACGGCACCACTCAGCAGGACGGGCTGACCCCGGTGCTGCGGCCGGTGCGCGCGGGCAACGGCTTCGAGGAGGCGCTGGAGCAGATCCTCCAGGTCGTCCGCCTCGGCCTGGTGCCCGGCGGCGAGCGGCTGCCCGCCGAGCGCGAGCTGGCGGAACGGCTCGGCATCAGCCGGGTCACCCTGCGCGAGGTGCTCAAGGTGCTCCAGGACCAGGGGCTCGTCGAGTCACGCCGCGGACGGTACGGCGGGACGTTCGTGCTGCCGCGCAAGGACGGCGGCGGCGAGGACGAACTGCGGCGACGGGTCGCCGAGGTCGACATCGAGGACATGCTGCGCTTCCGCGAGGTGCTGGAGGTCGGCGCGGCCGGCCTGTGCGCCGCGCACGGCCTCACCGACGAGCAGACCGCCCGGCTCCGCGACGCCCTCGCCCGCACGCAGGACGCTCCGCTGTCCGACTACCGCCGGCTGGACACGCTGCTCCACCTCACCCTGGCCGAGCTGTGCGGTTCACCGTCGCTCACCGCGCAGTACGCGGCGGTCCGGGCCACGGTGAACGACCTGCTGGACTGCATCCCGCTCCTCGTCCGCAACCTCGAGCACTCCCAGCGGCAGCACATCGCGATCGTCGAGGCGGTGCTGGACGGGGACGCGGACGGGGCGCGGGAGATGATGCGGGAGCACTGCGGGGGGACGGCGGCGCTGTTGCGGGGGTTCCTGACGTGAGGGTGGGCTTGCGGTTGGGGGATGGTTACGGCAATGGTGTGAGCGCGATCCATTGACGGGAGCGGGAGGACGTATGACCGGCAGGCCGCTGATCGGCATCAGTACGTATCTGGAGGCCGGGGCCCGCTGGGGCGCGTGGGAGCTGGAGGCGGCGCTGCTGCCCGCCGGGTATCCGCGGCTCGTGCAGGCGGCGGGCGGGCTGGCCGCGATGCTTCCGCCGGACGAGCCTTCGCTCGCCGCGGCGGCCGTGGCGCGGCTCGACGGGCTGGTGATCGCGGGCGGGCCGGATGTCGAGCCGGTGCGGTACGGCGCCGAGCGCGACGCCCGGACCGGGCCGCCGGCGCGGGCGCGGGACGCCTGGGAACTGGCGCTGATCGAGGCCGCGTTGCGGGACCGCGTGCCGTTGCTGGGGATCTGCCGGGGTATGCAGCTGCTGAACGTCGCCCTCGGCGGGACGCTCGTTCAGCATCTCGACGGGCATGCGGAGGTGGTGGGTGTCTTCGGGCGGCACTCGGTGAAGCCTGTGCCGGGGACGTTGTACGCGGGGGTCGTGCCGGAGGAGACGGCCGTGCCGACGTATCACCATCAGGCCGTGGATCGGCTGGGGGTCGGGCTTGTGGTGTCGGCGCATGCGGGGGACGGGACTGTGGAGGCGGTGGAACTTCCTTCCGGGGGGTGGGTGTTGGGGGTGCAGTGGCATCCGGAGATGGGGGAGGATTTGCGGGTCATGGGGGCGTTGGTGCGGGCGGCGGGGGCGTCGGCGGCGGGTTGAGCGGGGGTGCCTCGGCCTGGTTTTTCGCCCCCGCCGCCCTTACCCGTCCCATCCTCCAGGGGCTTCGCCCCTTCGACCCCACCGGGGCTCCGCCCCTGGACCCCGTTCGGGGGCCAGCCCCCCGGGCCCCCGCTCCTCAAACGCCGGAGGGGCTAATTTGACTACCCTCGCGTCAGCGACAGCAAATCCCTCGCCGGGCCCGTTGGGCGGTGGCCTGTTGGCCAGACTGCTCGGAGGTCTCTTGCCAAGGAGACCTTTTCGAGGGGGACGCGTACGAGGCGGCGCATCGACAGTTCCTCGCCGACCGCCAACTCGCTGAGGACCGCCGGGCCCGCGCCGCTTACCGCTGCTGCCTTTACCGCTGTGGTGGAGGAGAGTTCGATCAGGGGTCTGGCTAGGCCGCCGAGGGCTGCGTCGAGGACCTGGCGGGTGCCGGAGCCTTTCTCGCGGAGGATGAGGGGGGTGGCCGCCAGTTCGGGCGCCGCCAGGGGGCTTCGGCGGCGGGCCCAGGGGTGGTTGGGGGCCGTGACGACGATCAGGTGGTCGTGGGCTATGACGACCGAGTCGAGGCCGGTCGGGACGGACAGGCCTTCTACGAAGCCCAGGTCGGCTTCGTCGGAGAGCAGGCGTTGTGCCACCGCTGCCGAGTTGCCAGCGTGGAGGGATACCGCCGTGTCGGGGCGGGCGGCGCGCAGGGCCAGGAGCCAGCCCGGCAGTAGGTACTCGGCGATCGTCATGCTGGCCGCGACCCTGAGGCGGGAGTCCCTTCGGTCGCGCAGTGCCTGGGCGCCCGCGTCGAAGGCCTCCGCCGCCTCGACAATTCTGCGTGCCCAGTCCGTCACCAGTGCGCCCGCGTCCGTCAAACGGGAGCCTCGTGGGGAGCGGTCCACCAAGGCCACGCCCAGCTGGCGTTCCATCGAGCGGATCCGACTGCTCGCCGCGGGCTGGGTGATGCCCATTTCGCGGGCCGCCGCGCCCAGGCTGCCGAGCCGTGCGACCGCCAGCAGCAGCTCCAGGGCTCCCAGGTCCGGCACCCGGTGAGCGAGGAGGGCCGGAGGGCGGTGAGGGTCTTCCGTGGCGCTGCTCATAAGGTCAGTTTATGCCCTCATAGACACGTGCTCTCTGGTCGGCGACCTTCCGCGACGGCACGGTGACTGCATGGTCACCGCAGTCCAGCCCCTCCCCCGTGCCACCGCACGGCCCCCGCGCGTCCCGGCCGTCCGTCACCTCGGACCCAACTGGTACGCCACCGTCATGGGCACCGCCATCGTCGCCACCGCCGGCGCCGCCCTGCCCGCTCCCTTCTCCGGCATCCCCGGCCTGCGTACCCTCTGTGCCGCCGTCTGGGCCTTCTCCTTCCTGCTGCTCGCCGTCCTGCTCTGCGCCCGGGCCCTCCACTGGGTTCACCACCGCGATCAGGCCCGCGCCCATCTCCTCGACCCGGCCGTCGCGCCCTTCTACGGCTGCCTCGCCATGGCTCTGCTGGCCGTCGGCGGCGGTGCCCTCACCGTCGGACGGGACTGGATCGGGACGGACGCGGCGGTCGCGCTCGATGCCGTGCTGTTCACCGCCGGGACGCTCGTGGGGCTCGCGGCCGCTGTCGCCGTTCCGTACCTGATGGCCGTACGACATCGGGTGGAGCCGCATCAGGCCACGCCGGTATGGCTGTTGCCCGTCGTCGCGCCCATGGTGTCCGCCGCGCTCGGGCCGCTTCTCGTGCCGTATCTGCCGGCGGGGCAGGCTCAGGAGACGCTGCTGCTCGGGTGCGTCGCGTTGTTCGGGGTCAGTCTTCTGGCGACGCTGCTCATGCTGCCGCTGGTCTTCGGCCGGCTGATCACCGGGGGGCCGTTGCCGCTCGCGCTCACGCCCACGCTCTTTCTCGTGCTGGGGCCGCTCGGGCAGTCCACCACCGCCGTCGGCCACTTCGCGGACGTGGCCCCCGGTGTCGTGCCCGCCCCGTACAGCGACGGGTTCGGGATCCTCGCCGTTCTGTACGGCGTGCCGGTGATGGGCTTCGCGCTGCTGTGGTTGGTGTTCGCCACCGCCCATGTGCTGCGTGCCCGGCGGGACGGGATGAGGTTCGCGATGACCTGGTGGGCGTTCACCTTTCCGGTGGGCACCTGTGTCACCGGCGCGGAGGCGCTGTCGCGGCACACCGGGCTCGTCGTCTTCGAGTGGCTTGCGATTGGCTTGTACGTCGTCCTGGTCGTCGCCTGGGGCACGGCCGCCCTGTATACGGCGCGCGGGCTGGTCAGCGGTGCGCTGCTCGCAGGGCCTCGGCCAGCACTCGTGGGGCCTCGGTCAGCGATGGGCCGTACCAGGTGAGGTGGCGTCCGTCGACCAGTGCGCAGGGCAGGTCCGGGAAGGACTCCGGGCCGTCGTCCGGCGTGAAGCGGTACGGCTCGTCCGGGAGCACCACCACGTCGGGGGCCGCCGCGCACAGGTCGGCCACCGGGATGCGGGGGTAGCGCTCGGGGTGGGTCGCGTACAGGTTGTCCACGCCGAGGCGGGACAGTACGTCGCCCGCGAAGGTGTCCCGGCCCAGGACCATCCAGGGGCGGCGCCAGATGGGGACGACCGCCGTCGTGCGGGTCTGCGGGGCCGGGAGCGCGGACCAGGCTGTCTCCGCCTCGTCCAGCCAGCGGGGGCGGCTCTTCGCGCCGCAGGCGGTCAGCATCCGGTCCAGTTCGCGGAAGGCCTGCGGCACGCTCCGCACCTCGGTGACCAGGACGGCGATGCCTCCGGAGCGAAGGGCCTGGAGGTCCGGTGCCTGGTTCTCCTCCTCGTTGGCGACGACCAGGTCGGGACGGAGCGCGGTGATCCGGCCGATCGCCGGGTTCTTGGTGCCGCCGACGCGGGGCACGTCCAGGTCCGCCGGACGGGTGCACCAGTCGGTGGCGCCGACGAGGGTCCCCGGCAGCGTCAAGGCCAGGGCCTCGGTGAGCGACGGGACGAGGGAGACGACTCTCACCGGCGCGGCCGGTCCCGGACGGCCTCGATGTGCTCGGCCACCGCGACGACGACCACCCGGGTGTCCGGCTCGGTGGCACGCCAGCGGTGACGCACCCCGCCGGTGAGGTACAACGTGTCGCCACGGCCCAGGCGGTAGGCACGGCCCTCCGCCTCGATCTCCACCGCTCCGTCGGCCACGTACATCAACTGGTCGTTGCGGTACTGGAATTCACGGCCCGCGTCATGGTCGCCGGTGAACTCCGAGGCGTGCATCTGGTGGTGACCGCGCACCAGGGAACGCGTGCTGGGTTCCGGACCCGATTCGCACTCCGCGCGGACGACGTCGACGCTGCACGCCGGGTCGGCAGCGGCGAGGAGTTCCACGGCGGTGGTGCGCAGGGCGTCGGCCACCTTCTCCAGGGAGCTTCTGCTGGGGCGCGCGCGGTCGTTCTCGACCTGGCTCAGGAACGGGACCGACAGGCCGCTGCGCTCGGCCACGACGGCGAGCGTGAGGTCCAGCGCCCTGCGCCTCCGCCGTACGGCCGCGCCCACGCGAAGCGGTTGTTCTTTGTGGTCGCCCATAGCTCCGGCTCCCTCCTTCGCCCTGGCTCGTCGGTCCGCTGCCGGTGCACCGCCATCCGGGCGCACTCCTTCTGATGAGTTCTCTGCACCCTACGCATGTTCGGCAAACCGTTTCATGCGCCTGTCACATCGCCGACACACAGAGTGCCAGGCGACCTCACAGTTCTCGCCAGTAGATCAGCTCTGCGGATTCTCCGGGCGCGGATTCCTCCTTAGGGGCGAAGAGGCCGACCAAGAGGGCCGGGTGACCGTGGACAGGACCCTGACCCTCGTTCAGCACGAATGGGGTGCTGTTCAGTTCAATGCTCGCGCGGCCCCGGGTGTTCCCGGTCGCGGGGGGGTGACGTAGCGCTGTGTGGTTGTCCGGATCCTTTTCGTGGGCGGAGACAGAGAACGGCGCGCGCCCCGGTCCGTCAGGTG